>JAGCVW010000009.1 GCA_017962165.1 Bacteroidales bacterium | reverse complement strand
TTATTGACAATTAACGCAATAGAAAGACACAGACTGACAAAAATGTTTCCCAAATGTTACCCGAATTTACTAGTACGCCTTGGTATTTAATTGACTATCAGTTTTTTCTGTAAACAACTTAGTGTTCCCGCCCGAGGCACATAAAAAAGCATCGCTTGCGGCGATTATTCTCAGGGCCGATATGATGTTGGGAAGGTGCTTCATCATTAGCCGACGGAATAATACTTGTCCACGCCGCCATATCCGACAATCAGTTTGTTCTGCTTTGTGAATCTGATGAAATTGGCAAGCCTTTTCTGAAATTCTTCCGGCCGTTTTCTGGCTGCATCTATATAAGCCACCCTTATTCTTTTGTAGGGTTCCGAAAACGCAGAATAATTGCGCCACACGGTTGCGTCCTTCCGGAGTTCGGCCAGGATATCTTCAGGAAAAGAATACGGCGTTTGAATCAAGCCGATGACGGATTTGCGAACCGTCGGATGAATCAGCCCGACTTTATCCAGCCAGATAAGACGCTCGATATTGGGCCGAGAATAGGGGCTACCTTTCCTTCTGGGGGTAAAATGCCTGAGTTGATGCCTGTTGTCAAGAGTGCCGGCCGTACTGTCGATCCAGCCGAAACAAAGCGCCTCTTCCACCGCATCATTATAGGAGACTCCCTTTTCCCCTGACGCCTTTACAGGAAATACCAGCCAGATCTCCGCCTCAGTTTCAAAATGCTCCGCCAACCACTTCCGCCACTGTTGGCGGTCCTCGCAAAACAGTATGGGACGGTCTGCTGACATATTGCGGACTCTTGTAAAGAAATAAAATTTAACCAAGTGTCAGACGAAGCACCCGGATAGGGCGGTCTTTCCCTTGATACTGACTTTCGTCGATTACGGTCTCTCCGGTGGGGATGAAGCCGCACTTTTCCATCACGCGGCCACTTGCAGGGTTGTCGATGAAGTGCCCGGAGATAAGGGATTTGATATCGGCCCTGCACCGGATGTGCTCAATCATCAGCCCGAGCGCTTCTGTGCAGATGCCCTTGTTCCAATAGGGTTTTGCTATCCAGTAACCGATGAGCGGTTCGCCGTCACGTGCCGGCAGATTGCACTCGCACGATGGCCCGTAACCCATCGCGCCGATCGCTTCTCCCGTTTCCTTCAGCTCGATTGCCCAGGTGTTGGTCGCATCTTTGAAGACGGTCCGGATTACTTCCAAGCTCTCTTCCACGGACTGATGCGGAGCCCATCCTGCGCGGGGCCCCACATCGGGATCCGACGCCCACTTATAAAGCACGGCCGCATCGCTGTCCCGCCACGGGCGGAGAATAATACGGTCGGTTTCCATCACCCCATCGTAAAACAGCTGTCCGGGAAGGCGCTTCTTTTCCTTTGCCGGGAAGGTGGTCTCGAAGGCTTCAAATTCTTCCGGGTTCTCATCGGCAACGAAGTATCCCTTTGGAGGATAATACGTTGCTTCTTCTATACCGTTGGATTTAAGCCAGCCAGGAATCAGCTCCTGTGCCAGGAAGAAAGGAACAGGATCGTCCTTGGGAAAGTCGTGATAGTGGACGCCGAAACCGCTTGCAAGCGAGAATCCGGCGTGCTTGTAAAATTCTATATCCCCTTCCATACATAGGAAGCCGATGCCCATCTCACGAGCCTGGTCCAGCGCATAGTTCAGCAACCGCAGCCCATACCCTTTTCTCTTGAAGTCGGGATGGATGCAGATTGGGCCAAAGGTCCATGAAGGTTTGTGCGTACCGTCGGGCAGCATCAATTCTGCCTTGCAGAACATCACGTGGCCGATCAACCTGCCATTATCCTCCATTACGAAGTCAAGTTCCGGAATGAAGTCCGGATTGCTCCTGAAGCAATGCAGCACGTAGTGCTCTGTGCACCCCGGCCGATATACATTCCAAAAAGCATCACGGGTAAGCATCTCAACCGCACGGTAATCTTCCGGCCTCTCTAGTCTTATTTTCATTAATGATTGTTCCTTTGGAAATCTGTCAGACAAATATCGATTTTGCGAATACAAGTATACGAATTTTCTCGGTCACTTTTGTCTAAATAACTTGCTTCGTTCTGATAAAATGCCCCTCCGACCACATCGAAAAACAGCAGGCTGATGGAGCCTGCTATTCTGAGAACAGATATGATCTTCGGCAAGTGCCGGCTAATACTTAATCTTGAAGTAATCAAGTAACGCTTTATAGTTGTCTTGCGCCGAGAGGCAAGTATCTGTGAGATAGCCATTAATGTGGCCCCATTCTTTAAGACCTCTGTAATAGAAGATCTTAAGTTCTTCTGTTATTATAAACGGTACAATCCCGTTTGCAAGGCATTCCTTGAACATTACCAGCCTTCCTACCCTGCCGTTTCCATCCTGGAATGGATGGATAGCCTCAAACTGTTGATGGAGGTCAATAATATCCTCCAACGTTTTTGAAGACTTTGCGTTGTAGGCAGAAAGGAGGGATTTCATCCGTGCATGGACTTCGTCCGGGGGGCATGTGGCATTCCCGCCTACCTCATTCGGCAATTTTTTATAATCTCCAACATTGAACCAGGACTTGCCGCTGTCTGATGTTCCGGTCTTAAGCAGTCTGTGGATCTCTTTTATAAGGAGCTCGGAGAGTTTCTCCTCCGCTCGATCTATAATGAGATCTATGCAACGGAAGTGATTAGTAGTCTCTACGATATCATCTACACTGATACTTGTTTCCGTAATGCCGATAGTGTTAGTCTCGAAGATATACCGTGTTTGTTCGTGTGTCAGGCGACTTCCCTCTATATGGTTGGAGTTGTACGTGAGGTCTATCTGGGTACGGTGATAGATTCCGCCGCTAATCTTTCCTTCCTTCTCTTCACGCAGACGTTTCAGTAATGGGCTCTCTTTCAGCTTGCCTTTTCGCGGCAACTGCGCATCGGCAGGAATACTCCAGGTCTTTCCTATAAGTACAACCCCATCAATCTTCCCGGCGGCGCACCAGTTCCTGACAGTGCGCTCCACCAGATTATGTTGCTGAGCAAATTCGCTGACTGATAATAAATCCATATCTACCGGCAATTTCTTCTGTAAATCACATACAAATATAGCAATTTTTGCCGATATCGGCAAAAATCGGTGAATTATTGCAAAAATAGAGGACTATATACCTGTTGTCCAAAAACTCGCAACTATTCATCTTTCGCCGGCGACATTTTCGCCTTATTTAGCGCCGATTATTGGCTTTCGCAGCCGCGCCACACATCTACCCCCATCATGCCACCTTCTCGCGCACCTGAACGTGTGGCGACGGGCTATTTTGCCCCTTGCCACACAACAATAGGCCGCCGATTGTGCTCTGACAGAGGCGTTGGTGTGGCACGTTCGCGGATTTCAGCCGTAGGCCAATCGCATATATATTCCTTCAAGTGAGATTAGAGACTCATATAATAGCAGACTAAAACAGCTATGCCCGCCATATTGAGAATATTGTATATATTTGAGTTATGAAACACTTACTAATCACCGTATTGGCCCTGATGGCCATTGCTTTAGCAGCACAAGCACAAACCAAATACGCAGACCCGGGCAAGGAAACCGACAAAACCTGCTGGGAATGGGGAGATTATGTAATCGCGGCCGACGGTGCCGTCACCTATTCCGACGACCAGGCTTCCATCTCCCTGAAGAACAAAGTTACTGGCAAGTACGTCATTCCCGTCATCAGCAAGAGCCTGGCAAAGAGAATCTCCAATGGAAATGCCTATGAGGGAATCATCCACGGCATCACCTATCTCAAGAAAGACCAGGATTCCTGGCATGGCAAGGGCCGCATCTTCTTCTTCGACTCTTCCAAGCGCAATACGCCGCCTGAAATGGACGGCCTGCTTTATTTGAATGGGAGGATTACCTACAAGTATAAGCATATACGCGGCACAGGATTCAACAATCTGTACGGTCTCTATAAAATTGAAAATGACCAGCTGCAGCAGGTGGCTGAATTGCCAGAGGGCAGTTTTGTTTTCTACGACGACATTCCTGTCTTCGGCATAACCAGCATGCAGCGCTGCACCACCAAGGTTAAGACGCCGTGGGGCGTGCAGGAAAACGTCCACAATTACCCTGTGACCGACCTTTACGCGTATGATGGCCGCCAGCTCCTGAAAGACGTCCTGAATATTACCGTCTCCGGGAACGGGGACTTCCTCTGGGTGCTGGACAAGGAGGCAGTTGGCAGCATAGAGGAACACTTCGCTTCCGGGCGAAAGAATTACTCCGAGTACAGCTATAAGGCCCTGGATTTCAATCTGAATCCGGTTCCACGTTTTGCCGGACATAGCTTCCTGGGCCCCCGCAAGTTGACGAAGGGAACTGCAACCAAACACTTAATCATTGCGGACAAGGGAGATTATTACGGCGTGATAGACCTGGATGGAAATGACGTAATACCGGCTTTGTATCTGGACCCAGTGGTTGTGGATGAGGTTCTAAAAGAGTATGTCAATATTTCCTATTCCATGTGGTATGAGGGAAAGGCCGAGTACATCAAGACCCACAAAGACGAGTTTGAAAAACAGGACCATTTCGAGGCCCGCCAGGCCGATCCTGCCCTGCAGGAAGCCTTCGTTCAGGATAAGCTGGCTGATGCCAAGGTCACCTACCTCCAGGAGATGCTCCGAAAGGGTGTGAAGATTACGCTGGGCAAGTACGACGCCGAACGGGAGTGCTTCCCGGTGTTCTTCTCTCCGGCTGGCTGGAACGCTTTCTCAGTCGCAATTCCACTGGACCAGGCACCAGCCTTAAAGGAGGCCTTCGAGTCCATAAAGGAGGAGGCTCTTGCCGGCGCCACCTACACCGTACGCAACGACGCCATCGGCATTAGCAGCATCACTTTCACCCTTCCGGACGGAAAGACCATCAGCTGCGAGATGTAGATAATGGCTGGACGTCCCCGCCCGAGGCACAAATAAGACCTTGTAAATTGCTAATTTTCAAGCATTTACAAGGTCTTTATTTCTCTATTCACCAAATTTGGGCACTTTTGTCTAAATAACTTGCTTCGTTCTGATAAAATGCCCCTCCGACCACATCGAAAAACAGCAGGCTGATGGAGCCTGCTATTCTGAGAATCGACACGACACTCGGAGGCGGAGGGTTTAACAGCCTTTAGAATTTGAGTGCCAGGCGGAAAAGAAGGTTGGACTGGCAGATATCCGTGTCGGTAGACATGGGCATAAGGCCGCGCTGCCAGCTTACGTCCACACCGAAATTGCCGAACCAGAAAGTAAGACCGGGCACAAAAGTAATATCGCTCATGCGGAAGCCGGAACCGTAGTCCTTAAGCTTGGTCTCATTCGTATAGGTGTCTCCCGCGACTTTGGCAGTTGTAACGGTCTTTCCGAACATGTCCGCAGTAGTTACTTCACCTACGTGGAAATCCAGAGACTGAGTGCCGGAAATGCGGATTTTGTAGACAAGATTCAGACCTATCTGAATGGCGTGGTCCACCATCTTACTGTCTACTCCGTCCTTCACGGTCCAGGAGCCTCTGGTACCCATACCGACTTCGTAGCCGTAATACAGGTTTTCGTTTTGTCCCAGTGGTTTCTGAATGCCGAAGACGACATTGTAGCCGAAGCCGCGGTTGTCGGCGGCATTAACGTCATCTCCAGTAATGGAGTGCATATTGAGGCCGCCCATAAAATAAGCGACCGTCTGGTCGTTAGCCTGAGCGTCTTCCTGGGCGAAAGCAAGCAGCGGACAGGCTGCCATAAAAAGAATTATCAAGAGTTTTTTCATAATAACAATGACTGTTAGACACACAAAGTTAAAAAAATAAGGAAATTAGACCTTTCTTTACAAATTAATCGCGACGGCGGCAGTTCTGGCCCCTACTCTTTTCAGATAGAGCCTACTGACCGTCCCTGGCAAAAGCCATAAAATCGAACGCGATACCGCCGTATAAGGCGTGCCGCGTGCCGATCAGGTTGATGCTGAACCACCTGCACGGCTGAATCGACAGGCCGCCGCCGTAGTTGAAATAATGCTTGCGGCTGCCTGGAGTCACCTTGTAGGGATGGTAAACGTCGAGCGAATCTTCGTCCCAGTCGTAAATGGTCTTCGAGGCATCGGTGATGCCGTCGTTGGTCTGGGCATAGCCGACCAGGGGCATAATGCGAAGCCAACTCAAAACCGGAATCTGGTAACCGAAATTTGTGCAAATCGCTTTGTTGTCGTGCCATTTCGTATCGCTCGACCTGGCATATCTGTGCTGCGCTTCGGTGGTAAGGACATCCAGATAGAAGCCCTCGACCATGAGGCTGGCGCCCATCCCGAAACGGGCATACTCGCTGAACGATCCTGCCTGGCCCAGATTGATACCGAACTCGGCGCGGGCAAGCGACTGAGCGCCGGCGCTGAGGGCTAAGCCTATCAGCGCGAGAACGATAAGCAGCCTTTTCATTACTGAATCTCGAAAAGGTTAAGGAACCCTGTCATCATAAACACGCTTCGAATCTCGTTGGAGATGTTCCGGACAATCACCTTTCCGCCTTTTTCAGCGGCGGCTTTGCGAAGCGAAAGGAAGATGCGGAGTCCCGAACTGGAGATATAAGACAGTTCCGTACAATCCAGAATAATAGTGCCGGCCGCATCTGCCGCCAGCCCGTCAATCTGGGGAGCGACCTCCTGGGAGGCCGGGGTATCAAGGCGACCGATAAGCCGTGCGGTAACCACGCCGTTTTCGCGTTCAATCTTAACTTCCATCTTTATCAATACTTTTTGGTTAATTTCAAAATATTCTTCCCGTCACGCCTTTCGTAGCTCACCTCGTCCATGATATTCCTTACGAGGTGTATTCCGAGTCCGCCTATCTTTCTCTGCTCGACCCCCTCGTTGATATCCACTTCAGGACGGGCTGTAGGGTCAAATTCCTTTCCGCTGTCGGTAACAGTAAAGACGAGCGCGTCTTCTCCGACCTCCGCGTCAAGCTCGACAGAACCCTCAACTCCTTCCGGATAGGCATAGTTGATTACGTTGGTAACGGCCTCCTCAAGCGCCAGGTTCAGGCCGGGGGCAAGCAATCCGTCAAGTTTTGATGCCTTGACCGCCTCGCCCACAAAGGTCTGGAGCAGGGTTATCTGGCTGATATCGTTCTTCAGGACCAGATGGCGTGCGGAAGGGAGATAATGGATGAACAGCATGGTGAGGTCGTCGCTCTGGGGAGCTTCGCCCACGAATTCGGCGACACGGCCTTTGATGCTCTCAAGATGGTCCGCGGCGCTCTTCCGGCCATGGAGCGCATCCACCATGCGCTGCTCGCCAAACTGCTCGTGGGCAATGTTCTCGGCTTCGGTAAGTCCGTCCGTATACAGGAAGATGGCGTCGTCGAAACTGAGCTCAACCTCCTGCTCCTGGAAATCCATGCCCGGCATGATACCCAGCGGAAGGTTGGGCACTACAGGCAGGATGTTGATGGAACCGGTCAGGATCAGCGGAGGATTGTGGCCGGCGTTGCAGTAGCGCAGCAGGCCGCCCTGAAGATCGAGCACGCCGCAGAACAGCGTCACGAACATGTTGTTTTCGTTCATGGACGACAGGCTGTCGTTCATCGAGCGCACTATGCGGCCGGGGCTGTCAGTGCTCGCGGACAGGTTGCGGAAGGTGGTACGGGTAACCGCCATAACCAGCGCCGCCGGCACACCCTTTCCGCTAACATCGCCCACGCAGAAGAAGAGTTTCTCGTCGCGGATGAAGAAGTCGTAAAGGTCGCCGCCTACTTCCTTTGCGGGCACGATGGTCGCGGCCATATCCAGGTCGCTCCTCTCCGGGAATGGAGGGAATGTCTTCGGGACCATGGACATCTGTATCCCGGTTGCGATATGGAGCTCGCCTTCGACAAGTTTGCGCTTCTGGTCAAGAGCCGAGTAACGCTTCTGTCCCTTGATGTAGGAGCGAAGCATCAGGATGATCATGACAAGGCCCAGGATCTGGAGTATCATCACGATGAAGCCCGTGCTGCGCAGCACGTCGAACATGTCGGATGCCGGAATCACGATTGATATCTTCCAACCGGTGCGGTCGACCGTGGCGTCATAAACGAAAACTTCCTCCTCGATGCCGGTGGCCTCCGGCGGTATGCCCACCATGGAATTGCCTTCGCGGCTGTCCAGAAGGCAAAAAGCATGAGGGTAAACCTTTATGCTGCCGATAAGTTCCTTGAGCCACTCGAGCGAGACGTCGCCGGTAAGGATGCCGGCTATTTTACCTTTCTTATCGTAGATCGGCAGCGAATATGTGGTCATGAGCATCTCTCCGCCGCCCTCGTCGATATACGGTTCCGACCAGTAGCCGGCTCCAAGTTCCATCGGCTTTACGAACCACTCCTGCGAGGGGTAATCATACTCTTCGGTAGCGAGCGAGCGGCACACCAGTTCTTCGTTTTCGTCGCGGTAGACGTAGGGCGAGAACAGCCGCCTTTTGGGCAGGTAACCCGGGACCATGGCCATAGTGGAGCCTACAATCACCGGATTATCGGACACGATCCTCTGGCATACGCGCTCCATGCTGTCGGGAACATCCAGGCACCACTGGGCGATCCACTGGCTGTTGCGCACCGCCGCCTCGGCCTGGTCGATGATGATAAGTATCTTGTTGCGTGTGGCTTCCAGCTGGCTCTCGGCCCTCATCGAAGCTTCTTCGCGTATTCCCTTCTGG
Organism: Bacteroidales bacterium; assembly: GCA_017962165.1. Classification (GTDB taxonomy): domain Bacteria; phylum Bacteroidota; class Bacteroidia; order Bacteroidales; family UBA932; genus Cryptobacteroides. Next base: position 26,265 of record JAGCVW010000009.1, on the reverse strand, counting down.
GAGAAGTACATCTGGACCAGCGCCGTGGCCTCAAGGGTGAGGGCGGCGACGATTACCAGCAGCAGGGGCTTGATACTCTTCAGGAACTTCATAGGACAGAGCTTAACGCCTCCCTGAATTCAGGCATGGGGCGGTGTGTGTCGCGTTCGATAATCAATGTTTTGAGTCCGGCATAGGGGCGCACCAGTTCTTCCGCCTCCTTAACCGAAACGCCGGCGCCGAAATACTCGGGGACGAAGTTCTCCCAGAACCTGATCGCAAGCGATTTGGGCATGTGGAAGGTCTCCTTAATGAACTCTTCGTCGCTTAGGCAGCAGCAGACATAGACCATTCCCACGTCGAAGAGGTGGTTGCCCCAGCAGAAATCCCCAAGGTCGATGAAATAGCGCTTGTCACCGACGAAAATCACGTTGGAGTACTGGAGATCGCCATGGATGGCAGTATCCTCGTCCGGGGTGTCGGCTATGAAGCGACTGATTCTGTCTTTTTCGGCAGGAGTAAAGAACGGATTCTCGCCGAGCAGGCGGTAGTATCGGTCCTTGACATTTTCGAACGCGGACGTGTCTACATGGATTGAGTGGAGTTCCCTGCACATCTGAGCGAATTCAGAGGCGAACTGCGCGACCTTTTCCGGCTCGTCGGCAGTTGCACGCGAGTAGGATTTCTTGCCGAGGATGCGGCGGAAACGGATGCCGTAGCGGCCGTCTTCTGTGACCACATATTCACCGGGTTCGGGTGTCGGGATCCCGGTCTCATAGACCTTGCGGGCCAGCTTCATCTCGTCCAGCGGCTGCTGGATCTTGCCCGGGAAATAGAGTTTGAGCATCACCGAGGGGTCGGTTTTGTGGTCGTAGCTCTCTCCGTTGGCGCCGCCGCCGGAAAGGACGTAATCGTTGAGTGATATCTTAATTGCTTCCATATTCTGTCAATCGTCTGAATCTCCCATTATGATAATCAGTTTGTCGCCTGGGACCAGCGTCATACTGCCGTGGGGCATGAGGAATTTCCCGCCGCGTCGCACCATCATCACGCGGATTCCATGCGGAAGATGGAGGTCGCGCAGGGTATTGCCTCCGGCAAGATCTTCTTCGGAGACGGTGTGGTCGCGGAGCATGCCCATTTCGTCCGGTATTTCCATTCCGAAGGTTTCTGTCACCGGGTCTTCGTCGTAGCTTAGGCGCAGCAGGCGGGCAAACGGACGGAGAGTCGTGCCTTGAATGAGCAGCGACATAAGGGTTATCACGAACACTATGTTGAAAAGTTCCACGCCTCCGCCGATATGGGCCACTATGGGGTAAATCGCAAACAGGATGGGGCCCGCTCCTTTCAATCCGACCCAGGAGGTAAAGAGCCTGGCCTTGAATGAGAAGTTTCGGAATGGCAGCATCGAGAGGAGGACTCCCGCCGGCCTTGCCACGAGCATGATGAACAGGCCGATGCAAAGGGCTGGTACGATGGAGTGGAGCATCATGGACGGGCGGCCGAGAACGAAATAAATGAATAATCCGGTGATGAGGACAGTAAGTATGACTCCTACTGTCGAGAGCACGACGCCCTGCCAGAAAATCGGTTTGATTTTGGGAAATGAAGTCTCGAATCCTGCCGTGAAAAGGATGATGGTCATCGCCAGATGGCCAATGGACTTTGCATTCTCATAATTGTCGAAGTGGATTCCGATTACATCAGGTCCGGCCACTACGCCGACAATCAGTGCGAGGAGCAGGAACGGCAGGCCGACCCTGGCGCCGACTTTATTGACCAGGATGGCCACTATTATCAGCGCCGACCCCAGAAGGGCCAGATTCTCGGGATTAAGGTTGAATGCCAACAAAGTCATTTATTGCCGAATACCTGGTCGATGAGCCGTACGAATTCTTTGTATGCGAAGGTGTCTTCGAGTTCTTTGAGCGAGTCCGCGAGCCCACGGTAGTGCCATTCGTGGTCTTTAGGGTCCTTGGCGTGGAAGATGTTCCAGAGGCCATCGCCCATGAGCGCGTAGTCGCGGGCAATTGCGCGCATGTTCGAGAGTTTGTCGCCAAGCGCCACGATCTTAGCGTCGCGGGAAGCGCTTGTGAGACGGTCGATGGCGGCCCGCTTGCGAGCGTGCCAGGAGTCCTCCTCGCTGACGCCTTCTTCGAAGGTGTCGCTCTCGGAGGCGACCAGGTCCGCGATGCGCGGGCCGAACTCTGCGCGGATATCCTCAACGGTAACGTCGGTGTCCTCGACGGTGTCGTGTAGGGCGGCCGCGGCAAGGAGCTCCTGGTCTTTTGTGATCGTCGCGACTATCTCCACCGCTTCGAGCGGGTGGACGATGTAGGGGTAGCCCTTGCCGCGGCGCTCCGTCCCCGAGTGGGCGCGGACAGCGAAGATGATTGCGCGGTCGAGCAACTGAGTATCGAGAGGTTTGTTCGCCATGGGTTTATTGGTTCATGAACGGGAGGTCCTTGCACTGTTCCACCAGGAAGTCGGCCATGGCTGCGTTGCTTTCAGACTCGCCGTTGAGCACGTCCAGCATATGCTTGATTCCGACCGCGCCCCAGCCCTTCTTGAGGATGAAGGCGATGCAGAGGTTCTGCGGGGCGAGGCTGGAGGCGATGATGTCGATGTCCGTCAGACCGATCTGGAAGCAGGCGATCTGGTAGGCCGCCTCCGAGTACTCTTTGATGAGGTCCGATATGTCGCCGAGAGTTTCGAAGCGCATGGCCTTGAAAATGGCAAGGAAGCTCGAAAGGTCGACATCCTGGATTTCGGCCTGGTTGACCGAGGCAATGCGGCGGGTAAGGCGGTCGAACGGTTTGATGGTAAGGAAACTTCTGAACGAGTCGCCGTCCAGAGTGACTTCGCTCAGGTTGCCCGACGAGACCAGCTTCTGGACGTTGCGGCGATAGTCGGACAGTTCGCGGCGTATGCGGCTGAATTCGTCGTCACAGAGCTCGAGCATTCCGGCGAGGCGGCTGAGGTTCCTCAGGTAGACCTTTGGGATCTCGACCCCGCTCTTGTAGCCGGTGTCGTGGTTCATGTTGGCCCAGGCGTGCTGGAGGACGGTGCGCATCTGCACCTCGAAGCGGATTTTGTTCAGTTGCGGGTGATCCGGGACAGAGTAGGACGACTCGGGGATGCGGCATATGTAGTGCAGCGAGAGGTAGCCGAAACTGTCGGTGTCGTGGGCCTTGCGCTTGTCGACCGAGTTCTCCCAGTCGATCTCGAAGAGGCGCTCGAGCACCGAGGCCACCTTGTCCACGTCGTCGATGTAGAAGGTGATGACGCGGATTCCCACCAGGTCGGTGATGTCGAAGATGTCCTTGTACTTGCCGCCCTTGAGCCTGAGCTTTCCGGCGAGGGAGTCCTCCGCCTTGACGCGGTGCTCCACTGCGGCAACTATTATCCCGGCTTCGGCAAAGAAATCCTTAAGCCTTTCGGGAATGACCTCCGCCATCTTCTCGTAGATAGGCAGAAGGCTTTTGTACTGCGCAAGCAATTCCTGCGCGTGGGGATCGAGGGTCTGGTTCATCAGTAGCTGATTGTCACGATTTTTTCGGTCTGTCCGTTGACTGTCTGGACTATGCGGGTAATCCGGCCGCCCGGGGCGGTCTCGTAGGCGAGCACCACATGGTCCATGGAGATATCCTCAACCCAGGGGTCACTGGCGACATGGGTATAAGCACCGATGAGGCTGGCGGGACGCGGGCCGGCGAGGCCCTGCCAGAAGAAGTTCCCTATGCCCAGCAGGTAGATTGCGGGATCGACTTTGTCGAAGGGGTTGGGGGTATCGTTGTATTCTATGTCTTTGATTTCTTCGAATACCGAGGGATCCGAGCCTTCGTATTTGAGGAGCAAATCGCTTTCCCATGTCAGTTTGCCTGCATCGACTCCGTCGGAGGTGAAGTCGGCGAAAAGCGAGCGGGCGAGGCGGCCGTCAGTATAACTGCCCTCCCAGGTCTGGCCAAGGAAGGCGATGCCGGTAGCGGGATCGGCATCGGGTTCTTCTCCGATCGTGAAGGAGACCATATGGGACAGGTCATCCTGGAAAAGCACCTCCGCTCTGCGGGTCTTGTTCCAGGCCTTCACTTCGGCAGCGGCTTTGAGGGACTGGCTGTCGTAGGAGTATTTCCAGCTTGTCGTGTGTTTGCTGCCTTCGGCCACGGTGCATCTTTCTACAAGAGTCAGGCGGCCTTCGGAATCGTAACGGAAGTTGTAGGTTTCGGTATAGTTGTTCCTTGTCGGGAACAGGACCTCCATAGACTTTACCGGAGAGCTTTTGCCGGCATTGTTGCAGCCGACCATGCAGAGGCTCATGGCTATAGGGATCAAGGCACGGATCAGTTTCATGTTATCGGAGCGGTTTCAGTTTATGCAAATATACTAAAAATTCAGGTCGAGGAAGCGGGCGAAGGCGGCCGCGTCGAGGTTGTAGCCGCGCGGCCCGGCGAGGATGTTGCCCTCCGGGTCGAGGATGAAGTAGTTGGGCTGGGAGTTCACGCCGAAACGGTCCAGGACGAGCCGGGCGTTCACGCGGCCTACATCTTTCAGGACGCGGCCCTCGGGGGTCCTTACCCACTGGTCTTCGGGCAGACGAGTCTTGTCGTCGACATAGAGCGAAACAATGACGAAGTTCTCGCGCAGTCTCTCCAGCACTTCGGGCTTGCTCCACACGCGGGCTTCCATCTCGCGGCAGTTCACGCAGCCATGGCCGGTGATGTCGATGAAGACATTCTTGCCTGATGCCGCGGCGGCCTCCAGGCCGGCGTCAAGATTGTCGTAGCCGGTAAGGCCGTGGGGGAGGGCGACGAGGTGCTCCGAACCGTCGAGCGTGGTTCCATCGGGGACGGCGGCCTCCATCGGCTCGGGCGCAAACTTCCCTATCCGAATATGCTGCGTCTCCATCGGCGGCAGGTAACCGCTGAGGGCCTTGAGGGGCGCGCCGCAAAAGCCCGCGGCCAAATACGCAACGAACGCGAAATCGATGACAATCAGCGCTATTCGGCCGACAGAATACTTTTTAATCGGCGTATCATATTTAAACTTAATCAGCCCCAGCAAATACAATCCCAGCAATGTGAAGCAGATTATCCAGATTGCCAGATAGACATCCCTGTCGAGGATATGCCAATGGTAGGTCTGGTCCGCGACGCTGAGGAACTTCAGGCCAAGGGCGATTTCGATGAAGCCCAAAACAATCTTCACGCTGTTGAGCCAGCCGCCGCTCCTCGGGAGTTTACTGAGGATGGACGGGAAGAACGCGAACAAGGTGAAGGGAAGCGCGAAGGCGATGCTGAACGCGAGCATGGTGACCATGGGGGCCCAGAACTCGCCCTGGGTGCTCTTGATCAGGACCGTGCCGACTATGGGGCCGGTGCAGCTGAAACTCACCAGCACGAGCGTGAGGGCAAGGAAGAAAACGCCCAGCAGACCTTTCCTGTTGCTGCCCGCGTCAGCTTTATTGGCCCATGACGAAGGCAGCACGATCTCGAACGCCCCGAAGAACGAGGCGGCGAAGACCATGAAAACGAGGAAGAAGATTATGTTCGGCAGCCAGTGCGTCGAGAGCCAGTTGAAGATGTCGGCGGTGATGGTGGAACCGCCTACCGCCCATGTCAGGCCTATGATTACGCTGATCGGGACGGTGTACAGCAGGATGATGAACAGGCCGTACATCGATGCCTTAAGACGCCCCTGCCGCTGCGAGCCGCTCTGCCTCAGGAAGAACGAGACGGTCATCGGCACCATCGGGAACACGCACGGGGTCAGCAGCATCAGCAGGCCCCAGAGGATGGCCTCCAGGATCAGCGACCATAGGCCCCCGGCTCTTGCGGTCTTCGGCAGCGCGACGGTGAACTCATAGTCCTCCGGCGCCCCGCATTCGTCGCCATGGCAGGCGCTCCATGTGACCGTGCCCTTAAGCTCGGCCGCGCCGCCTGGATTCACCGCCTGCTTTAGCACATACGTGCCCATGGCCACTTCCTGGCCCTTGTAGTCCGCCGGCTCGAATTGCTCGACCGGTTCGCCCGCCGGGGTCAGGCCCTCCGCAAGTTCGAGGCTCACACCTATGGCCTGATCGGAGGTGGGGTGGATGTAGTAGCCCTCGGCTATCTTTGCTGTCAGCACGAGTTCGGCGCGGTCTTTTTCCGCACGCTCGACCGTGGCCTCCCACACCACTGAAGGGGCGAGTTGGAAAAGCAGGGCTATCAGGAACGAAGCGATCATGTTCCAAAGATACAACAAATCATTATCTTTGTAGTTATGAAGAAAAACCTTTTTGTTATCGCTTTGCTGTTCGGGGCTTTTGCCTTTGAGCCGCAGCCCGCTGTCGCTTATGCCCAAACAGAAGATGAGATTGAGAAGATGTACGAGCAGTACATCACTCCTGAGGTTCAGGCTATCCGCGACCGTTTCGATCAGATGGAGCAGCGCGACGCCGAAATCCGCGCAGCGAATCAGATGCGCATGAATATCGCCCTGGTGATTTCAATCCTCGTCGGACTTATTCCCTTCTTCTGGATTCTGGTCAAGTCTTTCAAGACCGGCTCATGGAAGGTAAATCCAGGCGGAACCGTCTGGGGACTCGTGATTGCCCTGGCCGGCGGAGTGCTGCTGTTTGCGATAAATTATGGAATCTTCTGGCTCCGGTTCAAGTATAACGACGAGTTCAACGCAGTCCTGACTTACGGGCTGGTGCTGGCGCTGATTATCGGAGTGATTTATCTTTTGAATAAGAAAGGATAATGGAAGTTATCGCAAGCTTTACCATCGATCATACCAGGTTGAAGCCGGGGATTTATGTTTCCCGGGTTGATAAGGGTTTCACGACCTTCGACCTGAGGATCACGGAGCCCAATAAAGAGCCCGCGGTCGCCCCGGCCGCCATGCACAGCATGGAGCACCTGATGGCGACATGGTTCCGGAATTCTTCGGTGAAGGACGACGTCGTCTATGTCGGGCCCATGGGCTGCATGACGGGGATGTACGTCATCATGACCGGCTCGTATACGGTCGAGGATATGCGCAGGCTGACTATCGAGTGCCTTCGATGGATTCTGGAGCAGACCGAAGTTCCTGCGACTACTCCGGAGACCTGCGGCAATTATCTGCTCCATGACCTGCCGGAGTGCAAGCGCGAAGCTGCGCGGTACATGGACCGGCTTTTGAATGATTTCCATTCGGAGTATAGTAAACTTCAGGTCGTCCTTGAAGACGGCAAGACTTTCGCTGACGCATGAAAACTTACAGGATACTTGTTACGGGAGGCTCGAGCGGAATCGGGTTCGAGACCGCGAAGGAGCTGGCGCTTAAAGGCCATACCGTTTTTGCCGCGGCGCGGCGCGTAGAAATGATGGAGCCGCTTCGGGAATTCGGAGTGACTCCCTTAAGGCTGGATGTTTGCGACGAAGCGTCAATTGATGCTTGTCTTTCAGAGGCAGGCGCCATTGACGTTTTGATCAACAATGCCGGCTTCGGGTACTTCGGCGCGCTGGAAAATGTGCCGCTGGAGGAGGCCCGCAAGCAGCTGGACGTGAACGTGTTCGGGCTCGCTTCGCTTACCCGCAAAGTGCTGCCCGGGATGCGAGAGAGAGGCTTCGGACGGGTGATCAACGTCAGTTCTGTCGCCGGGCGCGTCGCGATGTATTTCGGGGCATGGTACAATGTCTCGAAGTATGCCGTGGAGGCTCTGTCCGATGCGCTGCGAATGGAGGTCAAGCCGTTCGGCATCGACGTCGTGCTGATCGAGCCGGGCGGAATCAAGACCAACTGGGGGATTATCGCGGCCGAGCATCTGCGCGAGTCCTCCGCCGGGACGGCCTATGAGGACGCGGCGCTCCGCGAGGCCGCCGTTCTCCACAAAGGATACTCGTCGAACATGCTCTCTTCGCCCTCGAAGGTAACCCGCGCCATAATGCGAGCAGTGCGCGCGCGCCGTCCCCGCCCACGCTACCTCACCGGAGCCTTTGCCAGGACCATGGTCTTTTGGCATGCCGTTCTCCCCGCCCGCTGGTGGGATGGGTGCTCAAGGGTTCTGGCGGCACCATGGCTTGTACGGTTTTCCGAGAAATTGAAATAGATATGAAAAAGGTTATTGTCGTTTTAGCGCTGATATTCGTCAGTTATGGTGCTTTCGCGCAGTCTTTGAAATTCGCCGACGAGGAGGTTTTGCGCTGCGCCCTCCACTCCGGCGACCGCAACGGCGACGGCGTTTTGAGTAAAGTCGAAGCCGATTCTCTTACCGTCCTGAACCTCACCTCATACAGGATCCACATGTTTCAGGTGAAGACCTACGAAGACCTCCAGAAGTTCCCCCACCTGAAAAAGGTCTGGCTCGGAGAGAGCACTCTGCCCCTTATCGATCTGTCATTTAATTACGAACTGGAAATGGTCGCCGTCCAGAGCGACGAACTCAAGACTTTGGTCCTGGCCGTCGGCTGCTACCCCCAGCTCATCACCCCCACCCGCGAAGGCTCCCTCGTCGTCAAGCGCGTCAGAAGTTCCGCCGACCCCAACTCCATCTGGTATCTATAAATACGGGGGATGACGCATCCCCCGACACCCCCTGCGGCCTTTCCGCCTTTCCAACTTTCGCCTATCGGCAAAAGTCACGGCCCGGCCGGTCGGCTGATGCCGACGACGTCGCTTCGCTCCTTTAAGGCCATCGAACATTCGTCGCAGTGCGCTTAGTCTGTCGTTTTTTATGCAGGCTAAGTTCAAAAACGGCCCTTTTTGCACTTAGGGGGTCGAAATAACTGCAGGCTAAGTGCAGTTCGACCATTTTCGCCAAACAGCCACACATCGACCCCCGGCCAAACCGCCTACGAGACTGGTCCCTGTTCCGCTGCGCCCTTTTTCGCCCCCAGCCAAACAACAGCCCCCACCAGAAACCATTCTGGCAGGGGTGATCGTGTGGCTCTTCTGCGAAATTTGCTACTCGCCGGGGCTGGTGGCCTGTTCGTTGACGATTTCCATCGCGGCCTGGAGCTGCTGGATCCAGATGCGGATTTCATCTTTAGTCTGCTCGGCGAAATCTTCGGTGACGTCAATGATGATGTTCTTTCCGGAAACCGACATATTAGGATCGTCACTGTACTCCGCCGCCACGAGGACGGCGATTGTTTCGGTCTTGCAGGTGATGGTTTCGATGGACTTGGTGCAGACGTCAACGCTGAAAGTCCACTCGTACTTTACGTCGTAGTAAGGCTCGCTTCCAGCCCTCATGCTGAAGGAGAAGGCGATAGTATTGCCCGAGTCCTCGGTTTTGTAGTTGTAGTACGGCGGCAGGTTCTCGTCGGCCTTGCCGTTTCCGTTCTCATCTACATTCTCCTCTTCCTCTCCCTCTTCGTTCAACATATCCAAAAGTCCTGTGCAGGACGGCAGCGCGAACATCATCGCCCCCGCCATCATAATCGAAAGAAATAACTTCTTCATATTGTTGAGTGTTTATAGTTTCTGGCAACGGATAGGGGTCGCGGCACGCATATGCATATTCGAATCTGTCCAAGGATAATATTGACTACTGGTGAACTTGAACCAAATTGAAGATGAATAAGCGACTGTATGATATGCCGCATACGGGGTCATATTCCCATGATATGAGGTTCCGGCAGGCAATACCAGACCCGATTCATACGGATACCAGTTCCCGTCAATGGAATAACCTTTATAAGTGCTGTCATAATTGGATGCACCTCCGTCCAGCCACCAATAACAATACAATTCCCTATATGAGTCAAGTACATTCGCGCCCTCGTTCTTGGCGCCGGTCGAAACGGCATATCCCGGAGGGCAGGGGTCATAAATCGTTTTAGACGGCGTCAATGTTCCGGCTGAATTCGTATATGCCCAACTACACTCCTGTGCGGCAGACATCGTCGATGATCCATTGTCATACACAAAAACAGTGGGATTCTTTATTCTATACGACATTGTTTTGTAAGCCAGATTGGTTGCATCCACTTTGTCGGAAGGGCTGTAACTTGTTGCCGCATAACCCTTTTCCGAAGGAATAGCTCCATTAGTTCCCCCGAGGAACGGATCCTTTCGGCCCCACTGATAGTAGAGGCCCCAGGTAAGAGAACCTTGCGTTTTGTCCTTGGACAAAGCGCCCACGTTACGGTCAAGGAAGGTACCGGCGGCATTATTGGTATAAGTAACCGATCCGGGAACATCATTAGACGCAACCTTCCAGATGTGCCAACTCCAGAGGATTTCATCGGAATCATCGTAAGCGGCAATAAGTGCGTTTCCTATATTATACTGAGGGACAAAGAAATAGATGTAACCGTCTGCATAAGAAACATTGTTAATAATCTGGCCGGTACTTGGAGCAGTGCTGAAATCATTTTTAGTTTCCCAAAGAACGGACACATGATCCACCGTTCCTACGGACGTAGCACTATTTCCCTGCACGGTCGGGAACTTGTAAAGGTTGCCAGGGGTAACGACGTAGCAATTGGCGGTTTCGCTGGCCCCAAGATTCTTCACCACGTTGAGAGTTGCCATCGGAGTCACCTTATTTGCAGTGATCTCAACGGCATTTGTCGTCCCCAAAGTGGACCTCGTGCCATCTGAATAATGAACGATAACATCCAATCCATCATCAAACGATACGGGTGGGAGGGCAACATAGAATGCTGTGGCCGTTGATTCGTTTAACGCGACAGGTGAAGAGAATTCCACAGTATTACCTGCGTCGTCAAGAGACCAGGACTTTCCAAATGAAAGATCAAGATTAAAAGAAACGTTACACAAGCCGTATGTAGATTCATAGTTTTTACCCCAAACTTCAATCGAAGAAACGGACTTTGTTCCCTTTAATTGAAGTTTGAGCCAGCCGACGATGCTTGTAAAAACGAAGGTCTCCCCGTCGTCAGAGCAGGCAACCATTACATTGCCATATCCATCGCCGGAGGATGTATAACTGGACCCGACAGCCGGTCGTATTCTATTGTTTGCATTTGGAGCGTAGTAATCGGTACTCAAATTATCGAATACGGCGCAGTATTTCGTGAAAGAATAACTAACCGCCGTCTCGCTGTCAACGACCTTGGTAAACACTCCCGTGGCGGCGTTGGTGCAGGAGTATGTAGCGCGAGTTGTGCCGTGAAATACGTAAACCTGATCGCCGTCGGTCCAATGATGGACATACTTTTTGTTCACGGAATCATAATCAAATCCGGCCTTGGTTACCGTGTCTGATTTAGCGATGAAGGTGTCGGGCATAATCTCAACAGCAGGCTCAACAGGAGCGATTTCGACTTCCTGTTCACCGCCGTTAACTATGACTTCAATTTCAGGAGTCGTGCAGGCAAAAATCACTAAACTAAATGCCGCCAATAATAACGCATTCTTTTTCATTTTCAATTCCTCCATTTTACCAGCCGACTTCATCATTTTCTCCGGAATCATTGATTAGTCCGGACGCTGCTATGCAGCCTTCGAATACAACCTCGATTGTTTCCGTAACGGGAGCGAGGTAAGTCTCCCTTTCTTCATTTTTCATATAGTTAATAGTGTTGATTATTGCTTTTTTACGCGAATTCACAAAGGTGGGAAGGATGGGGTAGGAAAACACCACCAATATTGGTGGAAATGGGCGGCCCGCTGGTGGGAAAAGCGCCACCATTTTGGATAATGGCTATCTTTGTATTTCGAAAAATGAGACTCTTCGGAAGAATATTCACAGCTCTCGCGGCGATCCTGGCGGCGCTGCCGGCGGGAGCGTACTACGACAGCCGTGGCCACAACCTCGACTCGCTCGAGAGGGTGGTAGCGCGATGGACGCCGGATGCCGTGGACCATGCCTCCGAGCAGGAACTCGTCCGCCTGAACAGGGACTACCGCAACCTGATGCTGGGCTACAGCCCGATCAACCGCGAGAAGAGCATCTTCTACGCCCGCAAGGCCCTTAAGATCAGCCAGCCGCGCGGGTGGAAGGCCGCAGACTCCGACGCGCTGCGTTACCTGGGCCAGCACTTCTACTCCCGCGAGCAATTCGATAGCGCCATGGTCTATTACAAGGCCTCCCTTGCCGCAGTCGATGCCATGGCCGCCGGGGCTCCCTCCCCCACCAACCCCGAGGGCTACGGCGAGAAGTTCGTCGACGACTATTATTCGGCCCTCTACGGCGCCATCGGCAACCTCTATAACATGATGGATTCGATCCCGCAGGCGATGGAGTGCTACCGGAAGGCGGGCGCGATCTTCGACAAATACGGCTGGAACGAGAGCAACTCGATCCTGTGGTACAACATCGGGGAGACGTGGGTAGACGAAGGCGACCTCGGGCAAGCCGAAGACGCGTATGCGAAGGCGATGGACTATGCCCAGGCTTCTGGCGACTCGCTGATGATCATCGACGTCGTGAAGGGCTTTGGACGCCTTTACCTGGCAAAGGGCAAGCCGTGGAAATCGCTCAAGTACCTGCGCATGGCCGACGACTACTACGGGGCGCATCCGGACTACAGCCCGGACTTCCGCACGGAGAATCTCAACCTGATGCAGATGGCGCTATCAAAGCAGAAGAAGCAGCTCGCTTGGGGCATCGTCACGCTCGTCCTGGTCCTGGCCGCCCTGGCATGTGCAATCATCTTCAGCCGCCGGAAGCGCGGTGCCCATCGCCAGCCGGATGCCGCGGCGGATGTTCCCACCCCCTCTCCCGAAGCGCCGTCGATCACCGACCGTGAGCGCGATATCCTTGTGCTTCTCGCCAAAGCTTATACTTCCAAACAAATCGCCGAGGCCCTTTTCCTCAGCACCGAAACCATCAACTGGTACCGCAAAAAACTTCTCGTCAAATTCGATGTCGCCAACACGCCTGAACTTGTGTTGAAGGCGAAGGAACTCGGATTAATCTAATGCACCATAGTTACTTTGCCCCCGAAAGTGCAAAGTAACCCCCAAAAACCACCAAATTCTTAGTTACTTTGCCCTCGCTGGGGCAAAGTAACTGAAAAAAGTGTTGTAAATTTGGGCTCAGTATGACAGATACCATCATTTTTGATTTCGGGTCGGTGCTGGTCGACTGGGACCCGCACAGGATGCTCGACGCATATTTCGGAAGCAGGGAGAAGGCGGAATGGTTCATAAAGAACGTCTGCACTTCCGAGTGGAACTCCCAGATGGATGCCGGGAAGCCGTTCGCTCAGGGAATCGCCGAGTTGTCGGCCGTGTATCCTGAATGGAAAGAGGCGATCCAGGCGTATTACGAGCGCTGGATAGATATGATGGGCGACGAGATCCCGGGGATGCGCGGGCTGCTCACGGAGCTGAAAGCGCGCGGGTACAAACTCCTCGGACTGACGAACTGGTCGGCCGAGACATTCTGCCTGGTGCGCCACAAATATCCCATATTCGACCTTCTTGACGGCATGCTCGTTTCTGGCGAAGAGCACATGCTCAAACCGGCGCCGGAGTTCTTCCAAAGGCTGCTGGACCGCTACGGCGCCGGGGCGTCAAGCAGCCTCTTCATAGACGACAACGCCGCGAACGTAGCCGGGGCCGCAGCCTTTGGCATCCCGGCGCTGCAGTTCACAAACTCAGAGGTACTTCGCAAAGACCTGGCTTCGCGCGGAATACTGTAGTTTTTTGCTAAATTTGTAGTAATAACACATAAAACTCGATATGCTACTCGGAATCGACATCGGGGGAACTACCATTAACCTCGGACTTGTAGAAAACAAAAAGATTGTCAAAACGATTACCGTCCCTTCTTTCGCGCCGAACGCGACTCTCGAAGAGACGCTCGTCCATCTCGAAAATGCCATCAGACAGATAGTCACGCCTGAAGTCACCAAGATAGGCGTAGGAGTGCCCACTCTCGTAGATGCCGGAAAGGGAATAGTCTACGACGCCACCAATATCCCGTCATGGACCGTAGTGCCGCTCAAGGAGCGTCTGGAGAAGACTTTCAACATAAGCGTAGCGGTGAACAACGACGCCAACTGCTTCATACTCGGAGCGGCCTCATTGCTTGACAAGCCCTCTCCGGTCATTGTGGGAGTCACCCTCGGGACAGGCACCGGAATGGGCATCATCATCGACGGCAAGATCTACAACGGAACCAACTGCGGCGCGGGCGAGCTCTGTTCGCTTCCCTACAACGGCGGTATCCTGGAAGACTTCTGCTCGAAGAAATTCTTCACAGCCCATAATGTCAACCCCAAGGATGCCGGCGAGGCCGCCAGGAAAGGCGACACTAACGCCCTTGCCCTCATGGACGAGTTCGGCATCCATCTCGGCAAGCTGCTGTCCATAGTTCTGTTCGCATACGATCCCGGCTGCGTGGTGTTCGGAGGCGGAGTGGCACACAATTTCGACCTGTTCAAGCCGGCCATGATGCGCCAGCTGAGCTTCTCATATCCATATCCGCGTTTCCTCGACAAACTTACCATAACCGCAATGCCGGAGGGAGACGTACCCATCCTCGGCGCATCGCTCCTATGATAAAAAGAATCGCCACGCTACTGGCCGCCGCTGTGACGGTCTGCGCGTGCTGCTCTCCGGCGGGCAAAGACCTTACCCACTGGAAAATGCAGCGCGAGGGAGACTCACGAGCCTATAACGCCATGGTCCCCTGCACCGTCGCCGGTGCGCTGAACGAAGCCGGATACTTCGGCGACAACATCCTGGAGGAAGACCGCTACTTCGGCATCGATAAATCAATCTTCGACTCGCCGTGGATATTCAAAACGCGCTTCAAAGCCCCCAAAGGCCAGCATAACACTCTCAGATTCGAAGGTCTGGGCTACTCTGCAGACATCTGGGTGAACGGAAAACAAATCGCCTCGGCAGACACTACATACGGCGTGTTCTGCGTGCGCGAATATGACATCACCGGAATCGCACGGCGAAGCAACATCCTCAAAGTCCGGGTCCATAAAGCGCCCGGGCAGAGCCTCAACGTCGGCTATGTAGACTGGAACCCCCGCCCGGTAGACGAAAGCATGGGCATCTGGCGACCCGTACACCTCATCAGCACCCCCGACGTCAGAATCTCAGACGTGTTCGTCAGGCCGCATGTGAACCCGGACAATCTGAACGATGCCTCATTCACTGCGGAGGTGACGCTGATTAACTACAGCGACAGGCCCGCAGAAGGCACCCTGGAAGGCAAATACGACAGTGGACAGTTCAACCAGAGAATCTCCCTGCAGCCCAAAGAGACCCGCACCGTCATAATCAACGAAAATGTCAATGCCCCCCGCATCTGGTGGAGCCACGACCTGGGCACGCCGGAACTCTACACGCTGAAGGTAACTTTCACTAGAGATTTTTCGACTTCGTCTACGGCTCCGCTCGAAATGACAACCCTGTCATCTCGACCAAGCGAAGCGCGTGGAGAGATCTCCGTCCGTTTCGGTCTGCGCGACATCAGCAGCGAAATTGACGAATACGGCCACCGCCTGTTCAAACTCAACGGCAGGCCGGTGCTGATCAAATCGGCGGGCTGGACCGACGACATCTTCATGCAGGACACTCCCGAGCGCACACACAAACAGTTGGAAATGGTTAAGAACATGAACCTCAACTCCGTGCGTTTCGAGAACATCTGGAGCAAGGACGGAGCGGTATACGACCTGTGCGACAGCCTCGGCCTCATGGCCATGGTCGGCTGGAGCTGCCAGTGGGAGTGGACCGGCTACTGCGGTCTGCCCGAACAAGGCAAGTTCGGCTGCATCAACGGGCCCGAATGGGAAAATCTCGCGACCCGCTACTTCCACGACCAGCTGATTTGGATGCGCAATCACCCTTCCGTCATCAGCTGGGGCATGGGCTCCGACAAAATACCCAACGAACGCCTCGAGGAGGCCTACATGCACTGGTACAACCAGCTGGAATACCGCCCGTACGTCTGCTCTTCCAGCGGCCTTGCCAGCAAATACGGCGGACCCTCGGGCGTGAAGATGGCCGGTCCGTACGAGTATGTGGGACCGGAGTACTGGTACCTCGACACCAAGGCCGGCGGCAACTACGGCTTCAATACCGAAACCGGAATCGGGATGAACATCCCGCAGGCCGAATCGGTCCGGCGCATGGTGGGCGAAGACCACCTCTGGCCGCAGGATGAGGCCTGGGACCGCCATTGCACATCATCCACCGAGGACATGAACTCGACCCGCGAAGCGCGCAAGGCAATTACCGGGCAGTACGGCGAGCCCGACGGATTCGAGGACTTCGTCCGCAAGGCCCATGCACTCGACTATGACGGCACCCGCGCCATGTTCGAAGCGTTCAGGGTTGCAGTGCCCCGTACCACCGGCATTGTCCAGTGGATGCTGAATTCCGCCTGGCCGTCGCTTTACTGGCAGCTCTTCGACTGGTACCTCGTCCCCACGGCGGGCTACTACGGGGCCCAAAAGGCCTGCGCGCCCGTGCAGCTGGTCTACAACTATAGCGACCGCTGCGTGTGGGCAGTGGACGAAACCGTGCCGACGAGCATATACACCGCCGTCTGGAGCATCTACGGGCCTGATTCCAGGCTCGTACGCAGGGAGAGAAAGAATATCCGGATCGCTCCGCGCGCTCCGGAAAAGGTCAGCGGCCCCATAACAGGACCGTGCTACATTTCGCTCGAACTGTTCGACTCCTCGGGCGCACGTGTGGCTGACAACTTCTACTGTATCGGAACGGGCAACAGCTTCGACTGGGCCCATGGCAACTGGTACCAGACCCCTGTCGCGGAATACTCCGACCTGTCGTTCGTCGCCGCGCTGCCCACAGCCACGGTCGACATGACAGTCGACGGACATTCGGTAACGCTGACCAACCGTTCGGATGTAATTGCCTACCAGAATATACTCAAAGCCAAAGATGCCGACGGGCAGTTGATTCCCGCGGTACTGTGGTCGGACAACTTCTTCTCTCTGCCCCCCGGTCAAAGCAAGACGGTAAGCTATTCCGGCGCCGAAACTTGCTCGATCGAACTCGACGGATGGAATGCAGTTAAAATTGACTAACTCCGTGCTATGAATATCCATGTAACATCGGAAACCGGAAGGCTGCGGGCCGTAGTGCTCGGCAGGCCGGAATCCAACGGGCCCGCACCCACCCCGGAGCAGACTTTCGATGCCAAATCATATGAATCCGCCTCGAAAGGAATCTACCCCAAAGACGAAGACATCATACGCGAAATGGGGGCCTTCGAGGCCGTCCTCAAAAAGTATGGGGTGACTGTGCACCGCCCCGCGCCCGTTGATGGCTGCAACCAGATTTTCGCGCGCGACGTGGGTTTCGTAATTGACGACAAGATCATTGTCTCCAACATCATCCCCGACAGGCAGGAGGAAATCGACGCCTACGACGAGATCTACAGCCAGATCCACTACAAGCAGATATACAACCTTCCCGAGGCCGTCCACGTAGAAGGCGGAGACGTTATCCTGTGGGGCGACTACCTGTTCGTAGGCCAGTACGCATTCAAGGATTATCCGCAGGTCAAGACCGCGCGCACCAACAGGCTGGCGCTGGATTACCTGGCGATGATTTTCCCGGGCAAAAACATCATTCCTCTCAATCTGAGAAAGAGCGACACCGACCCGTATGAAGGCATCCTGCATCTGGACTGCACCTTCATGCCCGTAGGGCGCGGGAAGGCGATCATCTATAAGGACGGTTTCCTGAACCCGCGCGACGCCGGGCATCTCGTAGAGCTGTTCGGGCCTTCGAACGTCTTTGAACTGACAACGGAGGAAATGTACTGGATGAACTCCAACATCTTCTCCATCTCGGAGGATGTGGTGGTCGTAGAGGAGCATTTTACGCGCCTCAAGGCATGGCTTGAAGGGCTGGGTATGACTGTTGAGACAGTGCCTTACCGTGAGATTTCAAAGATGGGCGGACTGCTTCGTTGCAGCACACTTCCTTTATACAGAGATTAGTTATGGGAAAGCTTGTGATGGTTGCGTTCGGAGGGAACGCGCTGCTGAGGGCCGGCCAGAAAGGCACCTACGCCGAGCAGCTGGCCAATGTCGAAGACGCTTGCCGCTGTCTTCTGCCCCTGCTGGAGCAGGGCTGCGGCCTGGTCATCGGCCATGGCAACGGGCCACAGGTAGGGAACGCGCTGCTGCGCCATGAAGCCGGAGCCAGGGATTTCGGGCTGCAGAGCATGCCAATGGATTTCTGCGGCGCCGAGACCCAGGGTTCCATTGCGTATCTGATCGAGACCGCGATGGAGAAGGTGCTGCGAGGGGCCGGGCTTTCGCGGCCTGTAGTCTCGCTCGTCACCCGCGTCGAGGTCGCCGCCGACGATCCGGCGTTCCAGAATCCCTCGAAGCCGGTTGGGCCATTTTACAAGGAATGCCCATCTTGTAATCAGGCAGGGGATCTTCGAGGTAACAGCGCAGCTGTTTACCGAGAAGATTCAGCGGGAAGAGGCTGGAGAAAGGTCGTCGCGTCGCCGAAACCGCTGGTAATCAACAACATCAACCTCGTCGAGCGACTTGCGCGCGAAGGCAATATAGTGGTCGCAGTAGGCGGCGGAGGTATTCCTGTCGTCGGCTCGGCTGACGGCCGGCGCGGAGTCGAGGCGGTGATCGACAAGGACCTCGCCTGCGCGCTCGCGGCCGTCAGGATGAACGCCGACGAGTTTTATATCCTGACCGACGTGCCCAAGGTCTACGTCAATTTCAAGAAGCCCGGCGAGAAAGCGCTGGACAGCGTCACCGTCTCCCAGGCCAAAGCGTATATGGCGGAGGGACAGTTCGCGGAGGGCTCCATGGCTCCGAAAATCCGCGCCGCGATCTCGTTCGTAGAGAACGGCGGCGGAGAGTGCATAATCACTGAAGCCGGGCAGCTCGGCAACCCTAGTTGTGGAACAAGAATAGTTAAATAGCATATGGTAGACTTGAAAAACCGCAGCTTCCTCAAGCTGCTCGATTTTACCCCCGAAGAGATTCAGTATCTGCTCGACCTCGCAGCAGAGCTTAAGGCCGACAAAAAGACCGGACGCGAACACAAAACGCTTATCGGCAAGAATATCGCCCTGATTTTCGAAAAGACTTCGACCCGTACGCGCTGCGCTTTTGAGACTGCGGCCTACGACCAGGGCGCCCATGTCACCTATCTCGGCCCTACCGGTTCACAGATAGGCATTAAGGAGTCCATGAAAGATACGGCCCGCGTCCTCGGACGCATGTACGACGGTATCGAGTACCGCGGCTTCGCCCAGAAGACGGTAGAAGAACTGGCGGAGTATTCGGGCGTTCCCGTATGGAATGGATTGACCAACGAATTCCACCCCACCCAGATTCTGGCGGACTTCCTTACCATGAGGGAGCATACCTCGAAACCTCTGTCGGAAGTAGCCTACGCCTATCTTGGCGACGCCCGCTTCAATATGGGCAATTCGCTGCTTGTCGGCGGAGCGAAGATGGGAATGGACGTCAGGATAGTGGCGCCGAAGTCGCTGCAGCCGGCCGCGGAGCTGGTCGCCCAGTGCAGGGAGATAGCTAAGGAAACCGGCGCGCGCATTACCGTTACCGACAATGTGGACGAAGGCGTCAAGGGCTGCGACTTCCTCTACACCGACGTATGGGTGTCGATGGGCGAACCTGACGAGGTCTGGAAAGAGCGCATCGCTTTGCTTAAGCCCTACCAGGTCAACGCCGCTCTTATGGCCAAGACGGGAAATCCCGACTGTAAGTTCATGCACTGCCTGCCTGCATACCATAACCTCGAGACCAAGGTCGGACGCGACGTTTTCGAAAAGTTCGGAATGGACGGAGTCGAAGTGACCGAAGAAGTCTTCGAATCCCCCGCCAGCATCGTCTTCGACGAAGCCGAAAACCGTCACCACACGATCAAAGCCGTCATGGTCGCTACTTTAGGCAGTTGATGGCGCTGGGGATTGAGGTGACTAAGTAGGGTTACTTTGCCCCCGCGGGGGCAAAGTAACCCTATTTTAAGCGGAGGGAAGTGCGAACGACGATCCAGTCGTAGTGCTGAGCGACGCCGGAGAGTGCGTCGTAAGGAACGAGGTCCGTATGGGTCATGCGATCTTCTTCTTTTTTAGGGCCGGGGCGGTAGCCGGCGGCGCGGTGGGAGGCCTCCCATCGGAGATGCTCTCCGATCGAGAGGTACTCCAGGACGGCGCCGACGGCAGGGTCGGCCCCGGTGTAATGCTTTCCTTCGAACTTAACGGGAATATCCTTCCACACACCATCATATTCAGGCTGGAACAAATCACATAGATAAGTCTTCACCCTGCGGTGAAAGTAATCAGAGTAGTCCTGCGAGAGTTTACGCCGCAGTTCCATCGCATTCCACAAATCGGAGTGGTCGGATTCGAGAATCTTCGCATTTCTTTCATCCCATTCAAGACCGCCTCCGGCAGACTCCCTGTAACCGTCGTAGAAGATACGGGCAAAACGGGCTGTGTCGCCTCCGGTGATACTGTCGTAAGTCCAAATTTTATCTAATTGCCCGAAAGGAACTATCTCCACGCCGTAATTCTCTTTGGAGAAGCGCAGGGTGTCGGCGAACACCTCCGGACGGTCTAAGCGTGCGGCGATAAGGAATGGAGATTTCTCGACTCCGCCTTCGGCTTCGCTCGGAATGACAGTTGAATTGTCATCTCGCCCGAGCGTAGCGAGTGGAGAGATCTCTGACATAAAGTGTTGCTTTGCGATATCCAGCGCCTTTCGCATGGTGGTTTCGTCGTCGTCGAAACAGACGCCGACCCAGTTGAGGCTCCCAAAGCGTTCGGCGGGGATGTCTTCCAGAACATCTATCACAAGCGGAACCTGTTTCTTATCCTTTCCGACAAAGGCGGCCCATTCCTGCAGGAATCCATGCACGCCGGCCGCAAATTCTTCCGAACCAACAACTACCGAATCGAATCCGCCATTGACATATCCAAGACGATGTCCCTCAGCATCTCGGGCCACATCTACGCAGCGGACTGGATACAACTCTTCTTCCCTCTTCAGACTGGAAATCGCCAGCCCCGAAGGATCAATAAGATGCAATCTCTTATGAGTAATATCAATAGGAAGCGTCAGTTCATCTTCGTTCGCCACAAACCACACCGAAGCGACTCCCCTGCGGTCGAGTCTCAACGCAGATGCAATGTTGGCCGAATAGTCTTCGGAAAGCAGATAGACGGAAGTGGTCTCGAGCCTGAGCCAGCGGTCGAGTCGGCGTAGCGCGAGCGTGCCTTTGAGAACGGCGGCCCATGGGGCTTCGCGGCGAAGGCGGCCCACCAGGGGCGACTCGACGCGGATGCCCTTCAAAACTCCGAAGAAGTCCATCCTCCCCCGTGGCCCGGCGACAGGCGCCGCGTCGTCCAGAACAACGACGTGCCCCTTGCCCTTGAGGCTGCGGGCCAGGCTGATGCTGCGCGGGTTCACGCCCACGATGAGGTGGACCGGCGAAGAAGAACGGCCTATGGTCTTGTACCACAGCCATATACGGCTCTCGAGCTTGCGCGCGAAGACGTGGATTGCGGCCAGGGAGGTCGTCCACACTGCGCAGAGCATCAAACCGTACAGAATGATAAGATGCCCGATATTGCCTTCTCCGAAGAAGAAGTTCGACACCATACCTATAGTGTACGCGCGGAACAGGAACAGGTCCAGACCCGTCAGGATGCTCATCACAATATGCGGGATGAACGGCTGGACGCTCGAATATGCCTGCCAGTACAGGGTGATTCCGCCGAGAGCCACAAGTGCTGCGCAAAGCCACAAAAGGCCTGGCTTGCGCCTTACGATTATGAGGGTAACTACAAAATAGATGAGGGCGGCCAGAGCCACCAGGAGTTGTAAAGCCGTATAGTTCATATATCAAAGATAGTGTTTCTTAACATATATTTCTTATCTTAGACCGATAAACCACATTCGAAGTATGAGTAATCAGAGCGCAGGCGCATGGCGCCGATACAACATTTTCCTGTCGTCTACCTTCAAGGATATGGACTTCGAGAGGGATGTTATCAAGTTCAAAGTGATTCCCGCCCTGAACAGGCGCTTCCGCGACCGCAGGGTGGAGCTTCAGGCGATAGACCTTCGCCTTGGCGTCAATACCTCCAATATGAGCGAGGCGGAGAGCGAGCGCAAGGTGCTGTCCGTCTGTACAAGTTGCATCGACAGCGCGCGCCCGTTCTTCATCGGTCTCATAGGCCGCCGCTACGGCTGGGTGCCGCCCGTCGAGCGCTGGAGGGAATTCATGGCCGGCCTATCCGACGAGGAGCGTCAGATCCTCGCCGACACCGCCGGCTGCTCCGTGACGGAAATGGAGATAGTCTACGGCGCCCTCTCCCAGGGCAGCTTCGACTCGTCCCATGTCCTTTTCTTCCTGCGCGACGACTCATCCTACGACGGCATACCCGAAGACCTTAAGTCCACCTTCTGCGACTCGGATCCGGATAACATCAAGCGTCTGGAAGCCCTGAAGGCAAAGGTCCATGCTCTCTTCGGCGAGCGCGGCGGCGAAGACGACCGCTGCACGCCTTACCATCTCGACTGGAAGGACGGTCACTTCACCTCCGACGAATTCGAGAAGATGGTTACCGAGCAGCTCGCCCGTCAGATAGAGGCCGAGACGGCCCTTGAAGACGAGCAGGGAACGGCCACATGGTGGGCCCGGGAAAAGGAACTCGAAGAATCCACGCTGCTGCGGCTGCTGCCCGGATCGATAGAGTTGGATGTGTATGATGACGACGAAGAAGAGGAGGAAGACGTGGAAGAGGAAGAGGAGGACGATTCGTCCGATGTCGCCGTATGGTATGTCCAGGGCTACGGCGCCAGTACCCACATGGCGCAGGATTATGCGCAGTGGGACGAAGATACGGATGTCATCCGCCTTCTGGCCGTGTTCGGCCTGTCTGAGTACAGCTCGTCCATGCGCCCTGTCCTTGCCCGCTGGATCCACGAACTGGCCGAGCGAGTCGGCCGTGAAGACCTGCCAGAAGACGAGCTGATGCTCGGCAAAATGCCGGAGCCGGAGCTCTTCGACCTGTTCGAAGAGCTGGTCAAGGAGGTCGCCGAAGACGACTACATCTATATTTATATGGACGACGTGGAGGCCCTGGAGACTACTTCTCCCAAGGACCTTTACATGCCATGGCTCGACCATGTCAAGGACGATGTCAATGTCATGATCAACCTCCAGGACGAGAGCGAAGCCCGCGAAAAAGTCCTCGAAGCCTATCCTTACCTCTCGAGAAAACTGATGCTTGGAGTGGAGGCTGACGAAGACGCCGCCACCGAGCTTATAGTAAACTATGAGCAGACCTTCTTTCTCGAACTTCCCGGGAAGATCAAGAAGCAGATGATCAAGGCCGCGACTTCGAAGAAGAAGACTCTCTCGCCCCTCAAGGTCCATAGCATCTTCCGCATCTTCGAGTCGCTCACTCAGGAAGACTTCCGCGAAATCCGCGGCAGGAAGGGCAGCCAGATCGACGCCATCAACGGCTATCTCGAAGACATCTGGGAGGAGATGCCGGACGCAACCTACGATATCATGACCTTCATGGTCAACCAGATAGTGAAGAACCTCGCGCTGGGAGAGAACATGCGCCAGGCAATCTGGACTATTGCGGCGGCGCCGGGCGGCCTTCGTGAAAGCGACGTGGCCCACTTCGCCGGCGGGGACTGGGACATGGTTCAGTTCTACCGCGCGATGAACTTCCTGCACGACTTCTTTTATGAGGACCATGCCCGCCACCTCTGGAGGGCCAAATATATCACCCGCCCCGAAGACGGTCTCGGCGAGCGCCAGAAGCACATTTCAGAGTACATCCTTACGCTCGACCCGCATGATTCGCTGCGTGAGACCATGGGCCTGTATTTCGCCCTTGGAGGCTGCGAGCCTTCGCATTTCGCACCATACATGGTCGGGGGCGACTATGTCCATGGCCAGCAGATGAGCGACATGCTCCGTTTCCATGGACCGCAGATACGCCAGCTGCTGCGCGAGGGTTACCTCGACTCTGACGATTTCGAAAACTACTGCAAGGCCCTGCCTGTAGAGCAGCGTCTGCAGTTAATAATGGACGTTCTGACTGCTCTTGCCGACCTTAAGGAGGAGCGCGAAAGGCTGCACGCACGTATGAGCGCCTGGCTGGAGGATGTCAATATCGAGAGCCTGTCCGGCGCCGACGCCTTCACCTGCTGCAGTATTCTTGCAGGGCAGAGGGATTCCATCCCCCATCTTGAAAAGGCCATGGAGGCAGCCCGCAGAAGCGCCTCGCTGGATTTCCCCGGATCGAAGCAACTCATATCGATGGCCTCAAGCCTGCTTATCATGCTGTATCAGAAGAAAGGCATGATAGATAAGGCGCAGGCCCTCCGCGGGGGTGCCGGCGGGGGCGCGACGAGCGCAAAGGAGCGCTTCACGGCGCTCTTCCCTCTCGTCGCCCAGGCCGGCACAAAATCATCGCTGGTCAGCAAGAACAAACGCATGGAACTGCTCGACAGTTTCTTCGACCAGTACTACGCCATCGTCGACGACCTTGAGCCCGGCCAGGAGGCTTTCGAAGCCCGCTTCAAGTCTTACAATGTGATGATCAACGCCCTGTCCGTCCTGATGACCGAGGGGCAGCATGAGCGCGCACTGGCAGAATTCATCCGCTTCATCCCTTCGATGCAGCTGTTCTACCGGGCCGAAAACTTCTTCAGCTGGGCGGAGGCTCTCCAGACTTACCTGTCATTCCACATGCTCCTTACCCTTTCCACATGGGAACTCATGAAATCAAAGGGCATAGTATGGCAGTTCGGATTGACCCAGGAGCCCCTTGCGCGCGTCGCCGACCTGGCTTATTGCGCCGCGGTCGAGGGCGGCAACCTTCTGAAAGAAATAGATCCCGACAACGAGTGGGTTAAGAATTTCCGCAAGATGTTCACGGACAATGCCGAGCGTGTGGAACTTGTCCGGAAATTCCGCGGAGACACCGGGCTTGAAGAAATAGATAAACTCATACAGTACGCATATGCTGAAACGCAGAATTGACCGCATACTCTCCGAGGGAGAGGGCAAACAACTTGCATGGCTGGCCGGCATCGCGCTGGCGCTATTCCTGGTGCTGGTGCTTCTGGGAGGCTTCTGGGCGCTGGGCTGGACGGAGATACTGAACCTGTACCTCGATCCGGGCGGTTTCCCGCTTGAAGCGAAGTCCGGCAGCCAGCTCGCGCTCGATATCTTCAGCATCGTAATCGCCTTCGGCGGTATCCTTGTGCTGAACGCCCTGACCGTGTCGGCCTTCTCCAACGTGTTCGACAACATCTCCGAGAAGTACCGCAAGGGCGAAAGGCGCTACCGCGTGAAGGGACATGTCCTGATCCTTGGCGGCGGACGCAGGCTGGTCGACATGCTCAAGGCCATGCGCAGCGAATTCGGCGGACGCGACATAGTCGTGATGACCTCTTCGGACGTGGAAGAGCTGCGCGACGCAGTGGAGACCGCCCTCGACGATGCACGCTTCTGCAGGCGTATAATCTGGTACCGCGGCGAGAGGGGCAATGAAGACGACCTTCGCAGCGCCTGCCCTGCAGCGGCCTCATGCATATACCTGATTGGTGAAGACGGCGAGCAGGCCCACGACGCCGTGAGCATGGGAACCGTCCGGCTGCTGTCCGGTATTTGCGGCTCCGACGGCCCTGCTGTCCCCTGCTACGTGACCCTGGAAATGCATTCGAGCATGGACGTGTTCAATTACCTCCCCGGGACAGACGGTTCGCGCCTTCAGGTCGAGACGGTCAATACCGGCGACTATCTTGCCGAGCAGTTGCTGGTCGATACGGACTTCCTGCCCGTGCCCGGCGAGGGAGAGTCGCTGCATATCGTAATAGCCGGTTTCGGACGCATAGGGCGCTCCTTCGCGAGCGTCGCCGCGCAGATCTGCCATTTCCCCAAAGGCGGGCGGACCGTTATCTCCTTTGTCGATACCGGCATGCAGGAGAAGATGGACAACTATGTAGCCAACCATCAGAGTCTGTTCGACCTTTCGCACTATACCTATATATCACCTGTCGGCCGCACCGGCTATGTGCCCAAAAACGGCTACGGAGATTTCCTCGACGTGGAGTGGGAGTTCATAGACAGTCACCTCTCGTCGGAACTCGTCCGCGGGATGCTTGAAAAATGGGGCTCCGATCCTGCCCGGAAACTGGTTTTAGCCCTCTGCTACGAGGATGCCGCGACTGGCGTTTCGGCCGCGCTCCACCTGCCCAAGTCTTTGTACAAGGCCTCAGTGCCGGTGGCAGTGTATCAGGAGGACCATCCTGAGATGCTGGAGGGCGCGCTGGCGACCGGCCGGTTCGGCTCGCTGACCGTCTTCGGCGAAGC
>JAGCVW010000008.1 GCA_017962165.1 Bacteroidales bacterium | reverse complement strand
ATACAACTATGGCAAAGGTTTGTCAAATAACCGGAAGAAAGAGAATGAAAGGCAACAACGTTGCCCATTCCAAGCTGCGCACCAAGCGCGACTTCTCCGTCAACCTCAAGAACAAGCGTTTCTGGAGCGAGGAGGAGCAGAGGTACATCACCCTGAAGGTTTCCTGCAAGGGTATGAGAATCATCGAGAAGAACGGCCTCGCCGCCACCCTTCGCGATGCACAGAAGAAAGGATATGTTAACCTTGTTTAATTTTTTGAGTTATGGCAAAGAAAGCAAAAGGTAACAGGGTGCAGGTCATCCTTGAGTGTACGGAACAGAAAGCCAGCGGCGTGCCCGGCATGTCCCGCTACATCACCACCAAGAACAGGAAGAACACTCCCGAACGTCTTGAGAGGAAGAAGTATAATCCTTTCCTCAAGAAGGTGACGGTACATCGTGAAATCAAGTAAATTTTCAGGAGGATAAACTATGGCAAAGAAAGCCGTTGCAACATTCGCAGCCAAGGCCGGTGCCAAGAGCATGGTCAAGTGCATCCGCATGGAAAAATCTCCCAAGACCGGCGCTTACGTTTTCACCGAGCACCTCGTCGAGGAGTCCAAGGCGAAGGAGTACTTCGAGAAGAAGTAATTCCTATACTCAAAATAGAAAGATCCGGCGCATCCGCGTCGGATTTTTTGTATATTTGTAGGCTATGGCATTAAGCTTTTTCCAGAAGATCAGCCGGGCTATCGCCGGTCGCTCGAGAGTCGACGACGACACCCTCGACGCTATCGAAGAAGCCCTGATAGAATCGGACATGGGAGTGGATACCACCCTCAAGGTAATCGATGCCCTCGAAGAAAGGGTTTCGAGAGACAAATACATGTCCAGGGAAGAGCTGACTGGCATGCTCCGCGAAGAGATCGAAGCGCTGATGGCTGGCGCGCAGAGGGAGTTTGACATGGACTCGTCAAAGCCCTACGTCATCCTGGTGGTAGGAGTCAACGGAGTGGGGAAAACCACTACTATAGGCAAGCTGGCAAGCAGGTTCGCCGCCGAAGGCCGTAAGGTCATGATAGGTGCGGCGGATACTTTCCGCGCCGCCGCCGTGGATCAGATTACGGTCTGGGCGGAAAGGGCAGGAGTTGATATCGTCAAGCAGCAGATGGGCTCGGACCCTGCGGCGGTTGCGTTCGATACGGCCAGGTCCGCGGCCGCAAAGGGCGCGGACGTCGTCCTTATCGACACGGCGGGCCGCCTCCACAACCGCATCGACCTGATGAACGAACTTACGAAGATCCGCAACTCCGTCAGGAAGGCGGTCGCCACCGCCCCCAATGAAGTCCTGCTCGTCCTCGACGCCAGCACCGGCCAGAACGCCTTCCAGCAGGCGAAGGAATTCGCCCGCGCGACCGACATCACCAGCCTTGCGCTGACCAAAATGGACGGAACCGCGAAGGGCGGGGTAGCAGTGGGCCTTGTGGATCAGTTCGGAATTCCCATCCGCTTCCTCGGCGTCGGCGAAGGTATAAACGACATAAAAGACTTCGACAGTAAAGAGTACGTTGCCGCCCTGTTTGATGAAAATGAAATAAAATAATGAACGGATGATCTGTCCGGAAGCGGCCTTTACCCGGACAAGGGTCGCGAAGCGACGGGCGCTTCCGGGCAGATCGTCCGTTCAAAGAAATACAGCATATGAAGCTAAGCTACAATTGGTTAAAGGATTATCTGAAGTGTGACCTCAGCGTACAGCAGATCGCGGAGGCGATGACCTCCATAGGAATCGAAGTAGACGCGGTAGAAGAGACGGAAGTGATTGAAGGCGGCCTCAGGGGCGTCGTAGTCGCGAAAGTCCTCACATGCGAGCCTCATCCCGATTCCGACCATCTCCACATCACGACGGTCGACGACGGAGGCGCTGAACCCGTGCAGGTCGTTTGCGGCGCGCCCAACGTGGCGGCCGGGCAGAAAGTCCTTTTCGCTCAGGTCGGCGCTACTCTCCCCGGCGATTTCAAGATCAAGAAGTCCAAGATTCGCGGCGTCGAGAGCCTCGGCATGATCTGCGCCGAAGACGAGCTTGGCCTCAGCGAAGACCATGGCGGCATCAAGGTCCTGCCCGAGGACGCTCCCGTCGGCACCCCGGCGAAGGACTACCTTGGGATCGAGACCCAGGCCGTGATCGAATATGAGATAACGGCCAACCGTGTGGACGCCGCTTCCCACTGGGGCGTCGCGCGCGACCTGTACGCCTACCTGAAGCTCCGCGGGATCCCGTGCGAGCTGCATAAACCGGAGGTGGAGCAGGCGTTTGCCGCGCTTCCGCGCGAAAAAGGCGGACGCGGGCTCTCCGTGGAGGTCGTGGACCCGTCAGGTGCACCGCGCTACTGCGGCCTCACCATCCGCGGCCTGAAGGTCGGCCCGTCCCCCAAGTGGATGCAGGACCGCCTGAGCGCCATCGGCAGCCGTCCGATCAACAACATCGTCGACATATCGAACTACGTTCTCTTCGAGCTTGGCCAGCCTTTGCACACCTTCGATGGCGGAAAGGTCGCCGAGGGAAGGGTAATCGTCCGCCGTGCAGCCGAAGGCGAGCCGATCAAGACCCTGGACGGGGTAGACCGCAAGCTCCGCTCGAGCGACGTCGTCATTGCCGACCCTCGCGGACCCATGTGCATCGCCGGCGTTTTCGGAGGCGAGAACAGCGGGGTTACCGACCAGACCGTCGACCTGTTCATTGAAGGAGCTTATTTCGATCCGGGCAGCATACGAAAGACCAGCAAGACCCACCAGCTGCAGACCGACGCATCGTTCCGCTTCGAGCGCGGGGCAGACCCCGAGATGGCCCTCTACGGCCTGAAACGTGCGGCCGTGCTTGCGGTTGAACTTGCAGGTGGAAAGGTTGCAGGAGAACTCTTCGAGAGCTATCCCAACCCGGTTGAGCGTGCGCGCATCGAACTCGATTACGACAGGATCGAAGCCTTCATAGGCAAGAAAATCGGCCATGAGACCATTGAAACTATCCTGACCGCGCTTCAGTACGAGTTCGTCTCGCGCAAGGGCGCTTCCGCAGTAGTGCTTGCCCCCTCGTATATGGTCGACGTCACCCGCGAATGCGACGTCGTGGAGGAGATCCTCCGCATCTACGGTTACGACAACATAGACCTGCCCAGGCACATGAAGATGTCGGTAGGCCCGACGCCGTCGCCGGAGCCGGAGGCTGTGCGCAATTCTATCTCGAACTTCCTCGCAGCAAACGGTTTCGTGGAGACGATGAACAATTCGATCACGAAGAGCGATTACTATGAGGGCCTTAAGACCTTCCCGGCCGACCATACCGTAAGGATAGTCAACCCCCTGAGCCAGGACCTCAATGCCATGAGGCAGACCCTTATCCTGAATGCCCTGGAGGTTATCGCATACAATGCCAACAGGCAGATGAATTCCGTGAAGATATTCGAGTACGGCTCTGTCTACCAGAGGCTTCCGGAGAAGGGAGGCGAGACTCTCGAGGGTTACGAGGAACATACCAACTTCTGCCTTGCAATCTCCGGAACTCCGGAGAAGTCATGGAACCTTGCGCCCCGCAAGAGCGATTTCTTCGCCTTGAAGGGCTATTTGGAACTGCTTCTTGCGCGTTACGGCGTGGATCTGTACAATATGTGGACGGACGCCGCTCCCGCGGACCTTTTCTCCGAGGGCGTGGTCTACAACCTGCCCGGACAGGGCAAGCAGCTCGCCGTGCTGGGGACCGTCAATCCCGCCTTGGCGAAGAAGTTCGGGGTAAAGCAGCCAGTGTTCGTGTGTGAGATCAGCTGGCCCGTGCTGTTCACTCTAATCAAGCGCGGCAAGGTTGCGTTCAAGGAACTGCCCAAGTTCCCGGAAGTCAGGCGTGACCTGGCCCTTCTGCTCGACGAAAGCGTGTCGTTCGCGGATCTTCGCGCAACCGCCTTCAAGCAGGCCCGCAAGCTACTCAAGTCGGTTTCGCTCTTCGATGTCTACAGGGGAGACAAGATCCCCGAGGGGAAGAAACAGTATGCCCTTGGCTTCGTGCTCCAGGATCTGGAAAAGACCCTCACGGACCAGGATGTCGAAAGGACGATGGATGGCATACTTAATGCATTCAAGAACAGCTTCGGAGCCCAGTTGAGGTAGTCCCATGAAGTTTCGTCCGGTCATAGCGCTTGCCCTGGTCCTTGCTGCACTCGCATCCTGCGGGCGCGGCGGGCGTGTGATTCCGTCTTCCACCATGTCCGACATCTACGCGGACATGTTCATGGCAGACCAGTGGATCAACCAGAACCAGCGTGCCCGAAAGACCGCCGACACTACGAATTTCTATGCGCCTATTCTCAGGGAATACGGCTACACGGTGGAGGATTATGACGCGACCGTCAAGCACTACCTCCGCAAACCGGACAAGTATGCGAAGATACTGAAAAGCGCCGCGGCGAAGATGAACCGCAAGGCAAAGCGCCTCGAAGCTATCGAGGACGCTCTCGCAAAGAGGGTGAAGTTCTCGCCGTATCAGCCTTCGGAGTTCCGCTACGATACCCTCAGGTTCAGGGACGATTCCCTCGGACTCTGGCCGAATGATTCGTCGTTCACCGTTCCCGGGACTCTCGATACGCTTGCTCTGGCTGATTCACTGGCCGTGCCGGCGGACTCTTCAGCCGTCGCGCCCGCGGATTCTTCTACCCACATCATCAAAGACACAATCAATAATCAATCATATGGACAAAAAAAGCCTGTTAAAGAAATGCTTCTCCTTCATGGACCTGACGACACTTCGTATCGAAGACACACCAAGCTACGTAAAGTCTCTGGTGGACAAAGTGAACCGTCTCGTTAAAGAGTATCCGGACTATCCTCTTCCCGCTTCCATCTGCGTCTACCCCAATTTCGCTTCAGTGGTAAGGGACAACCGCCCTTCGCCCGATCTCCATGTTACCTGCGTTGCCGGTTGTTTCCCGGCTTCCCAGAGTTTCCTCGAAGTGAAAGTACGCGAGGTTGAACTGGCAATCGAGAATGGAGCAGACGAAATCGACATCGTCCTTGCGCTGAATTCATTCCTGGACGGCGACGGTTCTGAAGCCCGCCGCGAGATACGCGAAATACGCAAGGTCTGCAAGGGCGTAGTGCTGAAGGTCATCCTCGAAACAGGCGTCCTTAAGACCCCGGAACTGATCAGAAAAGCCTCCATGCTGGCCATGGAAGAAGGCGCAGACTTCATCAAGACCTCTACCGGTAAGGTCGCCGTGAACGCGACTCCGGAGGCCGCCGAGGTTATGTGCGAGGCTATCAAGGACTTCTACGCGAAGACTGGCCGCAAGGTTGGCTTCAAGGCCGCCGGCGGCGTCTCCACCGCCGAGGAGGCTCTCCAGTATTATGAGATAGGAGAGCGCATCCTCGGTCCCGAGTGGATGAACAAGGATTTCTTCCGCTTCGGCGTCTCCCGCCTCGGCAACTCCCTGATGAGCGCAATCGAAGGGAAGGAGGTAAAATTCTTCTAGGGGAGCACACTGTCGATACTAAAATACTAACGTCAGGGCGAGGATGAGGTTATCCGGGCGGAGGAAGTACCGGGCGCCGCGCTCGCGGATGCGGCCGCAGGTCTCGCATGCGTAGACCGAGTAGGTCTCGTAGCCGCCCCACAGACCGAGACCGAGGTCGAGGTTGAGGTGGCGGCCGAGCATGCGCGAATAACCTGCGGTCAGCGATCCGCCATAGCGGTCGCCCTCTTCGGTATTCGAAGAGACCATGCTGTATTCCTGGTAGCGGGCCTTGCCCGAAAGCCACATTCCGGAATAGATATACCACGGCCACCAGCGGGCGCCGACGCCGAAGGAGCGCTGCCTGAGCGCATCGAAGTACGGGTTGTAGCGCACGTCGGCGTCGGCGCTCCAGTGGCGTGAGAACCCCACCGAAGTCTCGAAATCGAGAGTCGCTCCGTTCAGCAGCTCCGCGACATTTGCCCTTAACGCGAACTGAGGCGCGAAGGCGGGCAGGCCGTCGGAATAATTCGACGGGTCCTGGCCGCGTGCAGACAAAGAAAACATGCCCAGCAGGGCACAAAGAAGGACAATCCTTCCTGCGCGATTCATCTTTTCCATATCCTACAGGTATTTGTTGAACGCTTCGTTGATCATACTCTTGCTCTCAGGGTAAAGGCTTAGCAGGCGCGATTTGAGGGCGTCGCGCGAATAGACGTCTGAGGTGAGCGCCACGAATAACTTGAAGCGGTTCATCCCGCGCTCGTCCAGGTACAGGAATATCTCCGGCGAGAACCAGTAGTTGGAGCCGTAGGTCTTGGAGGTCGGCCCATAGCGCTCCCGGTACAGGATATTCTCGATGTAATAAGCCCACATCTCTGTAACCTCGCAGTAGCCGGCATACTCTTCATTGCCTATTCCGTAGGTTATTCCCCCGGAAGTCACATACGACATGACGATATGCTTGATTACATTGTCCCAGTATGTAGCCCCCACCCTCATATAGTGGCTGGCATGGGCTATTTCATGGGTGACGTTGCGGTATATTTCTGCATACGATTCCTTGTTCTTAAGGCCCAGCACCACATCAGGCAGGAACATCTTGATGATGGGAGCGTAATCACCCAGCACGCCCTGGACGAGGTCGAGATCAAGCACCGGACCCTGCTGGAGCATAGGTGCGGCACTTCCTTCCATCAGCGAGCACGACCATATGCGCAGGTTGGCGGGAGGAGTCGCTATCTTGACCCCGTTGCTGGCGCAGCTCTCATAGTAGTCGAACACTGCGTTGTTGATTACTGCACGCCTCCACAGCTTAGATTCCGAGTTTTTCGTAATGCAGGTACTGTAGCCCCTTGGGGAATGCTTCCCCAGGGTCGAAACCGAGCCCTTGACCATAATCAGGTTGATTCCCTGGCTGAAGCCCTTGCGGTTCGTAAACTCGATTCGGTAGCGCGGATCCGAGGTAAAACCTTTCTCCATTTCATAATACCCTTCCTCATCTGTAAAGGTCCTGGCGAACTTCACGAACACATTGCAGCTTACCTTGACGCCCTTCAGCCCGACCGGGTGGATGTCGTAATCGGTGTCCACGATTGTTATTCTCCCGGCGGGATAAGACGCCTTGGCTTCCGCCTTGGTTCCTGAGGAGAGCATAGCGCCGTTGCCGGTGAGTTCGAAGGACGCCCTTTCCACGGCCTCCCAGTCGATATCTGGCATGGACTTGGTTTCATGCTCGCCGGGAATGAAGCATTCGTCGAGCAGTTCGCATTCTATCCAGTCCGGGGCGATGAAATCCGGCGGCACAACTGCATACTGCCAGGTAATGTCTTCCTCCGGGATTCCTGAATCGTGGTAATAATCGCCCTCCTTCACTATCCTGTAGTCCAGAGGGTGATCCAGCATCATCACGCCCATTTCCTCAAGCAGGCACAGGTCTTCATCGTTACGCGGGAGCAGGCGCACGTAATTGTCTGTAGGGGTCAGCTGGACGACGCTTGCCTTGGTAGGATAAACGGTCGCCAGGGCTTTTGTCATGTTCTCCACCGTATAGGGATCTTCAAGTTTCTCGCCCAGGACTATAAGGTCGTGGTCGACGGCGGAGTCGTCCTCTACAGAAACAACATCGGGATTCAAGCTCCCGCGGGAGCAGCAGACTGCGGCGAAAAGCGCCGCACAGAAAACAAAAAAATGAAGTCTTTTCATAACGCAAAAAAGTTTGGTCGAGGCAAATGTATAAAAGAAAAACCGTGTAAAAACGTGTTTACACGGCTAATTTCGTCACATTTTTCCCGGAGGCTAAGGAATGTCTATCTCGTAGAAGGAAGCCCCGTATCCTACCCACGCACCGTAACCGCCTGTTACATTGGACGGTGCGTTCGAGAGCGCCGGGAAGAAAGGATTGTGTGTGAACACCCACTCTTCCTGATAGCCCTTCCAGAACTCGTACGAAAACTTGTCCATAGTGCAGAAACGAACGGAGACATGTTCGCCGGACTTGAAGATGCCGGTCCCGTATTCTTCGGAAGACAGGATCTCAAAACCGCGCATCATGTTGACGCTCACCTCTTGTCCGCTTACCGCGCTTCCGTCTATCAGCGTATACATACAAGGCAGGTAGGTGCTGTCCGCCGCCGCCCTGCGCGCGAAAAAGAAATAATAACCGTCCTGCTGCGGCTGGAAACGCGCCTGAATCGCATATCCGTCCAGGGTGCTTACCGCCAGAAGCGTATCGAGGCTCTGGGGGGCGGGCACCGTCGTCTCTGCGCTGACCTCGGTCTCGCCGTAACGCACTTTCAGGGAGTATTTCTTCCCAGCCTGCCCCTTCATCGCGTACGACGTATATATATAAGGAGGGAAATAGTCGTCGTTTTTCATTCCGGTCAGGAAGACGGTATTCTCACCGTCGCTCACGCTGACCGTCGCCCATTTCAGGACATGGGACTGAAGGTCTTCCAGCGCGAGCGGCTCATCGCCCACGGGCACGGACGAAGTCAGGATCACCACCGGATACCCGCCGTCCTCGATCCACCCGTCTACGACGAGATGTTCGGCGACCGGGGTCTCGGCCGTGCAAGCTGCAAGCGCCACCGTGAGTGCCAGTGCGGGCAATGACAAAAACCTTCCCATACTCTAGAATTTCAAATAATAACCGACAGAGGGCAATATAGTAATGCCCAGGTACATGGACTCATAGGCGAACTTTCCTTCCTCGCGGGTGGCCTTAATCGTACGGTATACCTCCTGCTTCTGCAGGGTTGCGTTGTAGACCGAGAACACAAGGCCATGGCTCATCCTCCCGACTGGCTTCAACGCCAGTTTAGCGTTCAGGTCCACCCTGAAATAGGGCTTCAGTCTCGCAGAGTTATGCTCTTCGAGGACTCCGACGATCTGGTTCGACAGCAGGTAGAACTCGCGTATCTCGGTGAACGGCGTTCCTCCGGCCGCAACGACAGTAGCTCCGAGATCCCAGCGGCCGACGCTGTAAGAGCCGACCATGTCGAATTCGACCAGGCGTTCGTGGTTCGAGGGCCATATTCCGCCGTCGAACGAGCGCATGCTCCGCCCCACCGACAGTCCGGCCCATCCGGTCAGGCGCCCCTGGGGCTTGCGAAGCAGCAAATTGAGTCCGCAGGCATAGCCGTTGCCCGAGCGGAGCGACTTTTCCAGCGAATATGTGCCGTCCATCAGATCCTGGAAACCGCCCACATACTCGAGCTGGTTGCCGAGCTTGCGGTAATAGACCTCCGAATTGAACTCGAGCACCCCGCCGGCCATGGTCTTGTCCCATGAGACCGAAGTCCCGACAGACCACTGCGGGTCGCTGTACCGCCCTGCCGGCAGCCAGAACTCAAGCGGAAGCCCGAGGTTCGAAAGGCCCGTCTGGAAGAGATACTGCCGGTATACCCCGGCCCGGAGGTGAAGTTTGCTCTCGTCGGGCATGTAGAACGTCCCCGCGAACTGAGGCGACAGACCAAAGTACGACTTGCGCTCCGAGGACAGGAACCACTGCGCCGAGAGGGTCGCCTCATATTCGAAGCTGTACCCGATAGCGCCCCTCCAGCCGCCCGAAAGCGAAGTCTCGAACGCGCGCATCGTCTCCATCCCGGAATAGTTGATGCCGTTGCCGGTGATCTCTGGATTTTGGGGCAGGACGTCATGCATGGCCGCGTCCACGCCCAGCGACAGCGGCCCCGGTTTCCATGAAGCCCTGTAGCCCAGCGTCCCGATCGAAGACGGGAGATGCGCCGTGCGCCCGCCGTCGGCCATATCCGTATCCAGCCTGAAGCCGGTGTAATAGAGCGTCTGGTCGAGATCACGGTGTGTCCAGTGCAGCGAGCCGAGCATGTTGCGCCAGAAAAGGTCCAGCGTCACGGGAGAGGATTCAGAGGATGCCATCGCCGTGGAAGTCATGTGCTCCAGGTAGGTTCCCGATCCCGACATGGACGTGTTGGCCATGTCGTACCCGTAGTAGAAGTCCGCGCCTATCCGGTCTTCCGGCCCCGGCATCCATATCCACGAAAGGTTGGCGTCGGCGAAATCGTAGGCTATAGCCATGTCGTCGAGCTTCATGTAATTGCCGTAGAGCAGGTCCACGAGCGATTTGCGGGCAGACACTATCAGGGCCGATTTGCCGGACAGGGGAATCTCAAGTGTTCCCTGTCCGCTTACAAGGCCCAGCGATGCGTCTGCCCCGAACTTTTCGGGAACCGAACGGCGCGTGTGCATATCGATGATTCCGCCGAGCCGGTTAACTCCGGACGCGACGGTGCTGTATGACATCGAGCGGAAGTGCGTCGGATTGAATACGGAGAAAATGCCCATGAGGTGCGAAACGCCATAGACCGGCACTCCGTCGAGCGCGACCAGGTTGTGCTGGTGGTCGCAGCCCTGGATGTGGATTCCGGCGTCGAGTTCCGAGCTGGTCTGCATGCTCGGGAGCATCTGCACGAAATGAAGAGGATCACCGTTGCCGAGAACCGACGGCATATGTGCGAGTTCCGACAGCTCGACATGGACTACGCCGCCTTTGCTGAAGTCCAGCAGCTGACGCTTTGCAGCTGCAGACAGTACGGTGCTGTCCAGCTGCAAAGAATCAATCTGCGCTTTCGCTTCGGTGCAGAAGACCGAAAGCAGAAGCGCAGACCGAATTATCAGTATGCCGAACTTCCTGAAGTTCACATCCTGGAAGAATTATTTCAGACCTTCTCCTTCTTCCTCCTCTGCAGGTCCGTTCAGGAAACCATCCATCTGTGCGAGGGCGGTGTTGACTGCCTCGATGGTCTTGGGGAAGCCGTCGGGAGCGAAGAACTCCTCGGGAAGAGCGTACTGTGAGCCGTCGGTGAAACGGACGACGGGCTGTGCGCTCCATTCGACAGTGGCACCGTCTTCACTCTGATAAGCTATATAAGGCTCGAAACCGAGCTTGGCCTGGGCGGTCTTCTGGATGTAGAGGGTGAGGTTGACGCACTTCTCTGCGCCGGCTGCGAGGGCCTTGGCTTCAGCCTCGGTCTTGACATCGGTGTCAACGAGCTTCACGAATTCAGTGTAGTTGAGGTCACCCTTGAGCTCGACGTTGTCGAGGATGCTGAAAGTAGCGTTGACCTTTCCGGTGGTAGTCTTGTAATCGAGATCCTGATCCTCGTCGAAGGCGAGCTTGCCCTTGGCTTCGAACTTGGCGGCGACGACAGTAGTCTTGCCGTACTTGATGGAAGCGTTGAGAGCGATTTCGGTGTCGCTGTACTTGGCGCGGGTCACTGCGAAGGTGTAATCACCGGCGCTGACGGCCATGGTAGCGGCATAGGTGTCGGTAGGAGCGGGTTTCTCGTTTGCGAGCTTGACGTCGGTCGTGATCTTCACGCTGGCAGCCTGCTTGCCGCCTGCGGTAACGGTAGCGTCGATCGAAGCGGGGACGATGACGTAAGTCTTTGCGACAAGAGTGTCTGCGTCGGTGTCGTAATCCTCGTCAACAAGAGCCTTGGTGTTGGAATTCTTGATGGTAGCCTTGGCCTCTACGCTGGTGCCGTCCTTGAGGGCGTAAGCGATGTTGAGTCCGGTTCCTTCAGTTACGCGGATAGAGTCGGTGATGGCGATATTACCCTGGAGTACGGTAAGGTCGTAGGTTGTGATGTAAACTCCCTTAACTTCTTCATACCAGTTTGCCATGGCGCCGTAAACCCACTCATAGACGCCCACGGTAGGCTGAACGCCATCCAGAGCTTCTGCGGAAGCGGTGATAAGGTCTGCAGTTTCCTGCCAGTGATCGACCTCGAGCATCTGGACCGCCTTGGTGCAGGTCTCATCGAGGGTTGCCTTGTTCTCATCGGGAGAAAGGACGGGGCCTTTGTCCTTGTCTTTGCAGGACACTGCGAGGCAGGCCGCTGCAACAAAAAGAATGAAATACTTTTTCATAATAATATAATAAGTTGTTCGTTTCAAAATCGCGGCGCAAAGATAGCAATTATTTTTACACCTTATTATAGATGCATGTAAAGTCGTTATAGTTGCAATTATTTTGGGATACTTGAAAAATCGTTTTATATTTGCAGTCCTTTTCACTTAAGGAGAGATGCTCGAGTGGCTGAAGAGGCACGCCTGGAAAGCGTGTGTACCCCAAAAGGGTATCGCGAGTTCGAATCTCGCTCTCTCCGCAAAACCCAATGCGCGGGTGGCGAAATGGTAGACGCGCTAGTTTCAGGAGCTAGTGGGGTAAAACCTGTGTGAGTTCGAGTCTCATCTCGCGCACGAAACCGGCCAGGCATACGCCTGGCTTTTTTCGTGTGCGAGATGAGCCAGAGGCTACGGTAATGTGGACAAAAACGGTTGGTGACTCGGACAAAAGCGGTTGGTGAAGCTTACCGCTTTTTCTTCTTTTCATTAGCAAAGAAGAGGTACCACTTGATGAAGTTGTTGCGGTGCTCGACAGACATCCCT
>JAGCVW010000007.1 GCA_017962165.1 Bacteroidales bacterium | reverse complement strand
TAATATCATCAAGAAAAATGATATTCACGTCGTTCCTCGAAGAAATGGTTTTAAACTGGTGGGCGAAGACATCGCGTCTCCGGATGTGGTTCTTTCTCTCTGTCTCCAGGGCAACGCAAAAATCTTGTACGACATGCAGGAGATCGAATATCATAAGAACGATATGTCGATCATTATGCCCGGCCATATAATCAAGCAGCTGGAATGCTCTCCGGACTTTGTCATTACCCGTTTGTACATCTCTCACGAGATTTTCTCCGAGCTAAAGGCTCATCTGTTCAGCCACGGTTACGAAAAGTTCTATCTCAATCCTTTTTGTGATTTAACAGACACCCAGGCGGAGCGCATACAAAAGATAATCGAACTGCTCGCCAATATCTCCGAGCATGACATAAAGGACCTCCAACTGCGCCGACACTTGATAATCGGCCAGTTGTCCATAGGTTATGAATTTGTGAATTACTATCGCCGCGAGCACGATAAGGGGATAGTTTTATCCCATTCCTCACGACTTTACAACGATTTCTGTAATCTTATCGCCGAGCACTATCAGGAGTCGCGTGAGGTTAAGTACTACGCGAAACTCCTTAACCTCTCGCCCAAATATTTTTCGAAAGCAATAACCGGTGCAACGGGCGGAAGGTCCCCGGCAGACTGCATCGAGAACTTTATCATCGCCCACGCCAAGCGCCTTATCGACACGAAGCCCGATTGCTCCCTCAGCGAAATCTCTTACATGCTCGGTTTCTCCGAGCCGTCGTCATTTTATCGCTACTTCAAACACGCCACGGGAATGACTGCCTTGCAGTACCGTCACTCCTCCCGCTAACCCTACTCTCTGCTGAAGATCAGGACGCAGGAGATAGCCGCGACCATTCCGCAGATCTGCCAGACGGTCGGGAGGGCGTTCAGGTGGGCGATAAGCAGAAGAACGATCGACAGCAGGCAGCAGATCACAGGCGAGCAGGCGTCCGCGAGAGGGGCGATGACCATCGCCTTGCCGTAGCGGTTTGCATAGACCAGGGTGAATGCGCCGATTGCGTTGAGGATCTGGACTCCGAAGACCTTGGCGGGTGCGGCCCAGCCGTAGGCGGTAAGCTCCGAGGGTGCCCTAAGAAGGAAGGCGACGGGAATCAGCACAACCGCGGCTATGGCCATATAGACGAACACGCTTTCGGCATCGGGGGTGTGGTTGTTGGCGAGCTTCATTACGAAGGCCTGGATGCCCCAGCAGATGAAGACGACTGCGGCTAGAACTATCCACAGCCAACCCTGTGCGCTGCCTTCGGTGTCGCTCGGAATGGCGAAGCAGATGATGGCAACGAACGCCAGCACTATACCGAGTATGCCGAGTTTCGAAACTTTCTCCTTAAGGAAGATCGATGACAGGATAACCGTCACGATAGGCGCCACGGAAATCATGGGCATCACCAGGTATGAAGGCGCGTACTTGAGCGCGAGGAACAGGACCAGCTGTCCGCCGGCTCCAAGCAGGCCGACACCCATGCTTAGGGCCACCGACTTGGGCCTTACGTCAAGCTTGAACTTGATGTTTGCGAGCGCGAAGATTGCGCACGGAATCATCGAAAGAGCCCACACTACGTAAACCATTTCCGAAGGGAATTCGGTAGGAATTCCGAGGTATATCGAACCCAGGGTCGGGTCCGAGAATGTCATCCACACGCCCCACGTACACATCGTGATCAGGGCGTACAAAAGCCAGTTATGTTTTTTCTCTGCCATATTACTTAACAAATGAAGCGATTAACTTACCCCAGTCTTCGTTTTCACGGATACCGTTGAAGGCCTGCGAACCGGGTCCCCAGGCGTAGAACGGGACAGCGATGCCGTTATGGCCTTCGCTGCCGAACTGAACGCCGATGCGGCCTTCGGCAAGGTCGCCGTCCTGCAGGGTGAGGCTGCCGGTCGCATGGTCGGCCGTCACAACTACGAGCGTGTGGCCGTCTGCCGCTGCCCACTCAAGCACGTCGCCGATAGTCCGGTCGAAATCCAGCAGCTCTTCCATCGCCAGGCCGATATTGTTGCCATGGAGCCAGTCGTCGATGCACGATCCTTCGATCATCATCACGAAGCCCTTGTCGGAGGCCGAAAGGAGGTCGAGTCCGCGCGCCACCATCCTGCGGAAGAGGTCGCCCCTCTCCTTCGCCACTGGCAGATTGTCGGGCGAGAGGATGCCGATTACCGGCATCTCCGCCTCCATCAGCGCGGCTTCGTCGAGGGCGACATTGTAGCCGGCGGCGGACATCTCTTCGGTGATGTCGCGTCCGTCGGTGCGCTTGGTCGTGAACCAGTCGAGTCCGCCGCCGGCGAGGTAATCAACCCCGCACTCGGCGTAGTCCGCGATCAGGTCTTCCTGGTTGTAGCGGTACTCGTTGTGGCAGCAGAAATCGCACGGCGTCGCGTCTGCAAAGTGGCAGGTCACGACCGTGCCGGTTTTCTTCCCGAGCTCGCGCGCCTTGACCAGCACGCTCGGCAGGTCGGAGTTGTCCGGGGCCGTGCCGACATGGCTGTAGGCGGTCTTTTTGCCCGCGGCAATTGCCGTCCCGCCGGCGCCCGAATCCGTGATCAGCCGATCCGTGCACCAGGTGCGCGAAAGGCCCACGACGGGGAAGTTGTCAAGATTTAGTTTACCCTTGTTGAGGACCCAGCCGCAGCTTACCTGCTCGAGGCCCATGCCGTCGCCTATCATGATGATGACGTTGCGGATTTCGGCATCCTGGGCCGGCTGGGCGACCGAAACTATGTCGTAGGTCCTGTCGGTCTGGTAGTACTGGAGAGTCTTGTTATCCTTGCATGAGACGACAAATAGTGTCGCGACCGCAATGCTGAACAGTAATTTTTTCATTCTTATAAAGCTCGGGTATATGGTATTTCAATTATGCCGTCAGAATTGGCCAGAAAATAAAAGGGCGCGGCGCTGACATCGTAAACGCTTTCAGTGTCGGAAGCCCGGTAGAATTCCCAGCCTTCCACATCGGGAAAACGTCCTGGTCCGCTGCAAAGGGCGATGTGCCGCGCTTCGGGGTGCTCTCCGGCGTACTTTTCGAGAGCCCTCAGGCAGCTGGGGCAGGAGAGGTCCACGACCATAAACAGAGTCGGTTTGCCCGCTTCCATGTCGGCGGCTTCACCGCGCACGCCATGCAGGACGGGAAGAGTCACCTTATCGCCCGCGCGATTGGTCTTGCAGGCGGTAACGAAGCGCTGGTAGACCTCGGCGTCGTAACCTTCGATTATTCCGTCACTCAGAATCCTCTCCATCGAGTAGACGAAAAGGCCGCAGTTTCTGCAGGGTGAGGCCGATGAATAGAAGGCCCTGACAACCCATTCCGTATAGACGTAGTAAGCTACCTCGTCTGCTTTCAACAGGTCGTAGAGGTGATTGATTTCCGTTTGAGCGTCTTGCTCAGGCGCGGCAACGGCGAGTTCGGCGAACTCGGCGAACTCGTCTTCGGCAGTCCGGATATCAGTTATGTCCGGAGTATGCCTGTCCCAAAAACCCTTCACGGACGGAGCCTTGCAGGACACGGCAAACACCGCCAACAAGGCTGCGGTTATAACGCCAGACAGCCTCATTTAAGTTCGAACAGTTTGTTGTAGCCGGTAGTGCTGTCGAAGACGTTCTTGTTAGCGAACGCAATACTGTAGAGCGGATTGTTCGGAAGAAGGGGATCGCTCAGATTCAGGTAAAGTGTTCCCTTTTCGGCAGGGAGTGTGAAACTCGTAAGGATGGTGTGCTGGCCAGGCTGCCATTTCCTCGGGTCGGAAGCGACCTGGAATTTGGTGGACTTGCCGTCTTTGTCGACGAAAACGAGCTCAACCCTGCGCGGGTTCATCGGGGCTGCATAGCCGTCGTTGCGGAAGTTGATGGCGATTTCGAGATCCTCGCCGGCCTGAAGATCGGTCTTCCTCTCTACGTTCTCGAGGACGAGCCTGTAGCCGAGCCTGCGGACGATTTCATCGTAACATCCATTGTTTTTCCAACCGTTGATTACATCGCCGTGATAATCGATATTGAGGTAGGTCCAATGGTAATCGACCATATCTTTGGTGGAAGCGGTGCAGGTGCAGTAGTCCGAGACATTGCAGGTCTCGCCGCCCATGATGGTATAGCGTGTCTCAGCCTTCCAGAATGCGCGGTCTCCGCTTTCATTGTCGAAGGTGCCCCAGTCGTCGGCCGCGGCCCCGAAGCAGTCGTTGTGGCCGCCAAGCCTGGCAAGAGGAGTCTCTTTATGCGCCGTCTGTGCGGTGAGAGTGTCCTTAAGGTGCAGGTTGTACATCCTCATCTTGAACTGGGGCGTACGGAGTTCCACCTGACGGGAAGCCGGCATTGCATCGAGCAGGGCTTCGGCAACCCTTTTACGAGGGAGGTAATCATCGTCGGACTCCGGCTGGAACACGAAGTTGTCCGTGTAATACCACTCTCCCCAAACGCCCACGAAACCGGCCTGAAGAACGAAAATAACGTCTTCATTCTGCTGAAGGATGGGCTTGAGCTGGGCTATATGACGCATCACTATCTCTTCGGTGGGGTCGTAGGGATGCTTGCTCTCGCTGTCTTTGTAGGCAAAGCGAAGGACGCATTTGGCTCCGCCTTCGCGAAGCGCGTCCATGGTGCTCTGGATTTTGTTGAGAAAGTCCTGGGAAATATCTCCTTTCATAAAGTCCGTCAGGTAGTAGCCTGTGTAGTACAGGGTGCGGCCTTCGGCCCTCTGGGCCTTGACGGCGGACGCCTTCAGCGCAGAAGTGCTGCTCTTGAAGTCCTGATACTTCATGAAGCCCCTTTCCGGGTTCGCGATTACGTCTGTAGACTCTTCGAAAGTGTACTTGACACCGGTCCAGTCATAACCGCCCGGCGCATCGTTTCCCGTTTCGGAAGGAAGGGGTGTGTCAGGTGTCTCAGGAGTCTCAGGAGTCTCTGGCGTTTCGGGAGTCTCCGGAATATCTGGAGTATCATG
Organism: Bacteroidales bacterium; assembly: GCA_017962165.1. GTDB lineage: Bacteria > Bacteroidota > Bacteroidia > Bacteroidales > UBA932 > Cryptobacteroides. The sequence goes on along the minus strand of JAGCVW010000007.1, from coordinate 26,153 downwards.
AGTAGTAGTGTCGGTCTTCTCCTGATCGACTCTCGTAAAGTTAAAAACAGGGAGCTGGAAATCATCGCAGGAGCACAAAAGGGCTGCGACGGTAACGAGGATAAGGAAACGTTTCATACTTACAAAAATAACAATAATTCCGTTTTTATGACTAACTTTGAGAAGATAAGCCAATTATAAACACAAAACTATATCACACTATGAGATTGCGTTATTTACTGTGCTCTGTTTTGGTTCCCTTCATCTTTGCGTGTACGGAGCCGAACAACAGCCCGGATACTCCCGAAGGTCCGGAAACAGCCGTCATTACTGCGGCCAACGAGATTTCCGTAGAAGAAGGTCAGACCGTCCAGATTGAAGCCACTACTAATTCTTCGGCCCCCATCACCTACGAATCGGCCGATCCTTCGCTTGCTACCGTTTCCGAAACAGGTCTGGTTACCGGCGTCAAGTCCGGACGCACTTACATCACCCTGGCAGTGGCCGAGGTGGAAGGCAAGTTTACTGCCGCCCAGAAGAACATAGAGCTCGCCGTAACTGCTGCGCCCGCCCCCGAAATCAAGAACGGCGATACCGTCGTTTCGACCAATGCCAATGTGGAGAAATTCCTTACCGACATCCACTATGAGACACATGATTACTCCAGCACCAGCCTTCTCACATGGGCTTCCGAGAACGATGTGAGGGTGTGCCCGGGTAATTCCGACTGGCCCCAGGAATATACCATCAGGTGGGCTTCCGATCCTTCCGCAACCGGAATCGTCGCCACTGTCTCCGAACCCACCCGTGACTGGACCTACACTCCGAACCCCGAAGAGAACTTCGTGACCATCACAAACCTTCTTCCGAATACTCATTATACCTACAGAGTGACTGCAGACGGCGGCAAAGTCCTTACCGAAGGCGAATTCGACGTAACCGGCAAACTGCATCAGCTCTCCTTCCGTACGCGTATCCGTAACGTCCGCGACCTTGGCGGCTGGAAGACCTCGGACGGCAAGACCGTCAAATACCGCATGGTCTACCGCGGCGGCCGTCTCGAGTCGTCCTATTTCTCGAAGGTCGGCAAAGCGGCGATTCAGACCGAGGGCATCAAGGCTCAACTGGATCTCCGCGGCCACACAAGCAGCGGGAATCAGGAGTATATGAACAGGGAAGACAGCCCTCTGTATCCTATATGGGGTGATGAATTCGCGTTCTGCTCTCCTTCCATTGAGGAGGGTTATTCCCAGATGCTCAGGGACGACAAAGAAAAGACCCGTCAGTGCATGCAGTTTATATTCGACTGCGTCGACGCCAATAAGCCCGTCTACTTCCACTGCTCGCTCGGCCGTGACCGTACCGGCACAGTAGCTATGCTGACTCTCGGCATCCTCGGCGTTCCCGAAGGGGATATCTCCCAGGAATACGAAATTACCCAGTTCGCTCCCCACGGATATGCTACTTCCGAAGGCGAGAAGACCAAGATGACCCGCATCGCCGATTATAAAGGCGCCGCCAGCGTCATTTGGGGCTATGCCGGAGAAGGAACATTCCAGGAGGGAGTCAACGCCTATCTGCTCGAGATCGGTATTTCTCAGGCCGACATTGACAAGTTTAAACAGAACATGCTTCAGTAAAATAAAAAATCCCGCCGCCCGGCGGGATTTTTTATTCTTAAGGCAGCAGGAAGTCATCCAGACCTTCAAACTCGTATTTGTAAATGTAGGAGGTAGAGCCGTAGTCGTCTCCCACCCACACGCAACTGTTCTTATGGTCTACGCAGATGGATTCCTCATTTGATTTCGTCTTGAGCTGATAAGCGCCCAGCAACTGTTCGGCATCGCCGGTAAGAGCGAAGAACTTGTGCGATTCTGAATCGATTACCCACAACCAGTCAGTAAGCGGATCGTAGCTTAGTCCGGCGATTTCCGTTATTACGGGATACATCGCGCGAAGGCCCTTTTTCCATACCACCTCGCCTGTTGAGAGGTCGCAAAGGTAAAGATAAGAGCCGGTTTGGGTGCCTATGTAGACAAGATTGTCTTTATAATAGGTACAGCCTTCCGCTCCGGCATTGCTGAAATTCTTCGCGTCCGCAATGCTGAAGAGCGACTCGACTCCCTTGAATGTGCTTTCCTTGAAAACATTCTCAAGTTCGTCGGCGGGAATTCTGCAGACCACGTTGGGCTCTCCGCTGATAAGGAAGTCCCCGGTGTCGTAATTGAAGGAGATGCCTTCCGAGTCAATCGTTGAGTTCTTTGTAGTCTTCAGGTCGGCTTTTTTCAGCAGTTTGCCGGTAATCGAAACATTGCAAATCTCGCTTCCGTCGCCAAGACACCACAGGAATTCTCCGCTTGGATCCACGCAAAGGCCAGAGAGTTCATTGAACTTCACGGAGAACTTGGTGTGATTACCCATTTCAGGCATACGGGGCTTGCCTCCCGAATAGGAGACCAGTTTGTCGGTGATGTCGCCCAGTTCGAGTTTTGCGCCGGCCTTTAAGGTGGCGTCTTCCGTATATGTATAGGCGGCGGACCAATTGTCTCCGCTTGCGAAATACACGGTGAAGCCGCCCTTGAAGGTAATGCCTCCTGGGAACCACAGCGTATTGAGTCCGGAAGTCATTTCTTCCTCGCGGAAGGGATAGCCGTCGTCCTTTGGTTTGGCCGGCGTTGTCTTATCCGACGAGTATTCGTTCTTATAGCCGCTGTAGCGGAGTCCTGGGCGCATTTTGCCCGTTATGATAAAACGGTCGTAGCTGCCGGAGACAGAGAAGGAAATGAACGCTGAGACATCGATGAACTGGAAGGCGCCGTCAGCCAGATACGCCTGAGTCAGCATTATGTCGCTGGTTGCGAAGGTTATGACCTGCCCGGTCATGCCGTCTTGCTTCTCAGCAGCGTCTGCCGGCCATACTGCGTACAGGGGATCCGGTTCGGTGAGATACTTGAAAAGATCTCCAGTAAGTTCTGCGCTTGCCTTCTTCCCGCCGTCGGAGAGCTGGTCTGCTGCGAGGGTAATTACCTGCGCGGCCGGGCCCCAGCCTCCCTGGACGAGAATCTTGTCACCGGCCTCCCAGCTGCCTTTCAGCGGGGAGGCTATGAAAGTGTACGTGCCCGGTTTCGGCGAATTGTCCTGAAGGGTATCCGGCTTCTCCGGTTTCTCCGGGATGTCCGGCTCTACAGGCTCGCCTTCCGGCTTCTTTTCGCAGGACAGGCAGCACGAAGCGAAAATCGCCGTGGCGACTGCCAATACGAAAAGTGAAGATTTTTTCATGACGGCTTATTTTTGTGTATGAACCCTCATAAGGTAGCCCCAGCCGTTTCCTGCTTCCTCATCGACTGAGCTGTTCGGCATATTCGAGAACTCCTCCCAACCATTGAAGTAGAAACGGATACCGGTCTGGAAATCGTCTCCCATGGGCATCGGAACCGAACTTGCGGAGGCGACCTCGTTGAACTTGGCGCGGTCGAGTGCAATTTCATATTCATGTCCGGCGCCCTTGCCGATGACAAGGCCGCTTTTTTCGTTGAGAAGTTCGCTCCAGTCACCGTTAATCCTCTGATGGAGGACTCCGTCGAAGTCTACGAATACACCACCATCGGCGAACGTTCCCTCGACGATAAAGTCGTAGCCTTCGAGGAAGTATTTGGTGTAGCCGGATTCATACTCGCCGTCGGTATTGATGCAGAGACGGAGATGCATGTCGTTGGGATCCAGTTCGAAGGCGTCCTCAAGGCTTTCCTGGTCGAATTTGATATAATAGAATACGGTCGCGGCGTCGGCATAGCAGCGGATCTCGGCAACACCCTCCCACGGAGCGTCGGGATCGCTTACGGACTTTGAGAAAGTGCCGACTTCCAGGGCAGACCAATCGGCGAAATCTCCGTCGATGGCGATCTTGGAATCGACTACTACAGTGTCGGCAGGTTCTTTAGGATCTTGTTCCTGCTTTTGCGGCTCTTCCGGAGTGTCCGGTGTGCATGAATAACCAAGGGTAAAGACGGCGGCAATAGCCATCAGTACAAAAACTTTTTTCATCATGAAGGTTTATTAAAGATTAAAACTGTATATGCGGTTGAAGCCGGTATTCTCATCCCAGATGTCTTCGTTTGCAAGCCGGATTGAGAATAGCGGATTGTCGTGGATAGTCTGGCAGGGGTCCGGAAGGTTAAGGTGCAGAGTCATTTCTCCGCTGATTCCTTCCGGAAGGGTAATTGTCTGTTTGATGACGGTTTTTTCATCCGGCATCCAGAAGCGCGGATCGGAATCCAGCGCCCATGTTTTCACTGTCTTGCCCGAAGCGTCGGTCAGGACCAGTTCTGCGTCGCGGGGGTTCATAGCGGGGGCGAAACCGTCGTTTCGCAAGGTGAGTTTGAGCTCAAATGCCTCGCCGGCCTTGGGAGATGGCGTAAACCGTCCCTCTTCAAGGACATAGCGATATCCGAGTCGTTTTCTGATTTCGTCCATACAGCCTTCTTCCTTCCAGCGCTTGAGAACGCCCTGATGGTAGCCGTTGTTAAGATAGGTGAAATGGCAACGGGCCAGATCCTTGAGGGCGCCGCGGTATTTTGTGGAAGACTCACAGTGGCAGTACTCGGTTAGCTCACATGATTCGCCGCCCATAATGGTAAATTTGCTTTCAGCTTCCCAGTACTGGCGGTCTTTGTTGGTGTTGAAGGTGCCTACGTCGTTGCCGCTGGAAAGATAGCAGTCATTGTGGCCTCCAAGACGAGCCTTGACTGTGGGCTGGTGGGCCTCGGCGACAAGAAGCGTATCGGCCAGCGTGAAGCCGTAAAGGGACATTTTATAACTAGGTGTGCGAAGCTCTATCTGCCTTTGCTGGGGCAGCGCCTCCAGAAGCGCATCCACCAGGGCTTTGCGCTCCGCCTTTCCCTTGAAGTTTTCCGTATAGTACCATTCACCCCAACTGCCCACAAAGCCGGCCTGGAGAACCATAATAACGTCATAGAACTCCTGAAGGAGAGGCTTTATCTGCTGGATGTGCCGCGCCACCTGCTCGGGGGTTGCATCCCAGGGTTTGTCCTTTTCGGAGAAGCCGTTGGAATAGCAGAAGCGCACTATACCCTTGCAGCCCTGGTCCCTGAGGGACTGGAATCTTGCGCGTATAGTATTAAGATAGTCGTCTGATATGTCTGAAGCAACATAGTCCGTGAGATGGAATTCCAGCAGGAAAAGCGAACGTCCCTGGAGCAGGGAAGCACGGACACTTGCCGCGGCAACACCTTTGCCGTTGGCTTCATGAACCTCGTCTGTGGAATAAAATCCTCTTTCCGGATTGGGAAAGATCTTATCGGAAGCGGTGTAGGTGACGGATTTTAGCCCATCGTTAGGCCCCGATCCGCCCGGATCCACACAAGCGGCCGCCATCATACACAGAAGGGCGGCAAGAAAGTATCTGCTGATTCTTTTCACGACTATGTTTTTTGGAAAAGCCATAGGCAGGCCCGTACAGGACCCCGCCTATGGCTAATGATAAAAAAGGAGATTACTTCTGGGTAGTGACCTTCAGAGAAGCCAGGACACCGGCAGCGTTGTCCTCGCTGGGGGCAGCGTTCGGGAGGATACCCACTGAATCCCAAGCAAGCTGGATGTCGAATCCAATAGAGAATTCATCTGCTACAGGCTGGCCAAGCTCCTTGAGGTCGTCGCGCTTGATGGAGAGCTCATATTTGCCATCGATACCTGCGCCGGCGCAAGTAACGCCGCCAAGGTCGGCCCATGTCCAACCCTTTCCATTGACATCGCCGTTCCATGCAAAGGCAGAGGGCTCATAGGATGCAATCTTCATCGATACGCCGGGTTCGTCGACCTCATAGAGGAAGCCCTCTAACAGGACGTCGATGTTGGCATCTGAGAACTGATCCGAGAAACCGCCGGTTGCGTCGCTTCCATCAGTGTTGATGTAGACGTGGAAAGGAACAAGCTCGAGTCCGGTAGGATCGCCATACTCATCGAGATTGTTGATGTCACCGGGATCGGCTTCGACGATGTCGGTATCCCACTCGATGTATACAAAGATGTACTGTGCGTCTGCATATACCTTGCAGTGTGTAAGAGCGGGGTGAGTTGCTTCCTCATCGCCATAGGTCTTGGAGAAAGAACCTGCGGGAAGGGCGGCCCAGTCTGCGAAGTCACCGTCGACGGCGATCTTTGCTACATACTCGGTAGGCTCCGGTTCGGGTTCGGGATCTTTTCCGTCATCCGGTTTCTGAGGGTCGTTCGACTCAGGATTGCAGGAGAAACCCACAAACAGCATGGCGGCAACCGCCATAAAAGAGAACACTTTTTTCATTGTTGAAAAATAATTAAAAGGTTAATGAATAAAACTATAGTTTAGATTTAGTATTAACGGGGATTTTGAGTGATACCGCTGGAATTAATCTCGTCCTGCGAGATGAGCATGGCGATTCTCAGATCGCCAGGCTGGATGATCTCCCAGGTGTGGTAACCCACATACCTGCGGTCAAGGGGCAGGTTGTTGCGGAATACGTCGAAAAAGCGGTGGCCTTCGAAGCAGAGTTCCATTCTGCGCTCGTCGAGCACTGCGGTGAGTACGTCGGGATATTCCAGATCGGCCATAAGAGCTGCATCCATCGCGGGGATGCCGGCGCGGCTGCGGATGATGTTGATATCGTCTAGGGCCTTGCCGTCCTGACCAAGTTTGGCTTCAGCCTCTGCGCGGTTGAGGACTACTTCACCCCAGCGGAGCATAACGGGAGAGGTCATCATGACCTTGCCGCCCTGGCCGCTGAATTTGGTGTTGTAGTAGCGCATATAGAAACCGCCGTTGTCAGTACGGCCGATAGCTGCCTTGAAGCGGGCATCGGCATCTGCCTGAGACTCGGCGTATTTCTCACCGGTATCGGGGTTGGTCTTCTTGCCGGGGATGGCGTGGGCGGGACCGGGACGGACCCATACACGCTTCACGCCGTCGATATCCTTTCCGGGGAAGTGTGCGTCGGAATTTTCGACATAGTAAAGGGTGTCAAGACCGTTATGAATAACCTGACGCTTGGCTACGTGGTCGTAGTACTTGAACACGGGGATCATCTTTCCGGTCGGATCTTCCGTTTCGCCGATCTGCTCGCCCTGGGACTGGAAATTCACGGATCCGTCATCGTTGAACTCGCAGGCAATAGCTACGGCGCCGGTGCAGTAGTCGCCATCGCCGCCGGGGACGGGATACACAACCGAGAGGGTGTCGCCCATGGCGGCAAGCATCTGGTCGTAGTTGCGGATGGCGGTAACAGTCAAGACTTTCTCTTTGTTGGTCTTGGGGTCTATGGTTTTTTCGTTATGGACGTCGATCATGCGGAAGTAGGCCTTGAAACGCTTGTCCGCAGGGAAACGGCGGAACATGTCGATGAGATCCTCCCTCCAGTAATGTTCACCCCAGCCGATACCGTCTTTGTAGTACATCGAAGCGATTGCGGCCTCGCCGTGGTCCGCAGCCCATTCGTGTGTGTCTTTGAGGTGGATACACCAGATGGTTTCCGGATGGTCGAAGGTATGGGTCGGATAATCTGCGTAGTCATACCCGGCAAGAGCGGCGGATGGATTGGCGAGCAGTTTGTCGCATTCGTCGATACACTTCTGATTCTCACCCATGTAGAGGTATACGCGGGAGAGGAGAGCAGTGGCAGCCTGCCACGACACCATTCCTTTGTCTTTACCCCTGATGAATACACCTGTGGAATCGCTTTGCATAAAGGACTTGGCGGCCACAAGATCTTTGACGACCTGTTCGTAGACTTCCTCTACAGTGCTGCGGGGAACGATGGAGGTGCCTGATCCCTGAAGCCTGATCGGAACTCCCAGAGAGGTCTTGTCATACGCATAAGGCTGCGCAAAAAGGGTGACCATCTGGAAGTGGCAGAGTGCACGGAAGAACAGATTCTCTCCCATCAGGTGATTGCCCAGGGAATCCAGCTGTTCGGCGTTCTCCAGGAAGTCCATACTTCTGTTGGCGGTGTCGATGATCTTATAGGCCATCCACCATGTGTAGTAAATGTTCTTGGCCGTGTTGTCGTCGATATAACGGTAAGGGTTGATGAACGGGTCTTCCGTAATACCGGACACGGTAACGTTGTCACCGCGAAGCTCCGTAAGCTGGAAGTAGTGGCGGACATAGTAGTTTCCGCTTTCTCCTCCGTCCTGGCCCTTATATGCAATCCTGTCCTGGAAGAGGGTATAGATGCCGTTCGTCATGTAGAGAGGTGCATTTGGATCTTTTGCGAGATCCTCCGCCTTCAGAGCATCGGACCTGTAGAAGTCCATTTCGCAGGAAGCGAAAGCCAGGGCGGCAAGTGCGAGTAAAAATATCTTTTTCATATTGGCAGTCTATTTTAGAATTTGATGTCGATACCCATGGTTACCGTCATAGGGATGGGGTAGTTCTGGGTGTACATACCTGCGTGGTGGTAGGTGTCGCCGTCCAGACGTACCTCGGGGTCCATTCCGGAGAAGCGAGAAAGAGTCAGCAGATTGTCTGCGGAGATGTAGATGCGTGCATCCGACATCTTCACCCTCTGGAGAACCGTCTGGGGAAGATTGTAAGACAGCGTGACGTTCCTGAGGCGGAAGAAACTGCCGTCTTCAAGGAAGCGTGAGGATGTCTCCGCGACTCCGTCCTTACGGGCGCTGGAAGGCAGGGGATGAGTCGCATTATCGCCGGCTTTTTCCCAACGGCTCCAGCCGAGTCCGTTGTCGATGGACATCAGGTTCAGACCGATGAAGGCACCGTCGTGGTCCATCGATTCCCTGGTTCTGTTGTAGATTTTGTTACCTACTACGAAGTTGCCGTTGGCGCTGAGGGTGAATCCCTTCCAGCGAACGGTGGTGTTAAGACCGCCGCTGAACCAAGGGGAAGCTGAGCCGACAATCTGGGAAGTGGCATTGTCGTAAGTGTTGACGACTGAGACTGCTCCGGTGGTCGGATCGATCCTTTCCCACATGGGCTTGCCGTTGGTGGGATCTACGCCCAACCATTTAGGCATATACCAGGAATAGACGTCGTGGCCTTCGGTGAGGAGCTGGTTCACATCTCCGCGGGTCATGACGATATCCTGATGCTCGGGGAGTTCGATGACCTCGTTGTGGTTGAAGCCCATATTGAAGCCGACAGTCCAGAGGAGGTCCTGGGTCTTCATGACAGCACCGTCAATGGCAAGTTCCGCGCCCATGTTGCGCACCTTACCGACATTGGCCATCATGGCGTAGAAACCGGTGGACGGCGGAAGAGGTGACTGGAGGAGAATCTTGCTGTTGAGGGTGTGGTAGAGGTCCACCGTCACATTCCAGTTGTTCCTGATGGTGGCGTCTACACCGAGGCTGGTCATGAGGGCCTCTTCCCATCCGAGATAGGGGTTGGCAAGGCGGTCGAGAGTATAAGCACCGTCGCCGCTTTCGCTGGGAGAGTAGGTCTCCTGATACTGGAAGTCGGGGATGTTGTCGTTACCGGTCTTACCGCAACCCAGGCGGACTTTAAGGAAGGTGAAGTTTTCGTTGCCTTCCAGGAAGTCTTCGCGGGAGAGGATCCATGCGGCCGAAGCACCGGGGAAGAAACCTCCGCGGTTCTTGGGACCGAACTTGGAACTTTCATCGTAGCGGATGGAAGCGGTAGCGACATATTTGCCAAGGTAAGAATACTGAGCCTGTGCGAGTAAAGCCCATGCGCGGGTCTGATAGTCGTAACCCTTAGGCATATTGGGGGTGTCTACATTGGAGATTGCGCGCTTTCCGGCGATGATTCCGGTTCCGGACGCCTCGAGATGGCGTGAGTAGCCTCCGCCGTATTCCCATCCGAGGGTGCCGTTGAGTTCGTGGTCGCCGAAGGAATGGTGGAGTTTTGCGAGGTTGCTAGTACCCCAGCCATGGCCTTCTGACTCGGTGTTCGAGAGAGCGCCTTTGGTCTCGGCTCCGTCGAAGGTGTTGGGATCGGTGTAATCCTCCCAGAAGTTATTGTATGAATCGAAACGGTTCATGGAGACGAGGGTCAGCCAGTCGTTGACGTTCCAGACCAGCTGGAAGTCTCCGGTGAGGCTGTCTCCCCAACCCTTGCCGTAGTTGTACTGCTCGGAATGGAGGATGTTGGACGGGTTCTGGGTCCACCACTTTCCGCCGTTGTCCGGACGGATGTTGTCGGCCTTGACGAAAACATATTCGTTGGTGTAATTTCCTTCAGCGTCCATTACGTAAGGGATATCCCAAGGCATCGCGTAGTATGCATACTCGAGCAGACGGTAAGAAGACTCGCTGCGGTCGTATGATTTTGCGTAGCTCAAACGGAGCGACATGGTGAGGTTGTCAGTGACAGGAGCCGACAGGTTCATACGGGCTGAGGTCTTGCGGAAACTGGTGTTGACCGCGGTACCAAGCTCATTATAGTGGTCTGCACTGAGGAAGTAACTGACCTTTCCGGACTTTCCGCCAACCGATGCGTAATAATCCTGGACGACACCGGTCTTGAAGCAGTTGTCGAGCCAGTCGAAATCCTGGTCGAGCAGGGACTGGGGATACGACGCACTGAAAGTTGATGCGTCGGTCATCTTGCTGGTGAAGTCATAGAGTTCGGCGGAGGTCATAGGGTGGAAGCGGCCCATAAGAGCACGCTTGATACCGCCGCTGGCCTTGAATTCAACGGTTGTCTGATCCTGGTTTCCGCTCTTGGTGGTGACGACGATGACGCCGCCGGATGCTGCTGCGCCGTAGAGCGCGGTGGCGGAAGCGTCCTTAAGAACGGTGATGGTTTCGATATCGTTGGGGTTGAAGGAACCGCCTGCTATACCGTCCACCACATAGAGAGGGCCTGCACCAGCGGTGATGGAACCAGTACCGCGGATGCGGATGTCGGCAGTCTCGCCAGGACGGCCTGAGCCGTTCATGACGACCACACCGGCAACCTTGCCCTGAAGCATGTTACCTACGTCGTTGGTGGCGACATCGCGGAGCTTGTCACCGTTGATGGAAACGACAGAGCTGGAGAGCTCGGCCTTTTTCTGGGTCGTGTAACCGAGAACGACGACTTCTTCGAGAACCTGGTTGTCCTCGTTCATGACGACGTCGATGACTGCACGTCCCTGGATCTTTTCGACTGCGTCCTGATAACTGAGGCAGCTGAAAGTTAGAGTAGCGTCCGCGGAAGTCTGGATAATGTACTTTCCGTCGAGGTCCGTTATCGTTCCGCCGCCTGCTGAACTGACGACGGCGACTCCCATGAGGGGAGAGCCGTCTGCCGCATCTGTCACGGTACCCTTTACAGTAATCTGCTGGGCACCGGCGGTAAACGCGGTCAGGGTGAGAAGCAACGAAACCGAAACGGCCTGGAGAACAGTTTTGATATTCATAAGCCTGAACTTTGGTTTAAAGCTGAATAGTGTTATTTAGCAAAAATAATAAAAGATCGATAAAAGTGTACTCTTGCTTACAGCAAGTCGTTGAGTCCGATGAGATTGAAAGCGCGGAAATACTTGTCCATGTCGCGCTCGATCCTGCCGAGAACCACTGCCTCCGGGGCCATTCCGAGGCGCTCGAGGTTAGCATAGAGGAAGCCGCGGGCTGCAAGGGAGCGGGGCTGCTGCCAGATGTAGCGGCAGCATGTCGCTACGATCCAGTCCTGGCGCTCCGGGGTGAGTTCGTGGAGGTCTTTGCCCTTCTCGTCTTCGTGGAGCCATTTTTCCCAGCGGTGGGAATCGTGGACTTCTTCAAGCAGGGTCTCCTTCATGTGGGAAAGGACGCCCACCTTGCCTTCGGCGTAGAACTTCTTCTCCACTTCTTCGAGTTCGCACAGGGCGCGGAACTCGAAGATGGTGAATTCGGGGCCTACGTTGGCTGCGCCCATTCCGCAGAGGGGATAATCCTGAGGGTTGGAGACATCGTCTGTGTAGTGTCCCTTGATGTAGCTGCCCAGCGGGCGCACCTTTGCGGTAAGCGTCTTTGCGACTTCAGTGTCGAAGAGAGTAGTGTCGAGGTCGGTTCCGACCTTTCCGACTATGAAGCAGGGCCATACGTCTTCGAGGCCGACGGCCTTCAGACCAGCCTTAAGGTCGGCGATGAAGGTGTCGAAAGTAGTTTCGTCGGCAAGTCCGCCGTGGACCTCCTCGGTTCCGACCTCATAGGAGATCGGGGCTATGCCGTGGGCCTTGCGGAACTTTTCGGTGTGGGCAATCAGTTCGACCGTGCGGGCCGCCACTACGTGGATGTCGATAATCTCGCCCTTCGGGACGTTGATATCGACGGTAGGGTCTACATGGATGAGATCGTAGCCTGCGAGAACTGCCGCCTCAAACGACTTCTTCACGCCGTTCATGGCATCCTCGACGGACCATTTCTCCACCCTCTGCTTGTCCTTCAGCCAGGGGCCGCCATGGTCGATTGCTATGATGCAGGGACCGGTGAAGTTAACCCTTTCGCACTCGAAGCGTACTGTGCGGACGAAGTCCTGCTGGGTCATCCCGGTATAGCCGCCGTCGCAGTCGATCTGGTTGAGGGTCGCTGCGAAATAGATGGGGGCGTTGTTGCGTTTGGCCGCCTGGATGGAGGCCCTGATTACGGTAGGGGAGTTCGGGCATGCCGCGAAGATGGTGCGCGGAATCCCGCTCTCCTTATGAAGTTCGTCTATCCTGTGAAGGAGCTGTTCGGTCTTTTTCATACTATATATATAATGATACACCTTCAACGACACGGGAAATGTTCCCGGAGACCGACGGGGTGTCCGGGCAGAGACCCACATTGATCGACTTGAAGCAGCCGAGCAGCTGGGCTACGAAGATACTGCCAACGCTCGAGTAGCGGGCCGGCATGTCCTCGGGGATTCCGAGCTCGACCAGCAGATCGATGTAGTCCTTCTTCAGCGCATGGTCTTTCTGGCACACGGCGACTGTCGCAACCACCTTGTTGTTGGCAGCGATCTGGCCTATGAGATCAAGCTCATAGCGGCGGACCTTCGGGTCTGGGGAGATATAGTAAACCAGCAGGCAGTCTTCATGGACCACTGCTTTCGGCCCGTGGCGGAAGCCGAGGAACGAGTCGAATGCGCACATGATGGCGCCGTCGGTGAGTTCCTGGAGCTTCAGGCGCGACTCTTCGGCAACGCCCTTGAGGGCGCCGGAACCGAGGAAGACCGCGCGGTTGAAAGGGCGCTGGGCGATGGCATTGATTGCGTCTTCATACTTGTCCATGGCCTTTTCGACTGCTCCGGCGAGGGCTTCGATATGGGCGCGGTCGCCTTCGATTTTGTCGATGTTCGCTATCATTGCGCACACGAGGAACATGGTCGAGTAGCTGCTGGTCATCGCGAGCGAGAGATCGTTCGTCTCCGGAGGAAGGAGCAGGCAGAGGATGTTGTCGCCCTTCTTTTTGGCGAGCTCGCCTTCGGCGTTGCATGTGATGAAGATGTGGGCGACGCTGCCGGCGGTCTGTTCGATAGCCCTGATGGCTCCGATGCTCTCAGGGCTGTTGCCGCTGCGGGCGAAGGAGATCAGGAGTATCTTGCTGTCCGGGCCGAAGAAAAGTTCGGGGGCCGTGATGATGTCGGTAGTGGCGATAGAACTCGCTCCTTTCAGGAGGGTATCGCGCAGTGCGCACTCCAGCGCATCGCCGATATAGGCCGATGTTCCGGCTCCGGTAAGGACGATCGAATAGCCCAGGTCTTTGTACTTGTGGATGAATGCGGAAATCTCTACTTTACGCTCGCACACTAGCCCGTAAGCCTTTTTCCAGACCTCCGGCTGCTGCTTGATTTCCCTGTAAGTGTGGTAATTTAGTGTCATCGTCAGGTTTAATCAGTTCCGCAAATCTACAAACTATTGCCTTTTTTGTTTCGTTTGGGTTGCGTTATTTTTAAACAAAACGTTTCACTCCCTTTCGCTTTGGTTAAACCATTACCGTCTCCACGTTGATATTCAGCGATTTGAGCTGGTTTCGGACATCGGCCGGCAGGTGGTAGTCAGTAATAACTGTATTGATCCTGTCCGGCATTGCGATGAAGGCAAGCGCCCTTTTGTTGAACTTGGAGGAGTCGAACACGGCGTAGACCTCGCGTGCGCGAGAAATCATTACCTGGTTGGTGCTTGCTTCCTCGATGCTGGGGGTGGAAAGTCCGGCTTCCACCGAGATGCTGTCTACGCCCAGGAAGAGCTTGTCGCAGTAGAAGAGCTTGAGGTTGGATTCGGTGAGGGCGCCGACCGTAGAGAGTGATGTCTCGCGGACGTTGCCTCCCAGAAGGATTACCTTGAAGCGTTTGTATTTCACTGCCTCGAGCATCGCATGGACCGAGTTGGTGATGATGGTCAGATCTGAGAAGGACTCCAGGTTCTTGACTATTTCCAGGGCTGTAGTCCCGGAATCTACCATGATGGTGTCTCCGTTCCTGATATGGGCGGCGGCTGCGCGGCCGATGGCCTTCTTTTCCTTGACGTTGACAAGTTGCTTGTACTTGAAATTCCTTTCTTCGGGGTCCGTCTCGGAGTTGCCGGCCACCATGATGGCTCCGCCGTGGACCCGGACCAGAAGTCTTCTGTCCTGGAGTAAGCGGAGGTCTTTTCGTATTGTCACTTCTGATACGCCGAACATGTCGCTGAGCTGCGAAACGTTGACCGTCGAGTCTTCCCTGAGTTTCTGGAGTATGGCGGAACGGCGTCCCTGCGCGGAATCATAGATATCCATAGGCGGTTATTAATTTAGTTGTGTCGCTAAGTTAAGGATTTTTTACAAGCGAAACAAAACGAAATACATTTTTAGATAATAACGAAACATAAATGAAAGATTTTGGCGGTTTTTTCGCATATTCGTATGCTTGACCAGTATAACACCATTCAATATGAGCCAATATCAGATAGCAGCAATCGGGGAACTCAATGTAGACATCATCCTCAACAGGATAGACGGCGAGCCTGAGATAGGAAAGGAAAAGTTCGCCAAAGACATGATAGTTACTCTCGGCAGTTCTACCGCAATTTTTGCGGCGAACGCCGCCGCCCTCGGCAGCAAGGTCTGCTTCGTGGGCCTGGTGGGCCGGGATTCATTCGGAGACCTCGTGAAGAAATCGCTCGAAGCGAAGGGCGTTGATACACGCTTCGTCCTTGAAGGGGATACCCCTACCGGCGCGACTATCTGTATGAGCTACGGAGAAGACAGGGCGAACCTTACCTATCAGGGCTCGATGGATGTGATGGGCTATGACGATATAGACCCTTCGGTGTTCGATTCCTGCCAGCATATCCACCTTTCCTCGCTCTTTATGCAGTCCGCGCTTCTGCGCGACGTCCACAAAGTGCTGGACAGGGCTGCGGAGAAGGGAATAACCGTATCTCTGGATACCCAGTGGGACCCGGCAGAGACCTGGAAGCTGGATTATAAGACCGTCCTGCCGAAGGTTACCGTCTTCATGCCCAACGAAAAGGAACTTCAGGCCCTTACCGGCAAGGGCGACCTCGAGAGCGCGATTGCCGAGGTGCTGCCCTATCTTGGCCGTGCGATGCTCGTCAAATGTGGATCTAAGGGCTCCATACTGGTTTACAAAGATGGCAAGAGGGTGGAGCTCCCCGCCTTCCTCAATAAAAATGTAGTAGACGCCATCGGCGCCGGAGACAGTTTCAATTCAGGCTTTGTGAGTGCCTTTGTAAAGGGTCTGTCACTGGAAGACTGCCAGATTACGGGTAACCTTACCGGCGCTGTAAATACTACCGCTGCGGGCGGAACCGGAGCGTTCACCTCCCTTGAGGCGGTGCGCGAAATCTGCCGCACCAGGTTTGGTCAGGAATTCAAACTCTAGGTATATGAGGCGCGTCATTGCTATATTCTCAGCCTCATTGGTTTTAGCCGCCTGCTGCGGGACCCTGCCTAAGGACAGGCTACTCGGGCCGGATGGCAAACCCCTGGCCGGGATTTCCGTTTCAGTATCGGAGACCTCACCCGAGGCCTTCCCCGGGATGACGGTCCGCGTAGTGACCTTCAAGAACGAAGGCCGCGAGGCCGTAGAGGTCGGCGCCATGGAAACTTCCCGTACCTGCTTCAAGAGCCGCAAACTCTGGAGCCTCCAGCCGATGACCTACGAAGACCGCCGCGATTGGGTAAAGCCGGTCGGCCCTGGCTTCCATCAAGACAACTACCTCGGAATGAGCGCCTCTGACTACGGAGGAGGAACCCCAGTGGTCTCGCTTTGGAACGCGGAACGTTCGCTGAGCATCGGCCTCGTGGAGCCGTGTCTTCGTATAGTATCGATGCCCGTGACCCGAAGGGGCAGCGTCACTACCGCCCTGATCCGCAGGGATTTCGAGACTCCGGTGGAGTTGCAGCCCGGCGAGACCTTGTCGAGTTATTGCGAATTCAGTTTCGAGGGCCATGGCGATTTCTTCGACGCCCTCCGCGCTTTCTCCGGGTATCTTCAGACCGCCTATGGTTTTGAGGCGCCCGTTTCACCAGACGAGGCATATGATCCCGTCTGGTGCGCATGGGGCTACGAAAGGCAGTTCACCGTCGATGAGGTTATCGGAACCCTTCCAAAAGTGGTCGAACTCGGATTCAAGTGGGTGGATGTGGACGACGGCTTCCAGATCTGCGAAGGCGACTGGCAGGCAAATGACCGTATCGGCCCGGACGGCATGCGCCGAATGACCGACGCGATCCACGCCGCCGGTCTTAAGGCCAAGCTCTGGTGGGCTCCGCTGCTTGCAGATTCAACCAGCCGCGCCGTCGCCGAGCACCCCGAGATGATGCTGATCCAGAAAGACGGTTCCCACGAATTCGTGAGCTGGTGGGACAGCTGGTATCTCTCGCCTGTAAACCCCGCGTCGTGGAAGTTTACCGAAGAGGTCGTGGACATGTTCCTTCGCGACTGGGGCTTCGACGGCTTCAAGATGGACGGCCAGCAGCTGAACCTGTCCGCGCCGGATTATAATCCCGCGAGCGGCCTGGCATATCCGGAGGAGGCCCAGGAGCGCCATCCCGAATACTTCCGCAGGATTTACAAACGCGCGAACGAAATTAAGCCCGGCTGCGTCCTGCAGATCTGCCCGTGCGGCTGCGCAATTAACTGCTACTACCTGCCGTGGATGAACCAGGCTGTTGCTTCCGATCCGACCTCCAGTTTCCAGATCCGTATGAAGCGTAAGGTCTACGCGGCCCTCTGCCCCGACCTCGCTTATTATGCCGACCATGTAGAGCTGAGCGACGGCGGTTTGGATTTCCCTTCCCAGATCGGTGTTGGCGGTATAATAGGAACGAAATTTACATGGCCTCAACCCAATCCGTATGCAGAGCAGAATGGTGGCAGCATCCTCACCCCCGAGAAGGAAGCCCTGCTCCGCAAGTGGGTGCCGATTTATACGGACAAGATGCTCTCGAAGGGCCGGTACCTGGGGCTGTATTCCTACGGTTTCGATGTCCCTGAGGCCCATGTCATTGAGAAAGACGGTGCGATGTACTATGCGTTCTACGCTCCTTCATGGAAGGGCGGCGCGATAGAACTACGCGGCCTTGAGGCCGGCCGTAAGTATGCTGTTACCGAGTATACTGCCGATGAACCTCGTTCTTACGAAATCGACGGATCGAACCCCGTCATCAACCCCGTTTTTGAAGGAAACTACCTGATAGAAGTCAAATAATCCTTTATACTATGATTCAAAGATTCCTTTCCCTGCTGTTCATCGTCCCGATGATGGCATTCTGCAGCACTCCGCCGCAGGACAACCAAGAGAACAACAATGACCCGGATCCGAAGGACGAAACGAAACCCGTTATCGTCTATGAAGGAGAACATGAGATTACAGTCGAAAGCGCTGCGGGTTCCGGCACACTGACATTTACCTGTAACACGGATTGGACGGCCGCGGGCTCAAAATCCTGGCTCACTGTCAGCCCGGAGAGCGGTGTTGCATCCGACACTCCCGTAACCCTCACATATAACTACACGCAGACCGACAAGAAAAAGAAACGTATCGCTGACATCAATATCACAGGCGATCGTGTTGGCCTCAGTGTGACCATCACTCAAACCGGTGACCCCATGGCCGGCGCGGCCGAAGAGTTAAAGAGCGGCGATGAAGTCCTGGCAACCAACCCCCTGGTGGAGAAGTTCCTCACTGAGGTGACCTACAAGGACTGGCCGGAAGAAGACAACGCCAGCCGCAAGACCCAGGTTTTCAATTATTACGGCGGTTTCGACGGCGTGAACCTTACCTGGGACAACTGGGGTAAGGAATGGCCAGACGGAGATATTCCCTGCCAGTACAGCATCCGCTGGAAAGAGGAAGATCTGGAATCCGGCGTTATGACGTTGCATATGGAAGACGAACTTGGCTGGGAAGGCGTACAGGAGATTGAAGCCGGTTCCATCTATGTGAATATCAAGAATCTGGTTCCCAACGACCATTATACTTACAGCGTGACCGCAGCCAGCGGAAAAGTTCTGGCAGAGGGTAACTTCACCACCACGGGCCACCTGCATCAGGTGTATTTCGAGGGAGATCCCCAGAAACCCAATGTCAAGGGAGGCGGCGGACGTAATGCCCGCGACTTCGGCGGTTGGCAGACTTTGGACGGCAAAACTGTCAAGTATCGCAAGGTCTATCACGGCGGCCGTCTGAACGAAAAGTGGACTCCGTACCCGCTGAATGCTACTGGTGAGAAAGAAGTCCTATTCGAGGGTCTTGGAGCGGAACTTGACCTGCGCGGTAATTCCGACGTTATTTTCGAACCCGCTGTTGCAGGTCTGGACCACTGCGCTCCCGTTATCGAAGAGGGCGGTAAGACCATGTTGACCAGCGATGCCGCCAAGACCAAGGAGTGCTTTGAGTTTGTCGTGAACAGCGTCCGCAACAATAAGCCCGTCTATTTCCACTGCTCGCTGGGCCGCGACCGTACCGGCACCCTGTTCATTCTGCTTATGGGTTTGCTGGGCGTACGTGAAGGAGATATTGCCAAGGAGTACGAACTCACTTATTTCGCTCCTGTCGGATACAGCGTGTCTTCCTCCGACAAGAAGAGCAATCCGATTCCTACGTTCCGTAATACCCGTCTGGCCTGGGTCTACAGCGATGTTACCCCGTACTTCTGGGAACTGGCTCAGAACACCCCTGGTAAGACCTTTGCCGAAGGAGTGGAGAAATACCTCCTGGAGGTTGCAGGAGTATCTCAGCAAGACATCGACGATTTCCGCAGTTTAATGCTTGAATAATAAAAAACAACAATATGAAGAAATTGTTTTTAATGGCGGCCATCGCCGCGCTGGCTTTCTCCTGCTGTAAAGCGCCGGAGTATGGCTACACCGTCAAGGGTAACCAAATCGTTTACAACACTCCCGCACGCCCTGCCGGCCAGCAGTCGATGCTCGGTTTCGCGGCGGAGCCCATCGAGCACGTACGCGTGGGCCTCGTGGGCCTCGGTGACCGTGGAGGCGGAGCCGTCCACCGTTTCCCTTACCTTAAGGACGCGTCGCTCGTGGCGCTGTGTGACCTCTATCCCGAGCGGGTCGAGGCTGCCCAGAAGACCCTCGAGTCCCATGGCGCGCCGCGCGCACAGTATGAGTTCAGCGGCCCCGAGGGCTACAAGCAGCTGTGCGAGCTGGAAGACCTCGACCTCGTCTACCTTGCGGTGCCATGGCAGCTGCATACCCCCATCGCCGTTTATGCGATGGAGCACGGCAAGCACGTAGCCATCGAAGTCCCTGCGGCGACCTCAATCGAGCAGTGCTGGCAGCTCGTAAATACTTCCGAGCGCACCCGCAAGCACTGCATGATGCTCGAGAACTGCTGCTACGACTTCTTCGAGCTGACCTGCCTGAACATGGCCCAGCACGGCCTGTTCGGCGAGATTGTCCATGTCGAAGGCTCATACTGCCACAACCTTGAGCCCTACTGGGACAACTACCAGGGCGACTGGCGCATGACCTATAACAAAGATCACCATGGCGACGTTTATCCTACTCACGGCATCGGCCCCGTTTGCCAGGACCTCAATATCCACCGCGGAGACAAGATGGACGTCCTCGTGTCGATGGACACCGACGCGTTTGCCGGCCAGGACAAGGCTGACGAGCGCTACGGCAAGGGAGTCGTGAAGAAGTACGCAAACGGCGACAATACATCTACTCTTATACGCACGCGTAAGGGTAAGACGATTCTTATCGAGCACCGTGTCGTGACTCCCCAGCCCTACAGCCGCATGTACCAGATCCAGGGCACGAAGGGCTATGCGAACAAATATCCGAATGAAGGACTGGCCCTCGGCGGCGCAGAACTCAAGGACGTGGCTTACGACAACCTCGACGCCGAGCAGTTCATGAGCGATGCCGAGCGCGACGCCCTCATGCAGGCTTACAAATATCCCTTCGTGGAGGAGATCGAAGACCTTGCCCGCAAGGTCGGCGGCCACGGCGGCATGGACTTCATCATGGACTACCGCCTGATCTACTGCCTGCACCATGGCCTTCCGCTCGACCAGGACGTCTACGACGCCGCCGAGTGGAGCTCGCTCGTGGAACTGACGGAGGTCTCCATCAACCACGGCTCGATGCCGGTGGTGATGCCCGACTTCACCCGCGGAGAGTGGGACAAAGTCGACGGTATTACTTTCGCAATGGCAGAGTAGTTCTGCATGATTGAATAATGAGCCACCCTTCCGGGCGGCTCTTTTTTTTATTTCATGCGGGCTTTGAAGAAATTGCCGTATTTGTTGTACCACCCGTTGGGAATCTCGTGGCCCAACTTAGGGTAGTAGTAAATTTCCTTGTCCGAGCCGGGCAGGTTGTTGTACGGCGCTATGTTGGTGTGGGGCGGACAGGTCTCGTCCTGGAGGCCTATGCAGGCGATGACGGCGGTCTGGGGGCTGAACAGCGTAACCAGGTTTTTAGTGTCGAAGTACGACAGGAAAGCATACATTTCTTCGTCGGTCATGCTGCCCCGGTTCTTCTTAGCAGTGTTGGCTGGCCAGCCGACGATCTGGAAGTAGTCGGGAAAATCGCCGAGGAACGCAACAGCGGGGGCGATAGCGGTGAAGGGATAGTCGCTTAGCGCGGCCGCCGCATACGAGAGCGCCCCTCCCTGGCTAGAGCCTTCGGCGAACAGGTTATTCATATCGCTGGTTGGCTGTGCGGCCATGAAACGGATGGCCTGGACGCAGTCCATGAAGGCGCCTCGATAGTAATAGGCGTCCCTCTGGCCGAAGTTGAAGGCGAACCAGTCGCCGTAGGTGTTTACGAAGTCGCCCTTGCCGTCGGGCACCCTTTTGTCGGCGTTGCGGTTGTTGAGCATCTGGCCGCGGGTGGAGAAGTAGAACTCGGCATAGTCGGAGTTGCCGCCATAAGGGCAATCGACCATTGTTGTAGGCTTCTGCACGTCGTAGCCGTAGAAGTGGAGAAGCACGGGATGTTTCTTGTCGTCCTGCGGCTCGATGTAATAGCCGCGTACGGTAACCGGTTCGCCTTCGGGCCCGTCGGGGATGGACTTCAGTTCGACAAGGTAGACCTTCCTGGTCGCGGAACTCCTCGAGGTAATCTCTGTAAGCTGGGCGTCCATTTCGATAGCGTCGAGCTGGGTCTTGGCGTCCTGCCAGAATTTGTTGAAGTCGGACTGTTTGTCGGGGGCGGAAACTATTTCGGTGGGATTGATCCCGAAGGTGAAGGTGCGGACCATACGGCCTATGGAGATATAGACCTTGTAGAAGCCCGGATCAAGATCCTGTTGGGTCGAGACCTGCATGTCAAAGCCTTCGGCGGGGATTTCTATTTCCCGTTCCTCTGCCAGGGCGGGGATTGTCGTATTGTTCTTGTCCGTATAGTACTTGATCTTAAAGACTTGTTTGAACTTCACGTTGTTGGGATTCGTGATGTGGAGGGGGAAAACAGGCCTTTTATCGAACACCCAGTCGTTAAGTATTTCTACATCGATAGTGACCGGAACAGGGTTTTCCAGAATGACCTCAGAGGGCTCTTCTTCCTGAGGATCCTGATTGTCGGGAGTGCAATACGTTGCTGCGAGAGTCAACGCCGCGATTGCTGCGCAGATAAGTAATATCCTTTTCATATAGTTATTCTTTCATTGCGAAGTACATGCCCCCGAGGATGAGCAGGGTTCCGAGGGCGGTGATCCAGGTGAAACGTTCTCCGAGCACCGGGACTGCGACGAGTGCAGTGGCGATGGGGTTGATATACAGGTAAAGATTCATCTTCACGGGGCCGAGTTTCGCCTGCGCGGCGTTCCAGCCTATGTAGCCCAGGAAGGAGGCGACTATGCCGAGGAAGACGAGGTTCAGCAGTACTGGCGTCTGGCCGAGCATGGCCCAGGTGGTGCCCCACGGCTTTATCAGGAAGTAGGGCAGCATCGTAATGATGCCGTAGAAGAAAACCTTTCGGGTAATGAAGGATACCGAATATTTGGTATCCAGGGCTTTGAGTATTAAACTGTAGAGTACCCAAGTGAACGCAGCGCCGAGGGTGAGCAGGTCGCCCAGAGGGTGGAGATGCAGTTGGGTCTGGCCGTTCAGTACTACTATCACTACGCCTGCGAGAGAGACCAGCGAGAAGATGGCGGTATGGGGTTTGACCTTAAGGTCTTTTGTGAAAAGGGTCGATGCCAGCATGGTCCACAGGGGAGTGGTGGCTATCAGTATAGACACATTGGATGCCTGGGTATAGACAAGCGCGGAGTTCTCAAACAGGAAGTAGAGGCTGCCGCCGCTGATGCCAAGGAGGATCAGGAGGAGTTCGTCTTTTATGGAGTTTGCAACCAGCCTGTCTTTTTGGGCGAGAGAGAAAGGCAGCAGGCACAGGTACGCAAGGATGAATCGCAGGGTCATGATCTCGGCCGGCTGCATCCCGGCGTTGATCAGCACCTTCGACGAGACGAAAGTCACTCCCCAGACGACCCCTACTGCGGCCGCCATTATGTGGTGCCAGAATTGGCTTTTTGCGAAACGACCCATATCTGGGACAAAGTTAAAGATTATGAGCCGTTTCGCAAAGATTAATTGCTATTTGAAAGTCGCGGCCGCTTTCTTGAGCGTGCGCTCCGCAAGTCTGATAGCGAGAATTGCTACAGGGATTGTTACAACAAGAGCAATTATTAGCATGGGGATATTGTTGATGACCGGAATCATCATCTGGTCATACCCTGCGGGCATCTCTTCTACTGCTGCAGCCAGTGCGCCCTCAGTGTCGGTCCACCAGTGGGCGGTGTATGCAAAGAATGAGAAAGCAAACGGCATGAAACTCCAGCGGAGACCCTTGAGGGTTTCATGTCCGTAGATTTTCCGGAGGATTTCAGCGAGAGCCGTGTATCTATTTGGTATTCAGATGGATTTAGATTAATGCTCTGGAATAGAACACCAACATTTTTTGAATTCGTAAATAGATCAGTTCACAATTTTTTTCTCTTTTTTTAAAAATATCGCTTGCGATATAAAAATAAAGTCGTATATTTGCATCGTGAACGATATAAATAACTACTAAATATTCAAACATCATGGACTTTACAAACACTATCCAGATCTCTCAGATGATCATTAACGAGCTTGCCGGCAGCGCTTTCGTACACAAGATGCAGGGACAACTTTTCAAGAGCCAGGGCTTCACCAAACTTGGTGAGAAGTACATCGGCCACTATAACGAAGAAATGGCATGGGTGGAAAAATACACCGACCGTCTTCTGGACCTTGGCGTAGTTCCCGAAGTGAAGGTATGCAGCGAGGCCAAACTTATCGAAGATCCCAAAGCCTACATCGAGGCTGACCATAAACTGCAGAAGGAAGGCGTAGAAATGCTCTACAAGGCCATGCCCGCCCTTGCCGCTGACCCTACTACTTACGACCTTACCAAGGCCTACCTTCTGGACGAGGAAGAGGACCAGTACTGGGATGAGGAGCAGCTGGACCTCATTGAGAAGATAGGCTATCAGAACTGGCTCGTAAAGCAACTGTAAGATGGCAAAGATATATGACTTCAAGGCCCTTAACAACAAGGGCATTGAATTTGACTTCGCACAGTTCGAAGGCAAGGTTCTTCTGATTGTCAACACCGCATCCAAATGCGGCTTTACCCCTCAGTACGACGGCCTGGAGGCCCTGTACCAGAAGTATAAGGACAGAGGACTGGCTATCGTGGGTTTCCCTTGCGACCAGTTTGCCCATCAGGAGCCCGGCTCCGACGAGGAGATTGCTGAGTTCTGCCGCATCAACCACGGTGTGACGTTCCAACTGATGAAGAAAATCGACGTGAACGGTCCGGATGAGGCCCCGATTTATACTTATCTGAAAGCGGCCGCCCCTACCGAGGAGTATAAAGGCCTCAAGGCCAAGGCAACGCACAAATTGCTGAAAGGTCTGAGCAAGAGCGTGGAAAAGGACAGCGACATCCTTTGGAACTTCACCAAATTCCTTATCAACCGCGACGGCACCGTCATCAAGCGTTTTGCACCCGTTGCAGAGCCTGCTTCTTTTGAGAAGGACATTGAAGAAATGTTATAATGGAAGAAAAGTTCAAACTCAAAAACCAGCTCTGTTTCAGGCTATATACAGCTTCCCGGCTGCTCACCCAGGCGTATCATCCGCTGCTGGGTGAGCATGGTCTCACATATCCGCAGTACCTGGTGCTGCTGGTGCTGTGGGAAAAGGATGCGCAGCCGGTAAACGACATCGCGAAACGCCTGCTGTTGGAGACCAATACCGTCACACCACTTCTTAAGAGGATGGAGGCTGAGGGTATAGTGACCCGCAGCAAGGGCAAAGAGGACGCACGCCAGATGATTGTGAAGCTGACAAAGAAGGGGCGTGACCTTCAGAAGAAACTGACCGATGTCCCTGAGACTGTCGGCAACGCCGTCATTTGCGAAAGTGTTACTCCGGAAACCTTCCCGAGCCTCTTCGAAATGCTGGATGATATCATCAAACAACTCAAATAATAACCCCTGCTTGCTCGCCTGTCCGCTGCAAGTGGGAACCGGCGAAATAGCAGCGGTCAGGAATATTCCCTGTTTATCGAAATGAAAAGGCCCCGACATCCTATTGAAATGCCGGGGCTTTGTTTCGTGCGGGTGAAGGGACTCGAACCCATACGCCGTAGGCACCAGATCCTAAGTCTGGCTTGTCTACCAATTTCAACACACCCGCAATGGGACTGCAAATATAGATATTTTCCCAGAATATCGCGGCAGCTACTTGAGCCACTCGCAAGAACTCTTTTCTCCGGCGAGCCAGACGGTGTCGCCCTCCTCGAAGACGTATTCGGGCAGGGGATTGGTCGTGAACTCGGAACCATGGAGAACGCTTATCACCAGACAGTGGTAGTCGCGCAGTCTGCAGCTGCGCAGCGTCTTGCCAGTCAAATAGGAGTCTTTGCGAAGCACTATCGGAATGACGGTGAAGTCTTCGTCGGCCCCGGCGGTTTCCGGCTGTTCGGCGTCGGCGAGCATGCGACGCATGGCGTCAAGCTGCTCCGCAGTGCCGACGACGATCAGCTCGTCGCCGGGGAAGATCACGACGTCACTCCGGGGGATGGTGATGCTGGACGAACCGCGCACTATCTTGATGATGTTCGCGCCCGTGTTCAGCCTGAAATGCGCGTCGCCAAGCTGCAGCCCGGCGAAACTCGAATTCTGCGACACGACCATCGACTCGATTTTGACGTTGTAAGCCGCCATGTTCTTGCGCACCGAAGCCGAGACTGGTTTCTTGCGCGCTTCGTCTTCCTCTTTTTCGTTGAGATTCGCCAGGAAGCGGCTCTCGAGCGAGGACGTGCGGCGGATGAAGTAACGGGCGACCACAAGGAACAGCGCGCCGGCCACCAGGATCAGGACTATGTTCCAGCCGGCAAGTTCGAAGTGCGAAGATATAACGGCCGCAATCACGCCCACGGCGAGGAACGCCCGAAGCAGGATGAGGCCGAGAATAGGCCATTTGTTGCTGTCCTTCTCGCGAAGCAGTTTGCCGGCGGACTGGCCTATTGAACCGGAAGTTACGCCGAGTCCGTAGAGGAACGGCGCCATGACCAAGAGTGTGACGATGACGGTGACCAGGTCGTGGACGAAGTCGGTCCAGAGCGTGAAGTATTTGTACAGCGCCGGCTCCAGGACCGTGCGCGAGAGAATCGCGATCGCCAAAATGATGACGCCGTAGAGTACTATCCTAAGCAAATACGCTTTGATGAGCTTCTTCCATTC
>JAGCVW010000006.1 GCA_017962165.1 Bacteroidales bacterium | reverse complement strand
GCCTCGGTCCTGGGGAGAGGAGGGGACCCGTTGGAAGCAAGCTCTGAGCGAAGCGAGGGGCGCAGATAACAATGGGGACGCCGAGCGAGCAAGTCGCAGACTTGCGAGACGAGCCCCGGACGGGGTCGCTACCCGCGCGGAGATTTCTCGACTTCGCTCGAAATGACACAATGCACGCAGCAAAACAAAAATGCCCGGCCATGATGGTCGGGCATAGGATAACCCTGAATCGGGGCACGCTTAGAGGAGCGAAGCGACGATGTCGGCATCAGCCGACCGGCCGGGCCGGGTATTTGACGAAGGCAAATACGGAAAGGCGAAAAGATTAATCTCCGAAGGAGAACCTCTTGAAGACGACAATCTTCGCATCCTTGTCGGCGGCTGCGAGAGCCTCCTTCACGGAGATGTGATTGTCGGCCATCTGGTACTCCTGGGCCTCGAGGGTCTGCTCCTTGAAGAACTTCTGGAGACGACCGTTGGCGATATTCTGGATCATCTGCTCGGGAAGGTTTGCAGCCTTCTCCTCGCCGACGGTCTTGATGATCTGACGAGCCTGCTCGGCCTGCTCGGGAGTGAGCCAGCCCTTAGCGGTATTGGACTCGATATGATCTTCGCTGTCGACATGGGCAGGGTTGATGCCGGCCTTCTTCAGGGCGGCGTCGACTGCCTTCTGGACCTGCTCTTCCTTGGTCTTCTCGATCGCGATCTTGCGCTCGTTCTCGACGACCTCGGCAGGGCAATCCTCTGCGCTGAGTGCAACGGGGTTCATGGATGCAACCTGCATTGCAACTCCCTTGGCGATGTCGGTAGGGACTTCCTTGTTGAATCCTACGAGCGCGCCGAGCTTTCCGGTAAGCGTGTGGATGTATTCCTTCACGAAGGGAGCCTGGGCGAGAGCGTAGTAAGCAAGGACGTGCTTCTCGCCGGTCTTTCCGGTCTGAGCCTCGATAGCCTCTGCTACGGTGTAGCCGTCGGCCATCTTACAGGCCTTCAGAGCCTCGGTGTCGGCCGGAGTCTGGGCGATGGCGATGTCCGCGATGGCGTCTGCCAGGGTCTGGAAGTCGGGGGTACGCGACACGAAGTCGGTCTCGCATCCAAGGGCGACGAGGATGGCCTTTCCGCCGGCGATGCGTGCCTTCACGGCACCCTCTGCAGTCTCGCGGTCTGCGCGCTTGGCTGCAACCATCTTACCCTTCTCACGGATGATGCCTACTGCCTTGTCGAAGTCGCCGCCCGCTTCCTCGAGGGCTTTCTTGCAGTCCATCATACCTGCAGAAGTCATCTTGCGTAACTTCATTACGTCTGCTGCTGTAATTGCCATAATGGTATAAATTTCAGTTAATAAATGGAGTTTATTCTGCCTTCTCGGCGGCGGGGGCCTCAGCCTCTACGTCCACCTGCTTGGCTCCCTTGCGGGCGCGGAGCTTGCGGTCGGTCGTCTTGACGACTTCCTTCTCCTCGGCCTCTGCCTCTTTGTCCTTCTCGAGTTTGCGCTCCTCAAGACCTTCCTGGATGGCGCCGCAAAGCGCGTTGAGAACAACCTCAATGCTCTTTGTTGCATCGTCGTTCGCCGGAATCACATAATCAATCGGGGTAGGATCGCAGCAAGTATCAACCATTGCGAATACCGGGATGTTAAGACGATTGGCTTCCTTCACGGCATTTGCCTCTTTCTGGACGTCGATGACGAACAGGGCTGAAGGAAGGCGGCTCATGTCACGAATAGAACCGAGGTTCAGTTCGAGCTTGGCCCTCTGGCGGTCTATCTGGAGACGCTCACGCTTTGCGAGCTTCTCGAAGGTTCCGTCCTCTTTCATCTTGTCGATGGTGCCCATCTTCTTGATGGCCTTGCGGACGGTGGGGAAGTTGGTGAGCATGCCACCGGCCCAACGCTCGGTGATGAAAGGCATGCCTACTGCAGCGGCTTTCTCGGAGACGATCTCCTTAGCCTGCTTTTTAGTGGCGACAAAGAGGATCTTACGGCCCGAACGTGCGAGCTCTTTCATCTCTTCGGCAGCCTCGTCGATCTTGACGACTGTCTTGTGCAGGTCGATGATGTGGATTCCGTTCTTCTGGTCGAAGATATAGGGAGCCATCTTAGGGTTCCACTTGCGGGCAAGATGTCCGAAGTGAGCACCTGCATCAAGCAATTCTTGGAAATTTGTTCTTGACATTGTCTTGTTTGTTTTAATTTTCTCTTTTCATCAATCGCTTGGTAGCGGCCTGGCCGGTCCAGGCGATTTTCCGCAGAGTGGCAACCTCCCAGCGGGGATGGTTTAACATAACCACTGCTGTGCTGATAAAACAGTTCTGAATACTAACGTTTACTGAACTGGAAGCGTGCGCGTGCGCTGGGCTGGCCGGGTTTCTTACGCTCAACCTCACGGGCGTCGCGGGTGAGGAATCCTGCAGCCTTGAGAGCGGGACGATAGGCTTCCTTGTCGATCTCGCAAAGTGCGCGGGCGATACCGAGGCGGATTGCTTCAGCCTGACCCTTGATTCCACCGCCTACGATGGTAACCTTGGTGTCGAACTGACCAGCGGTCTCAGTAACAGCGAAAGGCTGGTTCACGATGTAACGGAGAGCGTCCTGCTTGAAGTAATCCTCGAGCGGGCGGTCGTTGATCGTAACATTGCCTGCACCTGCAGAGATGTAAACGCGAGCAACAGCTGCTTTACGTCTTCCAAGGGCGTGTGTCTGTTCCATTTACTCTGATTAGATTTCGTTTAACTTAATTTCGGTAGGGTTCTGAGCCTGGTGCGGGTGCTCGGGACCTGCATAAACGTGCAGGTTCTTAAGCTGCTGTGCACCAAGACGTGTCTTGGGGAGCATACCCTTGACTGCTCTCCGGACGAGTTCAGCGGGTCTCTTGGCGAGAATCTCGCGGGGGGTCGTGAAGCGCTGTCCGCCCGGATATCCGGTGTAGCGCGTGTAGACCCTGTCGGTCATCTTCTTTCCTTTGAGGGCCACCTTCTCGGCGTTGACTACGATTACGTTGTCGCCGCAGTCGACGTTGGGGGTGAAGCCGGGCTTGTTCTTACCGCGGAGGATAAGGGCAACCCTTGCAGAAAGACGACCAAGAGCGAGATCTGTCGCGTCAATAACCACCCACTTCTTGTCGACGGTCGCTTTGTTGAGCGAGACTGTCTTGTAGCTGAGTGTGTCCATTGTCTTGATCTTAAACAGTTAATACTTTACAAAAAAATGCGATCCCTATGGTTAAGGGGTCGCAAAGGTATAAATTATTTTCGAAATAACAAAAACTAGACGGTCAGGATGTCTTTTTCCTTCGCGGCGACGAGGGTGTCCACTTCCTTCGTCTTCTTGTCCGTCACTTTCTGCACTTCGTCTTCGGCTTCCTTCTCGGCGTCTTCGCTGATAGTTCCAGCCTTCTGGGCCTTCTTGAGGGCGTCCATGGCGTCGCGCCTGGTGTTGCGGATGACGACTTTAGTGTTTTCGCCTTCACCCTTGGCCTTCTTTACGAGTTCCTTGCGGCGATCCTCGGTAAGGGCGGGGACGGTGCAGCGGATCACTTCGCCGTTATTGGACGGGGTCAGGCCGATATTGGAATCTATGATAGCCTTCTCCACTGCCGGGATGAGCGAACGGTCCCACGGCTGGACCATCAGGGTCTTCGCGTCCGGGGCGGAGACGGCTCCCACCTGAGGAAGCGGGGTCATGGTCCCGTAATAGTTCACGAGGACCTTGTTGAACACGGACGGGTTGGCCTTGCCTACCCTATAGTCTTTGAGACTCGCCTCGAGGAAGGCCACAGCATCCTGCATCTTCTTCTCGGCTCCCGAGATAATGTCTTTTTCGATAGTTGACAGCATACCTATATAATATTATTTATGAACGATGGTGCCTATCTTCTTCCCTTCGAGCAGCGACTGGAGGGCTCCTTCAGAGTCAATGTCGAAGACGACGATAGGGATATCTCCCTGCTCGCAGAGGGCGAACGCAGTCGCGTCCATCACCTTGAGGTGGTCGGCGAGGGCCTTGTCGAAGGTAAGTTCGTCGTACTTGACGGCCGAGGGGTCTTTCTCCGGGTCGGCATTATAGACGCCGTCGACCCTCGTTCCCTTAAGCAGGGCATCCGCCCCAAGCTCAAGCGCGCGGAGGGCGGCGCCGCTGTCGGTCGTGAAGAACGGGTTTCCGGTGCCGCCTGCGATCAGCGCGACTCCCCCTTCTTCAAGGACCTTGACTGCTGCGTCACGGACATAATAGCGGGCTATCGGCTCCATGGGAGTTGCAGTAAAGACCTGGGCGTCCACGCCGCGTGCGCGGATGAACTGGGCCATGGCCATGGAATTGATAACTGTCGCGAGCATGCCCATCTTGTCGCCGTCGACCCTGTCGAAGCCCTTTCCCGAGCCTTGAAGGCCGCGGAAAATATTTCCGCCGCCGTTAACCACGGCGACCTGGTGTCCGCTGAGGACGGCTTTTACGATCTGGTCTGCGTATGCGGCGATACGGCTTTCGTCGAGGCCTTTCCCGGACGGACCGCCGAGACTTTCACCGCTAAGTTTGAGAAGCACTCTTTTGTACATAGAGCAAATTTAATTATATTTGCAAGACCTACAAAGATAATAATAAAAGGACAATATTATGTTCATGCTCAATTCTTCCATCGGAAGGAAATTCATCCAGGCTATAAGCGGAGCATTCCTTATCATCTTCCTGCTTATGCATGCCACCATCAACTTCTTCTCAGTGATCGACAGCTTCACCGGCAAGTTCGGCATTGCCGCGGCGGACGAGAAGCTCTTTACCGCCGGAGACGGCCTCTTCAAACTCGGTTGCGACTTTATGTCGACTCCCGTTATCAGTATTATGGTCCCTGTCCTGGCTCTCGGCTTCCTTGTCCACATCGGCTTCGGAATCTGGCTCTCGGTCCTCAATGTCAAGGCCCGCGGCGGAGTGAAGCGCTACGAGGTTGCTTCAAAGGCTAAGGCAGACTCCTGGTCAGCAAAGAACATGGTAGTTCTCGGACTGGTCATTCTCGGACTTCTCGCATTCCACCTTACTCATTTCTGGGCAAAGATGCAGCTCCCCGAGCTCTTCGGAATCGGTACTTACGAGAACAATCCCTACCTTCTCCTCGTCACCACCTTCGGAAATCCCTGGATTCTCGCAGTATACCTTCTCTGGTTCGTGGCTATTTTCCTTCACCTTGTCCACGGCTTCTGGAGCATGTTCCAGACTGTAGGTTGGGACGGAAAGGTATGGTTCAAGAGGATCAAGGTCATCGGCGTCATCGTTGCAGCCCTCATCGTTCTGATGTTCGTCGCTACTGGCATCAACGCTGCAATCCAGGCGCCCAACTTCCTTTAGTCTTTAACTTAGGATACTATTCCCACTCAAGGACGCCCCTGGAGTGGGATTTTTTATAGATGAAAATAGGGAACATAGATCTGGGAGAGCGGCCGGTAGTGCTCGCGCCGATGGAAGACGTCACTGACGTGAGCTTCCGCATCCTCTGCCGCGAGCAGGGAGCGGCCGCCGTCTACACCGAGTTCATCCCTTCCGACGGCCTCATCCGCGACGCCCACAAAGCGATCGAGAAGATGCGCACGCTCGACGAGGAGGCGCCGGTCGGAATCCAGATCTACGGCCATATACCCGAGTCCATGGTCAAGGCGGCCCGGATGGCCGACCATGCTGCAGAGATTGCCGGGGGCCATGGAGCCGATTTCATCGACATCAACTTCGGCTGCCCGGTGACCAAGATCGCCGGACGCGGGGCGGGATCGGGCATGATGCGCGAACCGGACAAAATGGTCGCCATCACCAAGGCGGTTGTCGAGGCGGTCGGCAAGCCGGTGACCGTGAAGACACGCCTTGGCTGGGACGACAGCTCCAAGATCATAGTCGAACTGGCCGAGCGCCTGCAGGACGTCGGCATCCAGGCCCTCACCATCCATGGCCGCACGCGCTGCCAGCTCTACAAGGGCAAGGCCGACTGGACGCTGATCGGGGCGGTCAGGAACAACCCGCGCATGCACATCCCCATCATAGGCAACGGCGACATAGACTCGCCCCAGAAGGCCAGGGAAGCGTTCGACACCTACGGGGTAGACGGCATCATGGTCGCGCGCGCCACCTACGGACGGCCGTGGATATTCCGCGACATAAGGCACTACCTGGACACGGGCGAGCTGCTGCCCGAGCCGACCGTGCCCGAAAAGGTCGCCATCGCCCGGCGCCACCTCGGCCTGTCGCTCAAGTACAAGGGCGAGCCGCGCGGCGTCTACGAGATGCGCAGGCATCTTTCTTGCTACTTCAGGGGGCTGCCGGACTTCAAGGACACCCGCATCAGGATGGTCACGACCCTGGATGTGCCGGAACTCTATTCGATACTGGACGAGATAGAAGAACGATATGCTGATCTATAAGACGATACTCCGCCTGCGCCACCGCGCTTACGACCGCGGCCGGAGGCCGGTCGCCGAGCCGGGCGTGCCCACGGTCTGCGTGGGCAACGTCACCGTCGGCGGGACCGGCAAGACGCCGCTCACCGAGCTTATTCTGCGCATGCTCCAGGGCCGCAGGCTCGCCGTGCTTTCGCGCGGCTACGGCCGCAAGACCAGGGGCTACCTGGAGGTGGACCCGGCCGGAGACGCCGCCCTTTACGGCGACGAGCCGCTGCAGATTGCCCGCAAGTTCCCCGGCGTCCGCGTCGTTGTCGACGAAGACAGGATAGAGGGCTGCAACAGGATAGGCTCGGCCGTGGACGCCATCATCCTGGACGACGCATATCAATATAGAAAGCTTAAGGCTTCGCTGAACATAGTCCTGGTGGACTACAACAGGCCGGTATTCAAGGATTACATGCTCCCCTTCGGCCGCCTTCGCGACCTCCCGGAGCGAATCTTCAAGGCAGACGTCATCATCGTCACGAAGTGTCCCGCTGCCATGAGCGATTACGAAAAAGGCAGCTACGCAAAGGACAATCTGAGGATGAGCGGCTATGAGCCAGCGGAGCATATCGCATACACGCCCGCCGGAGATAAAATCCCTGTTCTGTTCGCCACGGTCGAATACCAGGCCCCGCGGCCGGTGTTTGACGGCGCAGAAGCGTCATGGCCCCGGGCCGAACGTGCGGTCGTCATCAGCGGCACCGCCCGCAACCGCCCGTTCATCGATTATCTTTCCTCTTCGTACTCCCTGGCGAAGGTCTTCTCCTTCCCTGACCATCATGCGTTCACCGAAAAAGACGTCAGGAAATTCAACGAAGGCATCTGGCGCTATCCGTTCTGCTGTTATTTCACTACAGAAAAAGACGCCCAGCGCCTTATAGGCTGCGCCGGGTTGAGCGAAGACGTCCGCAAACGCCTGTTTACCGTTCCGATTGAAGCGAAGTTCCTCTCCGCAGGGGAGTCCGCCCTATTCGCCGGTCTCCTCGAAAATATCGCAAAAGGCGGTATCCAGGCGGATGATGTCCTTTAGGCGTCCTTCCATTTCATATCCGCCCAGTGCGCGGGTGAAATAAACCTTGTCGAACATCTTTCCCAGACGGCCCATGAAAGTCGCCTGGCGGAAAACCAGGTTGTCCTCGGAGTCGCGGCTTTCGAGTTCGTAGCCGCGGGCGTTCATGTGGGCCTCGATTTTCGTGATGATTTCGTCCGCCGTGCCGTTTGCGCGAATGCGGCGCTTTCCATAGCCAAAGCGGGGGTAGCACGCTGACAGAACCAACAGAACCGCCGCCATCGCCCACAGCGAATTGTATCCGTTCCTGAACAACGACTCGAGAGGGGCGCCCTTGGCGGTGACAAAATAGATTACTGCAACGAAGATTACCAGCAGGAAGAGCAGGTAAAGGAAATATTTGAGTGAACGAATTATATACTTCATGGTGCAAATATAGCAGTTGCGCACAAAATTTGTAACTTTGCTCATCCTGTTCGAACAATAAACTGTATACAATATGGAAAAAGAAGATCCGATTGCAAGAATTGAACGCGAAAAAGCAGAAAAGAAGAAGAGCAACGGCTTTGCCGTGATAGTTCTTTCAATTGTAGCAGTAGGTCTGGCGGTTGCCCTCGCAATCGTAGGCACCCGCGACTACAAAATGGTCAAGGAGCTCGAGGCCGACAAGGCCGACCTCACCGAGCGTATCGGCCAGCTCCAGGAAGACTTCGCTAACCTCTCCTCGGACTACGACTACATCAACAGCCAGCTCGACTCCTCACGCGAGGAAGTAGCCGTGCTGGTCAGCCGCATCAAGAGGACCGAGGCTACCAACAGGGCCAAGATGCGCGAGTACGAAAAGGAACTCGGAACCCTGCGCTCCATTATGCGCAACTATCTGGTCCAGATCGATTCGCTGAACCAGCAGAACCAGAAGCTCTCGGCCGAGCTTACAACGACCAGAAAGAACCTCGCCGAGGCCACAGGAAAGAACCATGAGCTCGAGGCCGAGAACAAGGAATACAAGGCCAAGGTCGCTACAGGCTCAGTCGTGAAGGCCAGGGGCATAGTCTGCAAGGCCTACAACGGCTCAGACAAAGTCACAGACCGCAGCAGCCGCGTACGCAGGCTCGCAGTGGAGCTCAGCCTCGTGGAGAACGACCTCGCAATGAGGGGCCCCATGACCATTTATCTCAGGGTCAAAGACCCGGACGGCAACCTGCTTCTGGACGGCACCAACGCTTCGTTTACCTTCGCCGGTGAGGCCGTGGCGGCCACGGCATCGCGTGAAGTCGACTACGAAGGCGCCGAGGTCGATATGATAATCTATGTCAACGACATCCCCCAGTACGTCAAGGGCGTCTACACGGCAGAGGTCTATTCGGCTTCCGGCCTTCTTGGCGAAACAGAACTCGTCCTCCGCTGATGATCTATGTCCACGTCCCCTTCTGCAAGAGTTTCTGCCGGTACTGCGATTTCTATTCGGAGCTGACCTGCGGGAAGCCTGAAGAATACGACGCCTACATAGATGAAATCTGCGCTGAAGCGAGGCTTCGAAGCGGAGAAATCAGGGAATCGGACGAACAGTTAAAGACCCTCTATATCGGAGGAGGCACACCGTCGGTGATGCCCCTCCGTTTCTTTTTCGACCTGAAGAAAGCCCTCCCGGAAGGACCATACCGGGAATTCACGGTTGAGGTCAACCCGGACGACATAGTCGGCCGCGGGTATGAGTTCGTGCGCATGCTCCGCGAGGTCGGGGTGAACCGCGTGAGTATGGGAGTACAGTCGCTCGACGACGGGCTGCTGCGCTGGATGGGCAGGCGCCACGACAGCGCCGCGGCCAGGGCGGCATTCCAGATCCTTCGCGCCGGCGGAATAGACAACATCAGCCTGGATATCATTTTCGGGATCAAAGGTTTGACGGACGAGATGCTTTCCCGCACCCTGGACGGCATTGTCGAGATGGGGCCGGAACATATTTCGGCATATCAGTTATCCATTGAAGAAGGGTCGCAGCTGGCCAAGGATATTTCTGAAGGAAAGTATGAAGAGCTTCCGGACGGGCAGTGCGCAGCTCAGTACAAGCTGATTTGCGAGAGGCTGCGCGAAGCTGGTTACCGCCATTACGAGATATCGAACTGGGCGCGCGCCGGAAGGGAGGCCGTGCACAACAGCGCCTACTGGCGCAGGGTTCCCTATGTCGGCCTCGGCCCCGGCGCGCACTCCCTCGAGCGGAATGTCGACGACAACGCCCCCGGCGGCCTGCGCGACACCCGCAGCTGGAATTCCGAGGCGCTGACCGGCTGGACTCGCAGCTTCGAAGTCCTCACCCCGGAAGAGATTCGCGAAGAAAGCATCATGCTCGGCCTTCGCACCGCCGGTGGGATTGACGCCGCGCTCGTTGCCGGACGAAAAGAGTTGCCCGAAGGCCTGATTTCCGAGGACGGCCGCATCCGCATCCCCGAAGACAAATGGTTCGTCGCCGACTCTATCATCGCCGACCTGATCTAAAAACCTCGTACTAACCTGCGGGGATTTCCGCAGGTTAGCCCCAACTTTTTCAGAAAGTTCATACTACTCTGCTGAATTCTCGGCAGAGTAGTATAAAGTTTTTTGTATCTTCGTAGACTATGACAAAAGTTAAGGATGTTATCAAGGAAATAGAGGCGGTGGCGCCGCTGAAGTTTCAGGACGAATGGGACAATTCGGGCCTGCAGGTGGGATTCCCGGAGGATGAACTCAAGGGAGTGCTCGTGTGCCTGGATGTGACGGAGGAGATTGTGGAGGAGGCCATCAGCAAAGGTTGCTCGATGATAGTCTCGCACCATCCCCTTCTGTTCCACGCCTTGAAGCAGGTGAGCGACGTGACTTACCAGCAGAGATGCGTCACCAAAGCCCTCAGCAACGGCATCACGATTTACTCCGCGCACACCAGCCTGGATAATGCTCCGGGAGGCGTGAATTATAAAATCGCGGAACTGATTGGGTTGAAAAAACTCGAGTGGTTGGAGCCTAGATGGGTTGACGGGGAAAGTTGCGGCGAGAAAGGTGCGAACTGTTCGCAAGCCCCGGCCGGAAGCGGCGTGATCGGCGAGCTTCCCGAACCAATCGAGCGCGAAGCGTTCCTGAATATGTTGAAAGAAGTTTTCGGAGTGGAATGCCTGAGGCACAGCGACACCGGTCAGGATAGCAAGGGGGCTGAAAATGCTCAGCCGGCCTCCGTCAAGAAGGTCGCTCTATGCGGCGGGGCGGGGGCGTTTCTGATGCAAACGGCGCTCGAAAAGGGAGCCGACTGCTTCATCAGCGGCGAGTTCCACTACCACGATTATTTCGAGAACGGCGGTATGCTTCTTGCCGAACTGGGGCATTACCAGAGCGAGAAATGCACGATAGACCTGCTGAAGGACATCATCGGCAAGTCCGTCAAGGATGTTAACATAATATCGACTGAAATCAACACGAACCCGATACGGTATAAATAGGGCAAACCTAAAGACACCAATTAATGAGAATTGCACGATACATAGCGGCAATACTTCTAGCCGTGATTCCAATCAGCCTGCTGGCCCAGGGTCTCCCGAAGCTCAAGCAGGCCGAGGAAGTCAGTGTCGGGACCCTGCCCAACGGTATCGTATACTACCTCGTCGCCAACCATGCCACCAAGGGCCGCGCTGACTTCGCGCTCGTCCAGGAGAACGTCACCGATGAAGGCCGGACGCGCCAGGCGCTCTCCACGCTCGAACACCTCAGCCCGTCGGCCTTTCTTGCCCGCAAGGGCATTCCCTACACCCCGAAGGGGTACGTCGAAATCTCGAAGAACGCGCGCACCTTCCACTTCCCCGACGTGGACATCAGTTCGAAGAGCACTGCCGACTCGACCCTGCTGCTGATGCTCGACCTGATGCGCCTTTCGCTCGGAGAGCAGGCCGTCGTGATCAGCGGCGACATCGACAGGGCCGCGTATAAGAATACGCTGCACACTCTAGGACTCACGATTCCGCGACTCACGCCCGAACCGCGTCAACCGCTGCCCAAGCAGGGTGCGGTGCTGAGCTTCGACGACCGTGGATCCGGGCCCATCGAATTCGCCTTCCGCCCGGGAAGCGTCACCCGCGACCAGGCCAACACCCCCGTTCCCCTTGTGGCGGAGCTGCTCGGACGCGAGATGAGCTACATAGTCACCGACCGCATACGCAGCGAGCTCCAGTCCAGGAACATACCCTGCTACATGGACGCACGGCTCAATTCGATGACGGTTTATGTGGCCGACAGCCTGCGTTCCGAGGCCATGGCCGCAATCGGGGGAGTCTTCGCCGACATCTCGAAGGGCAACGTGACCCTGGCCGAGTTCGACAAAGCCAAGCGCATCTCTCTCGCCCGCCTGGTCGAAACGGGGCTGAAGCCCGGCAAGAGCAATGCCTTCTATGTGGAGCGCTGCGTCAGCGCCGCCCGTTTCGGGACCAACCTGGCCTCACAGGAGATAATCAGGAACTTCTTCAAGGGGCGCAAGATAAGCCCGAAGCGCGAGCTTGAACTCTTCAACAACTTCGCCCACGCCTTCCTCGGAGACCAGTGGCAGGAGACCGAAAGGCGAGCCCAGCTCAAACGATACCCCATCCTGGACGAGGTGCTGAAAACGCCCGTCGTCAGGGGAATAAAGCTGGCCAACACAACCATAGACCCGGTATCGGGCGGCAAACTGTGGACCTTCAGCAACGGAATCAAAGTCATCTACAAGCCCGATCTGTCGGCCGACGGATTCAACTTCTGCTTCGCGGCGAGGGGCGGCGCTTCGTCGGTGCGCGACATACATCCGGGCGAGAGCGCATACCTGACTTCCGCTCTCGGGCTGGGACGTGTGGCCGGCATTCCGACCTACGATTTCAGGGAAATGCTGCTGGCCGAGGGCATAGAAATGAGCGCCAACATCACCCTCGAGGACATGCGCATCAGCGGGCGGGCCCAGAAAAAGGACATCGACGCTGTACTCAAGGCCATGGTCAAGATAGGCTATGAGCACGAATCGGACTACGCATCCTTCGACTATTTCCGCAAATCGGCCATAGTCAGGAGCGTGTTTGTTCCGGCGCCCGTTACGGCCGTGATGGACAGCCTTATTTGCCCGGACTACATGTTCCTGGACAAGAGTTCGGGGTACAACATACGCGAAGACCTGCCCGACAGGGTGGCCGAATATCTGACCGCCAGGTTCAGCAACGCCTCCGACGGCATTTTCGTGTTCACCGGCAACATCAGCGAGGAAGCACTGATGCAGTCGCTGATGAAGTACCTCGGCAACTTTAGGACATCACGCATCTATTCGCTTCGCGAACCCGTCAGGTACAACCTCCACAGCGGGCGCAGCACACATATGGCCGACGGGGAAGACCACAGCGTCAACCTTGCCGCCACGGGGCTCTTCCCGGCTACCATCGACAACTATTATGCTTTCCTGATAGCCCTTGAGGCAGTAAAGAAGCAGCTGGCGCGCAGCCTCGCCCCCCTCGGTATGTACGCGGAAGTGGGAGGAAGGATGGATCTGACCCCGGTCGAGCGCATGACGTTGTATATCACCTGCCGGCCGTGCGCCGCGGACGGACTCCCCGCAGGGGTGGAACCGTCCGCGCCCCTCGCCGCAGTGCGCGACATAAGGGCCGCATTCGACGATCTTATGTACTTCTCGGTCAGCGATGCCGAATTCAAGGCCTATAAGGAAATCGTCAGAAACAACATTGCGCGCGAGCTCGCCACCCCGGAGGGGATGATCAAATACTGCCTGTACCGCTACAGCGAGGGTAAAGACCTGATTTCGCTGTACTCCAGGAGCATAGACAGGATCGACGACGACGACGTGCGCCTTATCCTTGAAGAGATCATTTCTTCGGGAGTGGTCGAATACATCATCAGGTAATGCACCGCGATCTTTTCGGAACCATAGTCCAGATAGGCGACATCCTCGTGTCGGAAGATGTCGTCAGCGAGTATTTCGCCTGCGACTACAAGGCCTGCAAGGGAGCGTGCTGCATCGAGGGCGACAGCGGCGCGCCCCTGCGCGGGGACGAGCCGGAAGCGCTGGAGCGCGGGTATCCCGAGTTCTCCGAACTGATGACCGACGCAGGCAGGGCCGCTGTCGCGCGCGACGGATTCTTCATGATCGACAGGGAAGGCGATGTCGTCACCCCGCTTGCCGAAGGGTCGGGCGCATGCGCATTCTGCCATTTCCC
Source organism: Bacteroidales bacterium (assembly GCA_017962165.1). Taxonomy (GTDB): domain Bacteria; phylum Bacteroidota; class Bacteroidia; order Bacteroidales; family UBA932; genus Cryptobacteroides. Next base: position 13,950 of record JAGCVW010000006.1, on the reverse strand, counting down.
CGGAGACGGCAACTGCCTTTGCGCCATCGAGTGCAAGGGGCTTCGGAAACCTGTTTCATGCAGCCTTTACCCCATACGCGTGACTAAGCTGACGGGCGGCGGACAGGCCCTGAACCTCCACCGCTGGCACATCTGCAAAGACGCGTTCCGGCTCGGGCGCGAGAAAAAGATCAGGGCCTATAAGTTTTTGAAGAAACCTCTAATTGCGGCCTATGGCGAGGAGTTCTACGAAGCGCTCTGCGCCGCCGCGAAACATATCAACGGAGATGAGTAACATTTACGCGGAACGTATCGAGGCCCTGCGCTCGCTGATGCGCGGGCGGGGCTGGGACGCAGTTATCGTCTGGAGCGGAGATCCCCACCAGAGCGAGTACCCCGCCGAGCGCTGGAAACAGGTTCGCTGGCTGACAGGGTTCACCGGCGAGGCGGGCGATGTAGTAGTCACGGCGGACCATGCCGGACTGTGGACCGACACCCGATACTTCATCCAGGCGGTCGAACAGCTCGAAAGCACGGGCGCCGTACTTCACAAGACGCGCGTCCCGGAGCAGGTGCTCATCCCGGAATGGCTGCGCAGCCAACTCGGCGAGGGCGCGGTGGTGGCCGTGGATTCGCTCTGCACCAGCGCCGCTGCTGCAGACGAGCTGCGTGAGAACTTCACCGTGGTCGGAGTCCCCGACCTTCTAAGCATTTTGTGGGGAGACCGCCCGGGAATTCCCCAAACGCCGATTTTTCGCATCCAGGCGGGGGAGTCGCGCGAGGAGAAGATGGAGTGGCTGCGCGCCGAACTCTCCGAGCGCGGCGCGGACGCCATCCTTCTGAGCTCGCTCGACGAGGTGGCCTGGCTGCTCAACGTCCGCGCCTCCGATATAGATTATAACCCTCTGGTGATTTCATATCTTCTTATAGGTCAGGACTTTGCCAAATGGTTCGTGCTTAAGGAGGACGTGGAGGATCCGGTGACAGAAGAGACCTTCGATGCCCTGCAGGGCGACGGCATTGAGCTGCTTCCCTACTCGGAAGTCGGGCTGGAAATAGCCGCCTTCGAGGGAAGGCTGTGGCTGGACAGCGCGACGGCCAGCTGCGAGCTTCGGCAGGCGGCCGGAGGCCGCGCCCTCGAAGCTCCGAGCCCCGTCGCGCGCCGTAAGGAGCAGAAGAACCCGCAGGAGATTGAATGGATACGCGAATGCCACATCCGCGACGGAGTGGCCGTAGAGAAGTTCCTCTACTGGCTCGAAAAGAGCGTCGGGGCCGGCAAGACCGTGACCGAATGGGAAGCGGCTGTCCGGCTCGGGCAGTACCGCGCGGAAATAGACGACTACCAGGGCGACAGCTTCGAGACCATCTCGGCCTGCGGCAAGGGTGCAGCACTGCCCCACTACGTCACCCCGAGGGTCGATTCACCCGTCATCGAGGGCCATGGACTGTATCTCTGCGATTCGGGCGGGCAATATCTTACCGGCACGACCGACATCACCAGGACAGTGCCCATGGGCGAGTGTACCCCGGAGGAAATCCGCGACTACACGCTGGCCCTGAAGGCCCATATCGACCTGGCCTCCGCAGTTTTCCCGGCAGGAACTCCGGGCTGCAGGATCGACGCGGCCGCGCGGCTGCCGCTGTGGCGAAACCTGATGGACTTCGGGCATGGAACCGGCCATGGGGTGGGATTTTTCCTCGGCGTCCACGAAGGGCCGCACCAGATCAGGCAGAATCTCGACCCGACCCCTCTGGTCGAGGGCATGGTCAGCTCCGACGAGCCTGGAATCTACCGCGAAGGCAGACACGGCGTGCGCCACGAAAACCTCGTGCTGACCGTTGATGCCGGCACCACCGAATTCGGTCACTTCCTGCGCTTCGAACCGCTTACAATGTGCCATTTCGATACTTCTGTGCTGGATTTGAGCCTGCTGGACAAGTGGGAAATCGAGTGGCTTAACGACTACAACCGGACCGTGTTCGAGAATCTTGGCACGCTGCTTGATGAAGAGGTAGCCCGGTGGCTGCTTGATAAAACCAGCCCCATAGTTTTGGAGTAGTTAGTTATTTTTCATATTTTTGCCCTTCAACCGGCAACAAAAAATTTAACGATATGAAGAAGGTATTAGTATCTGTTTGCGCGCTTTTCGCCGCCCTTACCATCGGCTTCGCGCAGGACGTAAATGAGGCTACAGACCTCTACAACCACGGCGCAGAAGCCATCGCCCTCGGCGACAAGGCAGGCGCTATGGAGTATTTCCAGAAAGCTTACAATCTCGCTGTCGAGTGCGGCGAGGCCGGCGCGGAAATCGTGGCCAACTGCGAGAGCATCATGCCTTCGCTCAGCCTCAGCATCGCAAAGGACGCCCTTAAGGAAGGAGACTACGACGGCGCAGTCGTAAAGCTGGGCGAGGCCGCAGCCCTTGCCGAGAAGCTCGGCGCAGAAGGAACTGCAGCGGAGGCCCAGGCCCTCGTTCCCCAGGCATATATCCAGAAGGGCAGCAAGCTCCTGAAGGCAAAGGAATACGAGGCCGCGGCAGCAGCTTTCCAGCAGACCCTCGATGTGGATCCCGGCAACGCCAAGGCAGCCCTCTACATGGGCCAGGCATACGACAAACTTGGCAATACCGACAAGGCAGTCGAGACCTACGAACTCGCAGCTTCGCTCGGCCAGGAAAAGGCCGCCAACAAGCAGCTTTCCGGTATCTTCCTCAAGAAGGCCAACGCCGCCAACAAGGCAAAGAAGTTCGCCGAAGCTATCGAGATGGCTGACAAGAGCAACTCTTACCTCGAGAATGCAGACGCCTGCTACATCGCAGGTCTCGCAGCCCAGAATCTCAGCAAGGCTGACAAGGCTATCGCAAGCTTCGAGAAATATGTCGAGCTCAAACCCGGCGCAGGCAATGTCGCAGCGGTGAAGTTCACCATCGCTACCCTCTATCAGGGCCAGAAGAACAACGCCAAGGCCGCCGAGTACTACAAGATGGTCGAGAATGATCCGACCTACGGAGCAGACGCCCAGAAAGCCCTCAAGGCCCTCGGCAAATAAATGAAGCATCTCGAACTTCTTGCCCCGGCAAGAAACTCTGACATCGGCATCGCAGCCATTGACTGCGGTGCCGATGCGGTGTATATCGCCGGGCCGGATTTCGGGGCTCGCAAAGATGCCGGCAATCCCGTTTCGGAGATCCGGGGGCTGTGTGAGTACGCCCATAGGTTCGGGGCAAGAATCTTCGTTACATTCAACATCCTTCTGCGCGAAGGCGAAATGGGCGAGGTCCACCGCCAGATGCTCGCAGCGCAGGATGCCGGCGCGGACGCTTTCATCATCCGCGATCCGCGCATCTGCGGTTGGGACGACATCCGTGTTCCTCTCCACGCCTCAACACAGTGTTCTATAAGGACTCCCGAGCGGGCGAAAATGTTTGCGGAGGCGGGATGCTCGAGGCTGATCCTGGAGAGGGAACTGTCTTTGTCGCAGATTCGGGAAATCGCTTCCGCTGTCGACTGCGAAATAGAATGCTTTGTCCACGGCGCGCTATGCGTGTGCTACAGCGGACAGTGCACCATGTCGGAGGTGCTGACGGAAGGCTCGCGCAGCGGCGACCGCGGCGCCTGCATCCAGGCCTGCCGCAATCTGTATGATCTGGAAGATTCGAACGGACACGTCCTGGTTCGCAACAAGGCGCTTTTGTCCCTTAAGGATTTGAACCTGAGTTCGAGGCTGGAGGATTTGGTCGGAGCCGGAGTGACTTCTTTCAAAATTGAGGGCAGGCTTAAGAGCGCTTCTTTTGTCAGGAATACCGTCAGGGAGTACTCGCTGCTGCTGAATCAGTTGGTTGAGGCTTCCGGAGGCGCCTTGAGGCGCGCATCGTTCGGCTCTGTCGAAGGAGGCTTCACGCCGGACCTGTCCAAGACCTTCAACCGCGGTTTTACCGAGTTGTATCTCGACGGGCAGCGCAGTTCGTGGGCCTGTCTCGACGCCCCGAAGTCCATGGGCGAGGAAATCGGCGTCGTCCGCTCGGTTCGACATGTCCCGCAGGGAGTCGAAATCTGCATTGGTACGGCAGAGGCCCCATTTTCGTACGAAAAGCCTTCCGGAGGGCATTTGGTACGAAAAACACCCGTTTCCCGTACCAAATCCATCGAATTACATAACGGCGACGGATTTGCGTTTGTTTCGAACGGGGAGATTGTCGGTTTCAGGGGTGATATCTGCCAGGGAGACAGAATAATTGCAAAGCCTGTCCAGGGCCTGAAGCCGGGAGTAGTTCTATGGCGCAACATTTCTACAGCTTTCGAGAAGTCGCTTGACGCGAACCCGTGCAAGCGATACATGCAGGCATTTATCAACGTCGCGGTCTCAGAGTATTCTGAAAGCGGCCCGGCAAGAACATCCCTGACTGTTACGGCGACCACCGAAGACGGCCGCCAGGCGATAGTCAACCTGGAGGGCTGCGAGCCGGCCCGCGACATTGCACGCGCCGAGGCGATGATTGCCGGCCAGCTGAGCAAGCACAGCGGCGATTATGCGTTCGGCGTTTCGGGTATTAAACACGCGGGCACACTCCCACACCTTAGCGCAGCTGTCCTCAACGCCCTTCGCAGGGAACTGGCAGAAAAGCTGGACGCCCAGCCGGTCATTGCCATTCCACTTGCGCAAGGTTCGGAGGCGGCCCGGATTGATCCTGCGGCGCTGGAAACCGGCCGCCGGGAAGGGGAGCAGATGCGCTCGAAATACTGCATACGCTACGAACTCGGCATCTGCCCCGTCCACCGCAGCTCCGCCCCCGGCGGCCCGCTCGCCTCGGTGAAACCCTCCGACCGCCTTTATCTGGTCAACAACGGCCGCCGCTTCCCCCTCCTCTTCGACTGCAAGGCCTGCGAGATGGCGGTACTTAAAGAATTCTGAGTTTTCTTACTGTACCGGGAGTAGCGGGACCACTGTTTGGCGGGAATAATTGCGATTGTCTTGTTGGGATGGTGCAGTGTGGGGCTTGGAGAATCCTTTATTTTTATTACCTTGCCAAAAACATTGATGCCGTATGAAACAGTTGTTTTTAACCTGCGTTTTAATTCTATTCTTTGCCTCAACCGCTTTTGCCCAACAGCAAATCACTATTACTGGACGATTCCTCGATCGTAATGAAGAAGGCATTCCAGGGGTTACAATAACTGAGTTGCCTCAATCATCTTTAACCACACACCCAAATTATACGATTTCTAATGTGGACGGTCGTTTCTCGATCGTTATTAGGTCGGGGTCTTCACTCAGATTTTCTTTCATTGGATATCAGGAATTAACTTCCGGGCCATATACAACCTCTACGGATCTTGGAGATATCATCTTAGACGATGACGAGTATCTATTAATTCTCTTATATCCCGTTATTAAAAGATTGGAGTGAATAAGTCATTCAGTGTCATCTCACTATTGTTCCTCTGTGGGTTTATCGCCTTTGCACAAAAAACCGCAGAGGGGGATTCGCTTGCCACGGTCAGCGGAAGGACCATCTGGTATTGGAATAATTTGCACGCCAACAGGAAGCCTTCTGCCGCGCCTTTTGTTTTCGTAAGGCTTATTTCAGATAAAGACACACTCTCTGTGATGTCTAAAGAGGACGGCTCTTTTGAATTCAAGAATATCATCCCGGGCAAAAAACGGATGCTCGCGTCTGCCCTGAATTTCAAAACAACCATGATGGACCTGGACATTCTTCCCGGAGACAATGCCTTTATGGTGGAGGTGGTGCCCGACTATAAGGATCTTGCAGCCGCATACGTATCTGCCGAGGTGTCGCCGATTGAGATCCGCGGAGATACCCTCGTCTACCAGCCGGCTGCGGTAAACACTATGGTGGGAGAAAGTGCGCTGGAAATTCTCAGACAAATGCCGGGCGTTGAAATAAAGGACAATGCAATTTACATAAACGGCCAGCGTGTCAAGCGGGCATACGTCAACGGCACTATGCTCTTCGGTGATAATCCTATGGCTCCGCTCAATACTTTGATGGCAGACGAAGTCACTCAAATCAAGTCTTTTGAGGAGGCATCAGTGGAGACCAGGCTGAAAGGAGACACACACGGCGAAAAAGACAGGGTAATCGACATACGTACTAAAGAAGAATTCATAAGCGCGTACGATGCTTATGTACAGGGCGCGGGAGGAGTAGACAGCGCTCCGCGCGAGGACGGCAAACCCCAGTTGAGATATTTCGCAGGCGCAAACGCAAATTTCTTTTCGGAAAGATTCCTTTTTTTCCTGAATACCTATTCGAATAACCTCGGATTTAATTCCAATCGCTTTCGAGTTGCCGAAATGCCCAAAGGAAGCCTGAGTGATTACCACATTCAGAGTGATATCTCTACGGGAATCCAGAAGTACTGGGGAGACCGACTGCTGGGAAGCAATATCCGGTTTGACTACTCTTACAAGGACGACCGGAGAAACAGTTTCTCAAGATCACTGAAAACATATCTGGCATCAGTAGACAGCCCTGAGAGGGAGGTGTCTGATACTCTGTTTAACCGGAGTTCCTCAGGAACACACAATCTCACGTCCCTACTGACAATCAACAATAGCAAAATTAAGAACCTGGTCGTTTCAACCAATCTGTCAGTCAGCGAGGCAGACAACGAACGGGAGCGGATGGAATGGAACAGAATAAAGAACGGAGACACCTACAAGATAGCCGAAGAAAGGACGGGAAATACACGTTCGTGGTCCGGTTCCGGTCTGGTGGTTTGGAGGAATTATTCCGCAGAGAAAGTCTTGCCGTCGATAACGGTCAAGATTGACAAATCACCTTCTCAGGGAGAAGAATGGACCATTGATACCCTGGCTTCATCCATCAACAGAAGGTATCTTAACGTTTCCTCGGGGAACGATAATTTTTCCGTATCGGCCAGTTCCGCGGCATCCATACGGCTTCGAAACACAGAAAAGGAATCTTCTTCCTTATCCGTCAGCTATGGAGTCGAGTACTCCAATCAACACCACACCCAACTTGGTCTGGATTACTATGATGCCACAGGAAAGCTTCCCTCTCCGATGACCAACACGGTCAATACGTTTGATTTTTCCCGGCAGTATGTCTCACACGGACCGGTGTTGCAATATTCAACGAGGACTAAACAATGGGGCTATATGGCTTCTTTGGGTGTAGGCTTCGCTTCCCATATCGACACAGAAAGGATCCCCACCTTGGATGCCGCACCTCATCAATTCGTATTGCCGGACGTTGGGGTAGTGTTCAAATGGGATGAGTTCACATTGCAATATCACATGGACTCCAGTATCCCAAGCATAGAACAACTCCGTGACAGGCTGAGCGACAATGATCCCCTCTATCTCGTCGCTGGAAATCCGGATCTTCGGCCCTCTCATACTCATAGTTTAATGGCGCATTATGCCCACACATTTCCAAAGACTTCGTCAAGCATTGACGTTAGTGCAAATATTTCAACAAGACAGAATGCGATCGTATCAAAGATAAGTTATTTTACCGCGCCAACCCTTCTAGACCAATACGGCTACACCGCTTTGCCTGGGGCAAGTCTTACTACTTTTGAGAATTGCGAGGGGAATTGGCGGGCAATCGGAGCAGTCACTTTCACCCAGAGCATTAAAGCCTGGAAGGCCAGATTATTTCTATCGCCGCAAGTCGCTTATCAGCAAACACCTGTCTACAAGGGGAATAATCTTATTTTAATGCGAGACTTTTCGCCAAGTTTTCCCTCATATATCTCCGCCAGGTTACACAAAAGTCTGAATATCCGCCTTGATGCCAATCTTAGATATCAGGAATCTTCGACAGATGGCGCTCAATTGCTTTCCCGCGTGATCAGTCCTTCCGGCAGTCTGAGCGTACACTGGACTAGTCAAAACAAGCTGTTTCTGAGTGGACGATATGATATAAATGGATCAATCCCTGTTTTTGGAAACTTCCCTCGAGTGACAACTCAGTTGTTGGGCCTGGCCGCAGGAGTAAACCTGCTTGAAGGGCGTTTACGCATTTCCGTCTCAGGAAACGATATCCTTAGTGCCGGCTCTTCTTATTCCATCAGTATGTCCGACGACTATATAGCTCAGTCCTGGAGGCCTACTTACGGCAGGTACTATCTCCTGTCTGTCTGTTACAGGATCAATAAACGCAAATCGTCCACCCAATTCCAGGGAGAACTCAATAGGGGGGAATCACACTCCTTTGTTGGGTTCTAGACAATGCTCCCGCCGCTCCCCCCCCCTCCTCTTCGACTGCAAGGCCTGCGAGATGGTCGTCTTGGAGCCTGTTAGTCAAAAATAGCGTGGGGGCTAAGTTCTTAACCAACAGTGTTTTAGCCAAAAGAGGCCTCTCGTTTTCGGGAGACCTCTTTTAAGTATCTGCCTAATAGTAAGCACGTTAGCCCCCACGGCCAAAAAAATGAGAAAAGGCGGAATGATTGCTATAATTAAACTGTTTATTTATCGCTTGGAAATCATCTATCGCAAAGGTAATACTATCCTATAATAATCCAACAGCTTGGCTAGATATTTGGGCCACCAAATAACCTGTGCTCCACGCTGCCTGGAGATTGAAGCCGCCGGTCACAGCGTCGACGTCGAGGACTTCACCGGCGAAGAAGAGGCCGGGGTGACGGCGGGATTCGAGGGTCGAAGGGTTTACGGCCGAGCACGACACGCCGCCGGCGGTCACGAACTCCTCCTTGAATTTTGCGCGGCCGGTAATCTCATAGGTATCGGCGGTCAACACGGCTACCAGGCGGTTGAGGCCTTTCGAGCCAAGTTCGGCCCAGCGGATATCTTCGCGAAGGCCGGCGCGGCTGAGCAAATGCTTCCACAGGCGAGCCGAGAGGCCTTCGGGGTGGACGCTAGAGACCATTTTGGGCCCGTCGGAAGCGGTGGTCAGCCATGCGCGCGCATCAGCCTCTGACCAAGACAGCCAATTAATCAGAAGCGTTCTGCGATAATTATGCTCTGCAAGATGCCGTGCGGCGTAAGAGGATAGTTTAAGCGTTGCAGGGCCGCTGACGCCCCAGTCGGTGAGCAGAAGTGTTCCGCGGGAGCGGAACCGGGTGCCTGCCAGCGACAGCCCTGCGTCAGCGGCCGTTGTCCCGGCAAGTTCGCGGATGCCGGTATCTGACAGTTTAAAGGTAAACAGTGACGGCACAGGCGGAACGATTTCGATGTCAAGCCCATCCAGCAGGCTCAAGGCTCCGCCGCCGGTTGTGACCACGACTTTATCAGCTGGTTCAGAGTGACCGTCTTCGAAAACGATATCATAGCAGGGCCGGATGGAAACGACCCTGGAGCGGCAGCGTACCTCGACGCCCAGCCGCCGCATAAGGCTTTCCAGCGTGCGGACCACCTGCATGGCGTCCTGGGACTCCGGGAAAACGCGTCCGTCGGGCTCGGCGACGAGATGGACGCCTTCCGCCTCCCACCACTTATAAGTGTCCGAAGGTGAAAACTCTCTGAAGGCCTGACGGACGAGCCGCTCGCCGCGGGGGTAAACCTCCGGCAGCGAGCGGACTCCTTCAAAAGTATTCGTTATGTTGCAGCGGCCTCCGCCGGTGACGGCGACTTTCGCGAGGGGCTTTGCCCCCGCCTCGAAGACCGTCACGGCCGCGCCGGGCATCCTGCGCTTCAGCTCTGTCGCGCAAAAACACCCGGCCGCGCCTGCGCCTATAATGGCTATGCGCGGGGCGGCCATCGAAAACAGCTTACTTGCGGCAGCCGCGCTGAATGAGCTGGCCGGCCACGTAGACTATCGCTGCGGTCGTCATTCCGTTGATGGAAGGAATGCCCCAGTGGACAAGGTTCGCCACTACTGCGCCGCAAACGACTCCGGCAACTGCGAACCAGTCGACGGTCTTGATCTCGAACGAACCGTCGAGATATGCCTTCCTGTGCATGAAGTACCCAAGGATCAGGATGATGCCGACAGGCGGAAGGGTGCAGTTGAGCATGTTCAGCCAGCCGCAGAAGTTCCAGTAGAGCCACACTGCCGCGACAGTGCCGATCAAGCCGGAAATGAGTACCATCAGCTTCTTGGAACCGCCGGTGATGTTGGCAAGGCCAAGGCCGGTGGAGTACAGGGCGTTGTCGTTTGTGGTCCAGATGTTCAGGCCGAGCACGGCGACTGCGACGTAGAACAGGTTGAGGTTGAGCATGACTTCGAAGATGTCGTTGCCGCCCACGTAGATGGACGAGACAGCGCCGAAGAAGAACATCAGCGAGTTGCCGAGGAAGAAGGCGCACACCGTCACGATGGCCGCTATCTTGCCGTTGCGGGCGAAGCGGGTAAAGTTGGGTGTAGCGGTACCTCCGGACACGAAGCTGCCGATAACCAGGCCGGCTCCGGCGATGACTCCGAGGTCCTTGGTGCCCTTGGCGAACTGCTCGATAAGTCCGGCGTCGCCATGCTTGACGGCGAGGATCATGGCCACGGTACCCAGGATGGCTACCAGCGGGACCGCGACGTAGCTGACGATCGTAAGGCTCTTGATGCCGAAGTAGGCGCTGGCGGTCATCAGAACGCCGGCGATAGCGACGAGCAGGTAGCCCTGCCAGGGCATGAAGTCAGGCGTGACTTCGAGTCCGAGCAGTTCCTTCGCCACCGGAATCGCGAACATCGCAAGGCCGACTCCGAACCAGCCCATCTGCGTGAAGCTGATCATGGCGCTGGGCAGCCAGCTGCCCTTGCGGCCAAATGACCGCTGGGCGAGAAGATCGAGCGACAAACCGCTTTCGGCACCGATGTACCCGAGCGAGCCTGTGTAGGCACCGAGAATGACGCCGCCGAGGATGAGGGCGCCGATGAATCCCTTGAAATCAAGGCCTGCAGCGAGGTTCTGTCCGACCCACATGCTTGCGGAGAAGAATGTGAAGCCGAGCATAATCATGAACATGGTCAGCGTACCGCGGCGAGAAGAGGCGGGTACGCTCGAATTGGAGAAGTCGAAATCGACTTTGCGGTTGTTGTTGCTCATTGTTTTATAAGGTTTAATAATTGTGTCAGGCGTGCTTCGCAGATTGCCGCAAGGCTCTGGCCGCGAAGTTCAGCGAGGTACCGCTGTTCCTTTCTATATAGAGGTTCGAGATTCCATTCTGCGGGATAGCCGTTGATGGCCAGCCATTCCGGATAGGTAGTGCCGAGCGGATAACCGGCTTTTTCGGCGAGGAATTCGTCCATGTCGGCGGAGGGCGCGGCGGCGAGGAGATCCTTCCAGTAGCCGATGACTTCCTCGAAATGGTCCCCGATCTCGTATCGCCGCGCCCCGCCGTCGTAGATTATGCACTTTTCGAGCAGCGCCGGGGCGTGTTTGTAATCGAGAATGTATTCGCGGAATTCCGGAGAGATACAGCCGCCCTTCCAGCCGAAATCTATCATCGGGACGTTGACTCCGGTAACTCCCTTGTCTTCATAGACGGTGAACGCTCCTTCGAAAAAGATGCATTCGAAGCCCTCGAACGCCGGCCATTTTTGCCGTATCTCCGCGGTGAGACCCTCCATCAGAGGGAATGCCTTCGTGCCGCCAATGGTGAAGAAGATTATTTTGCGCAGGGAGCCGCCGGCGCGGTCGAATTCGTCGATAGTGTGGTGCAGGCACTTCCGGATAGTGTCACCGCTGGCGAGGATGTCGCCTATCATGAGAGTGGCGTCCTTCTCCGGGTGGAGCTTATCGTATTTGATTTCCAGACCCTCGATGACGTGGTTGCGTATGACTCGCTCGCAGCTGAGGAAGTTTATGTTGTCTATCCTTATTCCGCAGTCGTGGCAGCACTCTTCGAGGGGGTAGTTGAGCCCGCCGCGAAGAATGGTGAGGATAGTGGCTTTGCGGAGATTGGGCTCCAGGGCTTTCAGCGCGGCTGTCATCGGCTCCCGTACCGCCTTGCAGCAGTCGTATCCGATGACCTCCGGCGAGGCCATCATCCTCCGGGTGCCCTCGCTGCTGATCACGTAGTAATCATTCAGGGAACCCTCGGAGACGAGCTTGTAAAAAGCGGTCTCCTGATCTATTCGGACTAAAGTGTGGTGCATCCCGATTAGAACTAACCGGGTTACAAAGATAAATAAATTTTCGTCACTTATCCGTGTAAACACTTTTTTAGTCGGAAAAATTTTTGTCCCTTTGCTGCAGAACCAAACATTTTGTGCTATGAAGAACAATTATCTTTTCATTGGACTTATCGCCGCCTGCCTTATGGCGGCAGTTTTTACCTCTTGCAGCGAGTATTCATCCGGGCCTTCTTATTATGCGCCCAACGATTCTGCCGTCGGCGGCGGATCCGAATCTTCCGGATTCGAGTTATCATCCCTGGCCCGGATGTTTGCCTCGCTTCCAATCGGGCTGGAGCAGATGGAGGAAGTGAAGGACGCAGCCTCGTCTTCCATATGCAACGGCTACGACGAAGAATATACTATGAAGCAACTGGTCGAGGCGCCCGGCTGCGGGGTGGGCGACAGCCCGACAAAAGCCGGGAGCTACGCGCGCCCGCTGCGCGACATGCTCGCCGAGTACCTCGCAGTCGAGACTAAGGCGGGCGCGCGCGACGTTGAAGAATACCTCAACGCCCTCTCCGGGTCTGACCTTCAGATTTATTGGCCTTTCTCCGAGGATTGGGACGGCGAGCAGCTGCCTATCATTACCTTCGATCCGGGCTATGGCTCGGAATACAATTACGGATATAAGATAGGGCTGGACGCGGGCGGCTTCCATGTCGTTGACTCCGTCTATGTCGACGAATCCGTCGCCCGCGAACACCCGGTCTGGGTAATCAATAGCAACGACGATGCGGGGTATACTCCATTGGATATGTATAAGCTGGAGAACACTCAGACGAAATCCGGGCCGAGGATGCTGTACCTGCGATCATTCAAGATGCTGCGCCAGTACGACAGCTGGTTCCGCGGCGGGTCGGAGTTCTTCGTGAAGTGCGGGGCGGTGAACGGCTTTCACGCCACCACCGAGGCGGAGATGCGCCTGTACTACCCCAGCGTTACGGACTTCATGGTGGTGGTAAAGCGTAAGCAGCTCGGCGAGGAGATCCCCTACAACGGCATCATAATGACGGACTTTACCAACCAGCTGGAGAATCTGGCTTTCCTCATTACCGAGGACGACGGCGGAACCCAGACGTCGTGGAAGTGCTCGGCAACCGTCAAGGTGAAGTCGAAAAGCTACGGTTTCGAGTGTGATATTCCCTACAATGAGAAAGACGACATTGTCTGGCGCGGCCAGCTAAGCGCCACCTTCTTCCAGGAAGCCGATTATGTCTCCGGCCGTTTTGGCGACGTGTTAATCTCTTTCGTCCTTGAATAATTAGTATAATGAGTTCAGAAATTTCCTTATATTTACACTCAAAATTATGGGTAATTATGAACTCACCGAGAAAGAAAGAGTACGATTATTTGTCTTTGAGACTAAGGGGGCGCACCAAAGCACGCATTAAGACTGCGGCAAAAAGTGCAAAAATGAGCGTGAATGAGTATTTGAACCGCGCCCTTGAAGAAATTACAAAGGACATCGTTTCAGAAGAAGAGATTATGGAAGAGAAGAAAAAAACAGAAGCGTTCCTGGATGCTGTTTGCGGCACCTGGAAGACAGATAAGACGGCGGATGAGATAATGTCGGAGATCAAGTCTTCACTCAAGTCAAAGAAAGTCGAAGACCTATGGTAAAGTACCTTCTTGATACGAACATTATTATAGACCTGCTGCGCGGCACTTCTCCTGAAACCAAGCAACTTATAGTCAGTCTTGGGATCAGCAACTGCGCCATCTCGGACATCACTTTATATGAATTATATGTCGGGGTGGAACTATTCGGCGGGCCAGACGGAGAAGCAGCAATCGAGCGCATCGTCGGCAGATTAACTGTCCTTCCGTCCAAAGATGGATTCCGCGAGGCGGCCAGACAGTACGTTCGGTTAAAAGCCAAGGGTGAGACTATCGAAGACCTTGACCT
>JAGCVW010000005.1 GCA_017962165.1 Bacteroidales bacterium | reverse complement strand
TATGTGGTGTGCTTCGGGCTCGGGCTTTATGTGTCGATTGCGATAATTAGGCTTCTTGTTTTGTTAATCAGAAAAATATTCAAGATATGAGTACCAGACGAGAATTTATCCGACAGGCTGCTCTCGCCACTGCAGCCCTCTCCTCGGGAAGTCTTTTCAGCGCAGGCGCAATGTCGCGCACAAAAGGGAAAATCATCGGGGCTAACGATCTGATCCGTGTCGGCGTTGTGGGCGTCAACTCCCGCGGTCTCGCCCTTGCGAGCAGTTTCGCTAAGATGCCACTCTGCGAGGTTACATGCATCTGTGACTGCGACTCACGCGCTCTCGACAAGTGTCTTGCGCAGATAGAGTCTCAGACTGGCAAGCGCCCCAAGGGCTTCGCCGACATCCGCAAGTTCATGGAGAGCCGCGACTTCGATGCCGCGGTGATAGCTATGCCCGACCACTGGCACGCCAAGGCTGCGATCATGGCCCTCCAGGCAGGTAAGCACGTCTATCTTGAGAAACCATCAAGCTACTGCCCTTCAGAGAACTACCGAATACTCGAGGAGGCGGCCAAGCACCCCGAGCTGGTGATTACGGCTGGCAACCAGCGCCGTTCATGGCCCAATATCATCGCCGCCATCGACGAGGTAAGGGGCGGGAGCATCGGCCGTGTGCGCTACGCCAAGTCGTGGTACACCGCCAACAGACCGTCAATCGGCAGGGGGAAGGCCGTGCCCGTGCCCGCCGAACTTGACTGGGACCTTTGGCAGGGACCGGCTCCGCGCGTGAGCGAGTTCCACGACAACTATATCCACTACAATTGGCACTGGTTCTACCGCTGGGGCACCGGCGAAGCGCTCAACAACGGAACCCACTTCGTGGATATCCTGCGCTGGGGCCTCGGAGTCGAATACCCTACTCTCGTCGAGTCTGTGGGCGGACGCTTCCGCTACCACGACGATTGGGAGTGGCCCGACACCCAGATGATCACCTACCAGTTCGGCGACGCGGCGGCCGGCTCCTGGGAAGGGCGCAGCTGCAACAGCACTCCCGTCGACGGATACGGCGTGGGCGTCGCCTTCTACGGTGAGAACGGCACGGTGCTCCTTGGCGGAGGCAACGAGTACAAAATCCTCGACATGAAGGGCGCAGTGATCAAGCATGAGACCAGCGAACTCACTTTCGAGCCGGGCAACCTTATCAACCCTTCGGAGCGCCTCGACCAGATCCATTTCAAGAATTGGTTCGCAGCTATCCGCACGGGCTCGCCACTCAACTCCACCATCCGCGACGCCTGCATCAGCACACAGCTGGTTCAGCTCGGCAACATCGCCCAGCGCGTCGGCGCTTCCATCGCCGTCAATCCCGTGTCCGGTGAGTTGGTGAATCCTTCCCCTGAAGCCTCCGCCCTCTTCACCCGCGACTACGAACCCGGCTGGGAACTCTAGCACCCACGAAAAGCGCCTATTCCCCGCCCAAGCAATCATTTCCTAACTCAAACAACTACCTAGGATCGCGCTGCGCCGAGCCTTGGATGGGGCTCAGCTTGCGCGATGGGTACTTTGCCCGACGATTATTCGGTAGTATTAACTGGTGTCGGGCCCCGGCGACCTTTCTCATACGGGGGAAGCGTCCTTCCCACTAACCCCCTTCGGCCTTTCCGCCTTTCCAACTTTGCTGGCGCAAAGTCACGGCCCGGCCGGTCGGCTGATGCCGACGCCGTCGCTGCGCTCCTCTAATCATACGGGGAAGCGTCCTTCCCACTAGACCACGTCGGTTATTCTGGTAGGGCAGTCGAGTACACGGTGTCCCGACCAAATACTCACTGCCGGCTTCCACTACCACTGGAATATATATTCCCCCTGCTAGCTCGCTCCCCGCGAAGGGTAGGACCTTCTTTACGCAGTTCCGCTTCACTCGCGGCGTCAGAAACAATTGGGGGACGATTTTTTCGAAGGGTTGAAAGAGGTCGCGGGCACTCAGGCAAGAAGCCCGGCAAGCGTCCCCGCGAGCGACCTCAGAGACAATCTTCGACAAAATCGTACCAACCTTTAATCCTCCTCGCTTCCACTCCCGCCCCGGCGCAGCCCCGGTAGATCAGTCGGATTATTTCCCCTTCCCCCGTGCATACCCTCCTCCAAATGAGTGAGGGTATGCACGCCCCGGCGCAGTCCAGGTAGGCCCTCGGCGCCAAAATTGCCAAAATCGGCGCCGGAAGGTGGATAAACCTGCCGTTCCGCGCCAAAATCCCGTTAATAAGCGCCGGAAGGTGGAAAAACCAATCGATCCGCGCCGAAATCCCCGAAAATGGCGCCGGAGGGGAGAAGAATCAGCCTATCCGCGCCGAAATCGCCCAAATCAGCGCCGGAAAAGAAAAAATCGGCCAAACGGCGGAAAAACACTCCCGATTCACTCCGAAGACCATCCGCCCTGGGTCCAAAGAACCATTTCAAAAAAAGTACGTATATTTGTCGCCACAAAAAAGTGAAACGTACTATAAACCTATAATTATGAAGCGTCAACTCAACGAGATCTGTGCGAGATACACAGTCCCTCAGGAAGTAAAAGCAAAGGGCATCTACCCTTACTATAAGCCTATCAGCTCAGGCCAGGACCCCGTCGTTACGATGGCAGACGGCCACAAAGTGCTGATGTTCGGAAGCAATTCCTATCTCGGACTTTCCGATGACCCCAGACTCAAAGAAGCTGCAATCGCAGCTGTTAAGAAATACGGCACAAGCTGCTCCGGCAGCCGTTTCCTAAACGGAACCCTCGACATCCATCAGGAGCTCGAAGAGAAGCTCGCGAAATTCGTGGGCAAGGAAGAAGCCGTCACCTACAGTACCGGATTCCAAGTCAACCTCGGAGTGGTCAGCTGCCTTGGATTCAAGGGCGGATATATCATCCTCGACGACACCGACCACGCCTGCATCATCGACGGCAGCCGCCTCGGCTGGAGCACCGTCTACAAGTTCAAGCACAACGACATGGAGGCCCTTGAGAAGAAGCTCAGGGTCTGCGAGCCCGACGCCTACAAGCTCATCGTCATCGACGGTGTGTACTCCATGCTCGGCGACCTCGCCAAGCTCCCCGAGATCTGCGACCTCTGCGACAAGTACGGCGCATCCGTGATGATTGACGACGCCCACGGCCTCGGAGTCTTCGGTGAGAACGGAAGCGGCACCGCCAGCCATTTCGGCCTTACGGACCGCACGGACCTCATCATGGGCACGTTCTCCAAGAGCTTCGGCTCGCTGGGCGGCTTCATCGCCGGCGACCACGACGTGCTGAACTTCATCAAGCACAACTCCCGTTCGCTCATCTTCAGCGCGTCGATGACCCCGGCCGCAACCGCCGCCGCATCGAAGGCCCTCGACATCATGATCGAGGAGCCCGAGCGCCGCGAGCACCTCTGGGACACCACCCGCTATGCGTGGAAGTGCTTCAGGGAGAACGGCTTCGATATCAATCTCACCGAGTCCCCGATCATCCCGCTTATGGTGCGCGACACCATCAAGGCCCTCTCGCTGGTCGAAGAGGCCTACAGGCAGGGCGTGTTCATCACCCCCGTCATCGCGCCGGCAGTGCCCGAGAAGGACGTCCTCATCCGCTTCGCTCTCATGGCGACCCACAACCGCAGCCATGTCGACCAGGCGGTCGAGGTACTCACCAAGATTTTCAAGGAATACGGCATAATCGAAGCGTAAGCCCATGGTCATCCTCATCACCGGCATCACCTCCGGCTTTGGCAAGGCCATGGCCGAGCGTCTCAGCGCCGACGGCCACAAAGTCTACGGCACCCACCGCAAGGCAACCGAGTTCATCCCCGGCGTCACCTACATCAAGGCCGAGTCCACGGACCAGGCCCAGGTAGAGGCGGCGGTCAGGCAGGTCGTCCAGGCCGAAGGCGGGATCGACGTGTTCATCAACAATGCCGGCATGGGCATAGGCGGCCCGCTCGAGTTCTGCTCGATCGAGGACTGCCAGCGGCAGATGGACGTGAACTTCATGGGCATGGTCCGCTACATCCGCGAGGTCGTCCCCGTCATGCGCAGGCAGGGCCATGGCCATATCATCTGCTTCAGCTCCATCGGCGGACTGGTGGGCCTGCCGTATCAGGGCATGTACAGCGCGTCCAAATTCGCGATCGAGGGCTACTGCGAGGCGCTGCGGCTCGAGATCCGCGGCTTCGGCATCAATGTGACCACGATCGAGCCCGGCGATTTCGCCACCGCCTTCACGGCCCAGCGCAAGAGCGTGGACAATCCGGCCGTGCATGAAGCCTACCCCGGCTACGCCCGTTCACTCGCTTCAATCGAGCACGACGAGAACAGCGGCCTGAAGCCCGAATTCCTGGCGAAGAAAATCAGTAAGATTATCCGCAAGAAGCGCCCCGGATACCATTATATCATATCCACCTTCCTGCAGAAACTCTCGGTCTTCGCACGCACGATCCTCCCTCCGCGCTGGTTCGCATGGGTGATGAGCGTGTACTACAAACTCTAAAAAATGCTTATCTTTGGTGGCTGTTAACACTGAATTATGGCCATCAAAAAACAACTCTCATTTGGGGAAATATTCAATCTGAACTTCGGATTTTTCGGGGTTCAGATTGCTTATGCTCTGCAGAGCGCTAACATTTCCCGCATTTTCGCGACATTGGGCGCTGACCCCCATCAGCTCAGCTTTTTCTGGATTCTCCCGCCCCTGATGGGCATGATAGTCCAGCCCCTTATAGGCAAGTGGTCCGACAAGACATGGTGTAAACTGGGCCGCCGCAAACCCTATCTGCTTGTGGGCGCAATCATCGCCGTGCTGGTGATGATACTCCTGCCGAACGCGGGCAGCCTGAATCTGAGTAAGGCATGGCTGTTCTTAGGGCTTAATGCCGCGATGTGGTTCGGCCTGTTCAGCCTCATCTTCCTCGACACCTCTATCAATATAGCGATGCAGCCGTTCAAGATGATGGTCGGCGACATGGTTACCGAGGAGCAGAAGACCCTGGCGTACAGCACGCAGAGTTTCCTCTGCAACGCGGGCAGCCTGTTCGGATACCTGTTCCCGATATTCTTCACATGGATAGGCATCGCCAACACCGCCCCCGAGGGAGTCGTCCCGAATTCGGTTATCTGGAGTTTCTATATCGGAGCCGCTATCCTGATCTGCTGCGTTCTTTTCACCTTCTTCAAGGTTAAGGAAATGGACCCGCAGGAGTATGCAGAATTCCATGGAATCGAGGCTTCTGAAGAGAAACCCGAGAATCCCGGTTTCATCAAGCTGCTTCGCCAGGCCCCGAAGACCTTCTGGACAGTAGGTCTCGTGCAGTTCTTCTGCTGGGCCGCGTTCCTGTATATGTGGACCTATACCAACGGCGCCATCGCCAAGAATGTCTGGGGAACGACCGACGCTGCGTCCGCCGACTATCAGGCCGCAGGCAACTGGGTGGGCGTTATCTTCGCCATCCAGGCTATCGGCTCGATGCTCTGGGCGCTTGTCCTGCCCCGCTTCAAGAAGGTGCAGACGGCCTATGTCGTGTCGCTGCTTATCGGCGCGGCCGGCTTCGCTTCGGTATTCTTTGTGACCAACCAGTACGTGCTCTTCGGAAGCTTCCTTCTTATCGGCGCCGCATGGGCCGCTATGCTCGCGCTTCCGTTCACGCTTCTGACCAACGCCCTTGAGGGCAGCCCTTACATGGGCAGCTACCTGGGCCTGTTCAACTGCACGATTTGCCTGCCGCAGATAGTGGCGGCGGCGACGGGCGGATTCGTGATCAGCGCCGTGGGCGGCAGTCAGCCCGCAATGTTCCTGGTCGCCGCCGCCTTCCTCGTCCTCGGCTCCGTCTGCGTCCGGCTGATCAAAAAGTAGCCGGCTACGCAAAAAAGTTGGGGCTAACCTGCAGAATCTCCCGCAGGTTAGCCCCAACTTTTTGCCCTGACTACTATTCTACCGGTTCGTAGTTCAGCGTCCCTCCGTCTTCCCAGGACGATGCCGTGAAGGTGAAGGTGGCAGGGGTGAACTGGCCGGCCGAGAGGGTGATGTCGGCGCTGTAGGCGCAGCCTGGCTCAAAGACGAACGGAGCATCGAGGGCGAAATTATAGACTGAGCCCTTATTCGTAGTGATTGAAATGAGGGGTGCGGCTGTCTGTGGCATTACTACAGCCGCGTAACTTCCGATGGAGACGTTGACCGCCTCGAAGCTCTCCCGAGGGCCGGTCAGCCGGAGTTTCCCTGCATTCAAATCCACTGTACCCTTCATCACCACATCCCTTACCGTCACTTTGGTGACAGTCTCCCCAGACAGATTGTTCTGAATGTTCAGGACTATCTTGGAGAAAGGATGGCCGAATTCGAGGTTGACGGTCTCGTGCGGTGCGGCAGTCCGGACCGCCGCGAGGAACGAGTCGTGGGAATAATAGTCGTGGCGGCCTCCGCTCAGCAGGTCATAGGACAGGCTGGCAGCAGCGTCGGCCACCTTGCCGGCCTGGTAAACGGCCGCGAAGGTGGTCGATGCTTTCTGTCCCCTGGTCCAGTTCAGCGGCACGTCGAAAGTAAGGTCGCGGCCCAGGACCGTTCCCACCGCAGTAGCGTCGATGGGAGATCCCGCCATGATCCTTACCTGCTCGCCGTCCGCCAACGCAGAGCCGCTTGCTTTGGTGTTATAAGCCTTCACCGATGCGGTGAAGAACACCTCGTCCACGGTAATTACGGTGACTTTCTTGGAACAGGAACACAACGCCGCGGCCGCGAGGGCCCAAAGCGCTATTTTCCGTAAGAAGGTCATTGCCTATTGTGCTTCTACCGTAATCTGATTGTTGGAAGAGTTGAACGTGAACAGGTATTTGCCAGATGCTAAAGGCAGACGGACGTTCTTCTGGTGATCACCATCCTCCGGGTAGAGAGCGTATGGTTCGGTCCCGATATTATCAGAACCGTTATACATCTTGTAATAGGTGTCTCCCAGCCTGATGAGGAAGCCCTTGCCGGCCTCGTCGCCAGCCATGGCCTCGCTGTAGTTGAGGACGATGGTCCAGGTATTCTCCGCCGAATAGGTCATGTTGTACCACTTGCCCCATGCGCCGAGGGTTTCGGCAGCGACGGCGTCAGCATCTTCGTCTGTATAGATCGTTCCGCCGATCTGGAAGTAGTTGCCAAGGGTCGGGTCGCCAACAGTACCGATGGTTGCAGCGGCATTGGCGGTCCAGCCGACCGTAGTGAAGCTCATGGCGCCGACTGCATTGCGCTCTCCGCCTGCTCCGCCTATCGGGTCAAGGGTCACGGCCGCGGTCGCGGTCTTCCCTGCGAGGAAGTTGTACGAGGCGTTGGTGATGCGGAAGGTGTAGACCGAGCCGAGGGTGGTCGTCACGACGATGTTCATGTCTGCGGCCGCGGCCTGGGGCATGAGCACCAGCTCATAGGCGTTCGCCGAAACCCTGTATGCGGTCACGTTGGACTTGGCGTCGGTAAGGGTCGGAGTCGCCGGAGAGGTCGTCATGTCCAGGGCGGAAGCCGCGAGCTTCACGTTCTCCATGACCACCGAAGCCACTGCGTCCGCACTGAGGTTGTTGGTGATATTGACTGCCACCTTCGCAAAAGGATGGGTGAAGTTGAAGGCGACGGTTCCGGGATCCGGGCTGGCGCTCTGAACCGCGGTCATCACGTTGGAATGATAGGTGAAAGTATCCTCCGAGGTCTGGTCGGCCGGGAGGGCATACTCGCCGTTGATTGAAGCGCCATCGGCATGGGGATAGCGGGCCACGAACTGGGTCGCTTCGGTCTGGCCCACCCTCCAGTAGATGGTGCTGGCGGGGGTAAGGGCGGATCCGCTAACTGTCGCCTGGACGTTGTTGGCGCCGAGGTCGGCGGCATAGATGCCGACTTTGGAGCATCCGGCCGCGCCCAGCTCGAGCGTGGCGGACTTAAGGGTGTAGGTGCCGAGGTTGGCCACAGTGAAATTGACGGCCTTCGGGCCTCCCTGTGAGGGAGTGAGGTCGTTCTTGTTGCAGGAGCAGAGTAATGCGGCTGCCGCTGCGATGACAAAAAAGAGCTTTTTCATGATGTTATGATTGTTAATTGATTAATTCAGTGCAAATACCACCGAGCTGTATGGAGGAAGGGTGACGGTCGGTCCGTCGGAAACGCTGCCGGAGACAGAAACGCGGCCGTTGCAGACCAGGATGGTCTCATTGGTGGCGTTCTCGCCGGGCCAGCGCTGTATGCTCTTCGACTCGCCGGAGAAGTTATGGAGCACAAGCACCACCTTCTCCCCGTCGAGCTGGTGGAGATACCAGCCGGCCACCTTGCCGTCGCAGTTGCCCCTGGTGTCTGCCTCAGGCCAGCCGTTGGCGAGCGCCGGGTTGATGTTGCGCGCATAGGCAAAGTGACGGTAGAGCGTAAGCAGGGAGGTCTCGTCCGCCGACTGCGACTCCACGCTGATCGTGGGCTTGAGCATGTTCCAGTCCACTTTGTTCGAAACGCCCTTGGAGGCGGCGCTCGTTGCCGACGGGGTCCAGAGGATAGGCGTGCGGACGTATTCGTCGCCGCCGGACTTGGTTCCCCAATAGCCGAGTTCCTCGCCCTGGTAGATGAACGGACGGCCGGCGGAAGTCAGCAGCACGGCCGCGGCGAGGCGGATCTTCGGCTTGTAGTTACCCAGCGACGAAGCCGTACGGTCTTCGTCGTGGTTCGCAAGCTTCGGAGTCGAGTAGGCGTCGCCGCGGACGGCCCTGTGGCCGTTCCAGCGGTAGGGCAGAGAGCCGGGGAAGTTCTGCTCGTAGCCGGCCGCATAGATGGTCTCGGAGTTGAGGCAGTTGCGCAGATCCCACCAGAACTGGAACTCGAAGAGGGCGGGCAGGCCGCTGTAGAACGGGGTGCAGTCGCCGTCGCCGCTCAGCACTTCGCCGACCATGAAGATGTTCTCATCGCCGTTGCCGGCAAGGTCAGCCCTCGCCGAGGCGTTGGCCTTGTAGATGGCATTTGCGGCATTATAGAACTTGTTCCAGAAGGTCTTGTTCTCCTGGCCCGTTTCGTTGGCGTAAATATGTTTGACTGCGTCGAGACGGAAACCGTCCACGCCCATCTTCAGCCACTTCTCGACGCCGACCATGATGGCCTTGAAGGCATCGGAGTTCTCGCACTGGTCCGCAGGGCCGTAGTTGAAGTCCACAAAGGAGCCGGTGCCGAACTCGGTATAATAGTAGTAGATTTCCCCGCCGGGCATGATGATGGCCTGGACGTTATCGGGATTGTCGTCGGAGTAAAGGGTATGGGGCACGCCCAGCTTCATCTGGTCTCCGGTAGCGTTGAAGCCCCACTTGGTCTTGTTCTTCCACTCGTCCTTGTTGGTGGTGCGCACGAGACAGCCCCATGAACTGTTGAAGTCAAGCGTGAGGGTATACTTGTTTGTTCCGGCATCGACGAACTGCGAGTATGTGCCGCCGCCCCAGTAGAGGTAGCGGGCCGGATTCGAATGTGCGCCAGAAGTAGTAACGGCATCCGTCGTCTCGTTTACGGTCATCTTAGGCGCCGAAGCGTCGGTCCAGTCGAGGTCAATCTTGTAGCGTTTGGTTCCGCGGCCGCCAATGTTGACGGGGAACCATTTGTATTTGTTGTAGCCGTATTCCCTGGGAACCTGCGCGATTCTGCCTGCGGAGACGTCGGCGGCCGGGTCTTTCGACAGGGAGAAGTAGTTCCAGTACTGGCTTTCAGTTCCCTTTTCGAGTATGTCGGTGAACCACTTGCTCTGGTCTCCGGCGTGGTTCATCACGTAGTCCATGTAGATACGGATGTTGTGCTTGTGCGCCTCCTGGATCAGGTGGCGGAAGTCGTCTTCCGTTCCGTATCTCTTGTTTACGGTCTCATAGTCGGTGACGTCGTAGCCATGGTAGCTCTGGGCAGGCTGGACGGGCGAGAGCCAGAGGGCGGTCACGCCGAGTGCGTCGAAGTAGTCCAGGCTGTTGGTAAGGCCGTTGAAGTCGCCGTAGCCGTCGCCGTCGGAATCCTTGAAACTGAACACGTTCACCTGGTAGGTGAGGCCGGAGAGCTTGCCGGACGGAGCGAGGGTTGTGCTGTAGTTTCCGCCGACGTAATTGTCGGGCTTGCCGTCGTTTTCATGGGTCCATGTCGACCCCGCTTCAAGCACGTAGGCGATCTTGTTCTCCACCGACAGGTAGATGTCGTAGGTGCCGGCGGCTGAAACGGTCATGTTGCCCGCTCCGGGGCCAAGGTCGAGCCTGGTGTTGAGCGAGATGGTGTGCGCCTCCGTGTCGCTGTAAGTCCCATAGCCGAGGTTGGAGTCCCACTTGCGGTTCTGGCGGAACTTGAACTGTTCGCCCGGGGCGATGCTCACCTCGCGGGCGACCTCCCAGTAACCTTCGGTATCCATGGGGAAGTCGTAATCCCAGTTAGTCTGGCCGAGAGTGCCGATAATGGTCCAGCTGCTGGAGCCGAACTTCATCTCGACAGGCTCGACGCCCTTGCCGTCGACTCCGGGAGCGGACGGGTCTTCAATCTGCGTGACGGTCGTGCCGTCCCAGACGAAGTAGAGGGTGTTGAGGACGGTAAGGTCGCTCCATAGGGGCTCCTTCTGGTCCTGGGCGGGGTGCTGCGCGGTTCCGTCATTGTTGAGGATGAGGTTTATGCCGCCGACCCCATTGAAGCCCGAGGCTTCCCAGTAGGTCCATGTATAGTCGCCGAACTGCTTAGTGCCTGAGGCATAGGTGCCGGGCCAGTCGCCGAAGGGCATCAGCTCACCCGAACCCACATATGCGTACATGTAGGGCTTTGTCCAGGTGGAGTTGTTCAGGACGTAGATGCGGGTGTTCTCGCTGGTCTGGGCGGCGGGAACGGCATCGCCGTGGGCGAAGGTCGCGCCGGCTTCCTCGACATAGAGGAGGCTGTAGGCCGGATGGACGTAGAGGTCGTATGTTCCCGCGGCCAGCTTGAGGTTGCCGCCGGCATCGGCCAGGGAGTAGCGGACGTCCTCCTTCGGCTGGCCCGCGCTCGCGCCGAGGTTTACGGCCCACGAGCCGTTCTGGCGGAACTTGAACTCGTCGCCGTCGGCTATCACCACATCGAATGCCGCTATCCAGCCGTACTCCGACTCGGCGAGCATCTCGAAGTCCTGATCCCATTCAGTGCCGTTGAGGGTGCCGATCAGGCTCCATGAAGTATCGTCGGTAAATTTGTCTTTAGTGATGACCACGGAGGAGTTGTCCTCTTCTGTCGGTTGCTCCGGAGCGGGGGGTGTGGGCTCGTCCTTACCCATGGCCGCCTGAAGGATTGCAACGGGGGCCTCAATCGCGGAGCGTCCCTTGATGAAGAAGGTGATGCTTGCGGAGCGGTCCTCCTCGAAGGGGTTGGCAGATGCGGTTATCGTAACGGTGGCATTGCCTTCGCCCTGGGTGGGCTCGACTGTGAGCCAGGGATATCTCGAAATACCCTCCCACGCCGCAGTAGCAGTGAGTTCAATCTGTTTCTCGCCTCCGTCGCCGGGGAAAGTGAGGGAGACTTCGGATACTTCTATTGTGGGGACGGTCTGGGGAACGGGCTCCGGTTCCGGTTCCTGCTTACACGAAGGGATAGTCAGGATGATGGTCGCGACGGCAACCAGCGCTCTCAGCGCGAAAGAATTTCTGGTCATCTTCTAGTGTCTTCTGCGGCTCGCGTGCGCAGCGCGCCTTGCGTGCGCCCGGCGCGAGGTAACCGCAAAAGTACGCATTATGCGTAAATTATCAAAATGCGCGGGGTGAGGGCGGTCTATTGCTGCGCCTACGGAGGGGGATGGGCGGTGAATTGGGGTTACTTTGCCCCCGGCGGAGCAAAGTAACTGGAGTTCGCAAACGTGCCGCACACCCTACCCCCATCAGAGGGCCCTCTATCGGCAGTTCGCGTGCGGCGACCCTCTATTTTGCCCCCAGCCACACTCCTGGCCCTATTCTGATGATCTCTGTCGTGGTTCGACGTGTTGCTGCCTGACGAAAACACAATTTCGGCGCCAAAACTGGCGAAAAAAGCGCCCGCGAGAAGTAAAACCATCGCCCCGGCGCCAAAACGTCCGATTTTCGCGCCGATGGACGGGACAAAAAACCGGGCGGCCCACTCGGGTCGCCCGGAAATTATGATATATGTGTTATTGCTTGACGAACATTAACGCTATCGGTCTATCATCGTACGCATCTTGCAACACATTAGCATAGACCGTATATGTCCCGGCCGGCAGAGCGGATAACCTTTGATTTGAAGAGGAGCCTTTAACCAGGGTGGCATAATAAATATTATTTCCGCCATCTGTAATGGTACAATAGTTACCGTCTCCGGTATTGGCCGACCACCAATCACTACTAGCCTGAATTCCAAACTCACCAGTATTATTGGTGGTAGTTAACGTGGTCTCCAATATATGATTACTTCCAGTGAACTTATCGGTGTTTGTCCAGTTGGAGCCATCAAAGGAGCCCCTCAAATAAACAGTATTGGAATAAAAGCCTGCCCAGTTATAAGGATCGGCATATTGGCCGCTAATATACTGCATACTGGCAGTGTTGGTTGAAGAATTGTAGGTTATCCTATACTTGTTGGGGTCATCGACAGATGCGGTATAAGCGAGACAACCGGCTACGGTAACGTCATTGCCAATGTTATACTCGTCATATACATAGGATATCGTGTTGGCATCGCAATTCACCCATGTTTCATACTGCGTCGCGCCGCGTTGAAGCATAATAAAATCTCCATCATAAGTAACAGATCCTGAAGTAGCAGTATGAACATAGAATAACCTCGGGGCCGCGTAGTCTAGTTTAGGCATCGGGAGAAGTTTCTTCGACGTCATATCGAAGGTGTTCCCGGTTGTCTTCTTGTAAAGGTGACGGCCGCCGGCATTGTCTACCGTAATTGTAAACCCAGCATAAGAAACCTGAGGGATAGGGACAGAGATAATAGTGGCGTTGGTGAACGGAACTGTTATGCTCGCCTGGCTGCCGCTGCCGCCGAGAACAGGCGACTCGCCGCTCCAACTGAAAGTGCGGGCGCCGAAGACGTTCGCATTGGCGGTGAAAGTAAGGGTTGTAGGTGATCCGGGAACACCGTCAATACGGATATTGGCGACTGCACCGAGATACTTGAAACTCAGGGTCTGGCCATCAACCTGGCTGACAAGGATAGGGCCCGAGACAGTACTTACTGTGTAATCCACAGCATTGCCGGTACCTGTTGCGCGAGCGGCAGGATAGATTGCATTGGTCCAAACTGCGCCAGCGGACGCTTCTGCCTCTATGGTTGCATTACCTGAGCCATCTACAGACTTAACTTCGAAATCAACATATGAAGACGATGTTGTATTATAGATGGCAATGTGATCTCCGGTAACCCAAGAGAATGTACCGCTATTGTCGAGAGTTGATTTGAGATCCTTATTATCAATGGTGAATGAATAAGTAACCAGTTCGTCTTCAGTTACATTATCCTCTATGGGAGTGGGCTCGTCGACAGGTGCAA
The DNA here is from genome assembly GCA_017962165.1 of Bacteroidales bacterium. Lineage (GTDB taxonomy): Bacteria > Bacteroidota > Bacteroidia > Bacteroidales > UBA932 > Cryptobacteroides. Next base: position 48,497 of record JAGCVW010000005.1, on the reverse strand, counting down.
CTTCTTTTTTGCATCCGACAGTAAGAAGAGAAATAGCCGCTATGGTAATTATAATGTACTTTTTCATTGCAAACATAATTTAAAATAATCACCAAGAAGGATCGTTATAAATATCCCCAGAACCAAGACCTTCCACATTGGGCGCCTGGGAAGCACCATTAGACAGAGTGAGCATTGCCCCCTCAAGTCTTACATCTACAAGCTCCACTACGGGAACATCATAGGTTAGTTTTTCGTTCATAAGTATATGATTTTTAGTGTTATCATGCAGGCCCTCTTTGGGGGCAATCGGGCAAATATAATAATTATTATCAAATAGGCATGCCTACAGAAGATTTCTCGGCTCGCTGCGCCCGCTCGAAATGACAGCAACGACCGGGACGAAGACTTTCCCGTCCCGGTCGCACTGTGTGTCCGGCTGGTTTAAAAAAGCGCCGTTCGCAAGAAGTTAGGGCTAACCTGCAGAATCTCCCGCAGGTTAGCAGCAACTTTTAAAGCTTGTCTATCGTGAAGACTTCGGAGGCTCCGGCGGAGTAGTCGATGGTGATGCGGTAGGTTGCGCCTTTCTCGAGGTTGGAGGAGAGGCCGATATCACCCTCGGAAGTCTGCGCAAGCTAGGTTCCGTTGACGACAACCTTCGCCCCGCTAACCTGGCTTTCGCCGGCCTTTTCGAACTTCAGTTTCGCAGCGGCAACACCTTCGGTAAGATCGATGGTAAAGCGGTAAGGAGCGCCGTATTCAAGGGTAACGCCACCCTTGAGGGAGATATCTCCCTTAGCTGCGTCTACCGCAATAAGGCCGCCGTCGTCGACAGTGGCATACGCGTTCTCCCCGAATTCTCCGCCCCAGCCTTTCTGGTGGAAGAATTTGACGCCCACCTTGTCGGCGGAAATCTGCTTCCCGGCGATGAGGGTAATCTGATGGACCTTGGGGGTAATCTGTGACAGGCAGAGACCGAGGTCTGTATTCCAACCGCCTTCAAAAATTTCAGGTTTCCCGTAACATGCACCGCCGATCATCCAGACCGCGCCGCTGCCGTCGTCGGCAAGCGTAGCGGGCGCACCGTTCTCCAGACAGCTTTCTACAAGGAAGAATTTCGTTTCGGTGTTAGCGACAATCTTATAGTATCCGGAAATCGGCAGGAATTTGTATGAGCCAGCCGAGACAACTTCGAAGAAGTCGGGATCGATGGTCCAGTTGGAGATGTCGGCAATACCGGACACTTCGAGATTCTGGCCCTGGGCAAGGTTCAGGACCGCCTGGTAGGTTGTGGCGGAAGTCATAGTCATCTCAGTTCCGGCAAAGGTAATCTTGTCGGAAACGACCTCGTTCTGGCCCACTTTTGCAAAATGGAGAACCGCATGGTCGTTGCCTCCCGTCAGGTCAAGCGTAAAGCGATACAGTCCACCCATATCGAGGAGCACGCCGGGGGCAAGGTGGATATTTCCATCACTCGCTCCGACAGTAATCAGTTCGCTGTCCGTCGAGATTACGGCGCTGCTGCCGAACTCTCCACCCCAGTCTTTCTGGTGGAACAGTTTGACGTCGATCGAACTCGTAGCGAGCTGGTCGCCGGCAACAAAAGTAATTTGGTGAATCTGAGGCTCGACTTCGGCAAAACAAAGTCCCTTGTCGGTTTTCCAGCTGGCAGAGAAAATGGCAGGTTTTCCGTAGCAGGGTCCGCCGATCATCCAGACCGCGCCGCTTCCGTCGGCATTCAGGGTAGCATAGTCGGTATCGTTCGCCATGCGCTCCACGAGGAAATACTTGTCTGAAAGGGAGATGTTTATCTTGTACTTCCCGTCGAGAGTGAGGAACTTGTAGGAGCCGGCGCTCTGTTTCTCAAGGAAGTCGGGGTCGGCCGTCCAGTCTGCGATGTCGCTCAAACCCTCAATAGTGACCGTCTGGCCCTTGGTCAGGTCGACTACAGCCGCAAAGGTCGTCTTGTTGGCCATAGTCGCTGCCGTTCCGTTAACCGTAATAGTAGTAAACGGAGATGCCTCGAAGGTAAGGGTGTTGAAAGTGATTTTGTAATCGGTCTGGGTGCTGGCAAAAGGAAGATAGCCCTCCGCTCCGACCTCGACGCCGGTCGCTCCGTATCCGAATTCTATTTTTCTTTTACTCTCCCCAAACATAGGGGTCACGATCTTGGCCTCAAAGGAAGCACCGAAGGAACCCTCTAAAGAATAGACATTACGGGATTCCCTGGTCATATCGTAAGTGTGTCCGGTTGCGGTCTTAAGACTCAGATACTCGAAGTCCGGGCGGGAAACGCTGACATCCTTGTTCTGAATTGTCTTGGCGAAATTGGTGTTCTGGGCGGTGAAGCGCACAGTCGCCACTCCGTCGGGAATGTCCTTATAGAAAGGGATTTCGAGGCCGTCCTCATATGTTCCGTTTCTGGCCGTTCTCTTGGTAATTTCAGAGACAACGGTCTGGTCGAAAAGGAGTTCAGCCTTCAGGGTTGAAAGGGGAACATTGTCCTGAAGAGTTACCTTGAACTTGAAAAGGTCTCCCATCAGGGCAGATTCGTCGCAGACGACGGTCATCTCGGGACCTTCTCCTGTAGGGACTTCTTCGTTTTTACAGGCGGCGAAAGCAAGAAGCGCCGCGACTGCAATAAATAAATACTTTTTCATATGGTTTATGATTTTTCTTTGTCTGTCCATAAAAGCGAAACCACAGACTTCGCCGGAACGGAAAGCGTTACTGAGCGGGCACTCCCGGCGAACACGAACTGTTCTTCCGAAGATCCCTCATTCAGGAACAATACTCCGTAAGAGCCGTCCGGATTGCGGAATGCAAGATAAGTTACGCCTTTGGCGGTGTATCCCGAGGTGCCTATCCTTACAGCGCCGGGTTTTACCACAAGCGAGCAGTGGACCACGTCGTACCAGTGGGAGTACTTTTCGACAGAGCCGTAAGTGTAGCTCTTGCCTATGTTCAGGGCGCCGTAACAAGTGGAACATCCGCCGGGGCGGTATGGCTTGCGGTCCACATCGAGCATCATATTCCATAGGGTTACGCCTTTGCCTCCTCTCTTGAGGGTTCCGAAGAAAATCTCCCTCATGTCCTCGTCGAACTGGCCACCGAACTTATTGTAGTCGTAATTCCAGGTTCCGATCGATGCCTCGGTGAACCAGATGCCCTTGTCTGGATACGCGGAGTAGATTGCATCGAGTTCCGAGACGGACCCTCCGTAGTTGTGCCATCCGCTGCCCGCAGCGTACTTTCCGGCAGGTGTGCCGTAAATCTGGACAGGATAACGGTATTGATCACCCTGGCCGTCGTAGTTATAGTTGTGGTCGAACAGGATGATCTCGGTTGTGATCCCAGCCTTTTCGAAGGCCGGCCCGATAACAGCGAGGAAATCCCTCTGATCCTGCCAGGGCATATACAGCGACATGCTGTTTCCGTGGTTGAGGGGCTCGTTCTGGAGGGTGACGGCCTTTATTTTGTAGCCTCGCGCCTCCATCGCCTGGATCCACTTGACGAAATAGGTTGCATAATCATCGTAATAGAGAGGGTTGAGCCTTCCGGAAGTCCAACTGTTGTAGGCCCCGGTTCCGTCCACGTTCATCTTCATCCATCTCGGGCAACTCCACGGCGAGCCGATTATCTGCACGTCCGGATTGATGGCATAAATCTCATCCAGGACGGGGAATAAATAATCCTTGTCCAACTGATGGATGGCGAAGTTTTCTATTCCCTTCGTATCACAGCAGGTAAACTCGTCCATAGAGAAATCGGAGCCTCCGATACATACCCTGATAAGGGATGAGCCGGCCCCTTCGGTCGGGCTGAAAAGTTCTTTCAGGACCTTCGTCCTGTCATCAGCCGACATCTTCAGGAGGTTGTAGCAGGAAGCCTGGGTTACCGCAAGACCGAAGCCGTCGACCGTCTGATAGGTCTCGTCGGTGAAGCGGACTATCTTCGGGGACATGCTCGCCGCCTTTCCGTATTCCAAAGATGCAGTCTTCAGGTCGTACGACTTGTCGAAGGAGGTCGTCCATGTCTTCGCAAGGTCCTTGTCCTCTACGGGAGGGGTCTGTTCCTCAGATGGCTTTCCGTCGTCCTTTTTGTTCTCCTCTGGCATGGAGCAGCCGCACGACCAGAACATCGCGCCCGCCACCAGGGGAAGCATTATCAATTTATTCATACTAATAACCGGGGTTCTGTTTCATGTTGGGGTTGTTGTCCAGGGCCGTCGTGGGCACCGGCAGGTAGTAGCGAGTCTCGGCAAGCGGCTTCCTGTCCTGCCAATACGAGTCCTTCGCGTTCATCGCATTGTGGACCTCGATGATCTTGTCGTGGCGCCTGAGGTCGAAGAAACGGTAGCCCTCGAATGAGAGCTCGAGACGGCGCTCCTTCAGGATTGCGTTCAGCATGGCATCCTTGCTGGCCTTGGCGGAAGCGGGAAGCGGTCCGAGACTGACCCTCGAACGAACCTGGTTCACAAGGGCCGCGGCGCCGTCCACATCATCCGAGCAGCAGAGCGCCTCGGCATGGAGCAGGAGAATGTCTGCAAGACGATAGACGATGATGCTGGAAACATTGGTCGGGCATTTGTGCATGAATGCGTAATTGTCTTCGGGGTAGTAGTTGCTCCATCCGCAGGAATCCCAGACGATGGAAGCGGCCTTGCGGACGGCGTCTCCTTCGTCATCGTATGCCTGGAGGATGTCCCTTGAAGGGGTCACCCATTTGGCCCAGTCGTAGCTTGCGCCGGGATCGTAGGCGTTGCGGTGGAACATCATGAACACCCAGTTGCCCTGGGACTGGTTAACCCACTGAACCTCGAAGATAGATTCCACCGAGTTGCGCTTCGCGTCGGTTGCGTCGTAGCCCCACAGGTCGCCGTAGTTGGGCTCGAGGGAGAGACCGCACCCTTCGAGAAGGGTACAGTAATCGATGACCTTGCCCCAGTCGCGGATTGGTTTCTCGGCATAGACGTGGGCAAGGATGGACCACGCAAACGCCTGGGACATAAGCTGCTTGTTAGCAGGGTCCAGAGCAGGTGCGTGATCTGCGGCCCAGGTCAAATCCTCGACGAGCTGGGCGTAGACCTTGTTCATCGGGGTGCGGTCGGGATAATAGAGGGGGTAAACCTCCTGGACATTCTCGATCGTGATTGCCGGGGGAATCTGGAGCACCATGGGGGCATCACCCCAGAGCTGGGTCAGGCGGAAGAAGTTGAACGCGCGCCAGATCATGGCCTCGGCCTTCCACTGGTCGCGCTGGGCTTCCGTCATCTCAGAGTCGGATTCGCAGATCCTGTCGATATTGCAGATTGTCTGGTTGGCATTGGACACCTGGGTCTGATACCAGTCCCAGTCGCGCGTCACATTTTTGTTGGAACCGTCCTGCTTGTTGGCTTCAAGCGCCATGATTTCCGCGGTGTTCGTTCCGCAATAGGCGTTGTCCGCGCGTACTTCGGAATAAATCAGCCAGTCCAACAGGCCCTTTTCCTGGACGTCCTTCACCCAGGAGTTGTAGAGCGAGTTCCTGAGGGCCTCCATGTCGGCCTTCGAGGTATATTGGCTTTCACTGTCTCCCTCGCCTACAGTCTCAACGTTTCCTTTGTTGAAGGAGGTCGGAGAGTACAGGTCGAGTTCGCAGGCCGTAAATGCAAAAAGCGAGAGAATCGCTGCTATGATTGCTGTCTTTTTCATAACTCCATCGGATTAAAAATCGACATTGACTCCGAACAAAATGGTCTTGACGTTGGGATAGGTTCCGTAGTCGATACCCATATTGGTCGCGCTCGAATACTGGCTCATTTCGGGGTCATAGCCTCTGTAGCCCGTGAGGGTAAAAAAGTTGGAAAGTGTTACGTAAGGCTGGATCCTGGCGATGTTCAGGCGCTTGAGGATTCCTCCCTTGACGTCGTATGAGAGGGTGACGTTCTTGACCTTCAGGTAGCTTCCGTCTTCAACCCAGGCGGTGGAAGCCTTGGCGTTCCATGTCTCTCCGGACTTGGGAATATCGGTTATCTGCCCGGGAATCCTCCAGCGGCGGGTGGCGTCCTTGAGCTGGTTGGAGGCATTCTGCATTCCGATCATATCGAGCCTGGAGACATTGAAGATGTCGTTGCCGACGCTGCCGGTAATGAGGACATTCAGGTTGAAGCCCTTATAACTCAGAGTGTTTGTCATACCGAATATGAAGTCCGGATTGGCATCTCCGATGTACTGTTTGTCGGCATCCGTAATGTCGTTGTCGTGGTTGAGGTCTTCGTAAATGTAAAGTCCGGTCTCAGGATCGACGCCCAGGCACTTGTAGCCCCAGAACTTTGAAAGGGGCTCGCCGGGGGTCATCCTGACGATGTTTTCACCTATCGTTTCGGGGTTGACATAGTAGTAGACCTGCTGGAGTTCGAGGCTCTCGAGGCGTCCCCTGTTCATCGAAATGTTGAAGTCGGTTTTCCATTCAAGGTCTCCCTTTGAGAAGTTTACCGAACTGGCCGCGAACTCAAGTCCCCAGTTGGACATCGAGCCCTCGTTGCGGAACATGCTCGGGTAGGGCGAGGGCAGGCTGACGTTCATCAGAAGCCCGTCCGTGAACTTATAGTAAGCATCGAGGGTGAGGGTAAGCCGGCCCTTGAAGAGGCTGGCGTCCACACCGACGTTGGTCTGGGTGGTGGTCTCCCATGTCAGATATTTGTTCCCGAAGTTGGAACGGGAGCCAATCGACGGAGTCGCGTAGGCGTATTCGTCTTTAGTCCAGTCGTAGTAGTTTGTCCCGTAGGTCTGGACCCATGCATAGTCGCCAAGTCCGGACTGGTTTCCCTGCTGGCCCCAGCCGGCGCGGACTTTAAGGTCCTCCAGCCAGGCGACATCCTTGAGCCAGGGCTCGCCCGTCAGACGCCAGGCCGCCGAGGCCGAAGGGAAGATACCCCAGCGGTGGCCGGGAGCGAGCTTCGAAGAACCGTCTGCGCGGATGTTGAAGGTCAGGTAGTAACGGCTGTCGTAATTATAGGCCGCGCGTCCGAGGAAGGAAAGGATGGTCCACTGGGCCCAGCCGGTCCCCTGTCCCCTGAGGCCACCCTTATTTCCAAGATCGAGACCCCAGATGGACTTGTAGTAGTCCGGCGAGACGTTGGAGCGGGAGCCCCAGAGCTGCATCCAGTTGGATGTGGTGGAGGAGGAACCGCCCATCAACTCCAGGTTATGCTTCCCAGAGAAGGTGTCCTTATAGGTAAAAATGTTGTCGTAAATCATACGGCAGTCGTCCGAACGGGAATCCGAAACTTCGCCGTGCTGGGTACGTCCGTAAGAAGTGGAAACCGGATCCAGGAAGGAATAGCTGTGTGTCCACCTGCGGTCCATCGAGACGGTGCTCTTGAAATTGAACTTCGGAGAGAAGTTGATCTGGGCGTATCCCGTCAGGATCGCACGGTCAGTCGTGTCGTAGTTGTTTTCGCTTCGGGCCATGTTCTCCGCGGGGGACGTTATTCCGCTGAGGCCGTAGAAACTGTTGTAATACTGGTTGGGGTTGGTCTCATCCCACACCGGGGCGTAAGTCGGAGTGTTGATTACCGAAAGGACCACTCCCGCACGGTTGGACCCCGTTCCGGAGATAATGCCGTTGTTGCGGTAATGAGAGTATGCGACGTTGGTGCCGACCGTGAGCCACTTATACATGTCCACGTCGAAACTCGCGCGCACATTATATCTCTTCGCGTACGCGACCTTGATGATACCCTCTTCGTCGGTATAGCCGCCGCCCAGGTAATAGCGGAACCTGTCTCCGCCGCCGGAGACGCCGATCTGGTAGTTCTGGCTGATGCCGGTCTTGTAGGTATAGTCGAACCAGTCGGTCTGGTCGGTAAGGCCTTCGGGGATGTGGGTGTTGAATTCCGCGGCATATTCGCGGTACTCTTCCGTGTTCAGCACCTCGAAAGTGCGGGTGACGTTCGAGAGTCCGGCATAAGCGGAGAAATTCACCTTCGGGGCCGCATTGCGCCCGCCCTGTTTCGTGGTGATGAGGACGACGCCGTTGGCCGCCCTGGAACCGTAAATTGCCGCGGAAGATGCGTCCTTGAGGATCTGCATCGATTCGATATCGTTCGGGGAGAGGTATGCGATCGCATATCCGCCTTCACCGACCGGCACGCCGTCGACGACGTAGAGAGGGTCGTTGGATGAGGCAATCGAACTGTTGCCGCGGATGCGGACGGTCATACCCGCACCGGGAAGTCCGCTGGTCTGCTGGACCTGGACGCCCGCAACCTTGCCCTGGATGAGGCCGGAAGCATCGGTAATGGGGCGGAGCTGGACATCCTCCGTAGAGACCGTAGAAACGGCCGTAGTCAGGTCGCGCTTCTTGACTGATCCATAGCCGATGGCAACCACGGCGTCAAGCATGATCGCATCTTCCTTCGCGACGACATCGATTACGGTTCGGTTCCCGACCTTCACGGGTTCGACTGTGTAGCCCAGGGCCTGGAATTCGAGAACCGACTCGCTGCCGCTTACCTTCACGTTGAAGCGCCCTTCGAAATCGGTGATGGCATAATTGCCCGTCCCGACCTCCTTAACGCTCATTCCGATAACCGGATAGCCCAGTTCATCGGTGACCGTTCCGGATACGGAGCGTCCCTGTCCCATAGCCGTCAGGCTCAAAGCCAGCGCAAACAAGACGGGAAAAATCTTTTTAAGAGCTATTTTCATAATGGTTAAAACTGGTTCGTGTTATTGTCTTGCTAAAATAGCAATATTTTTTGGAAGAGAGGAACCCGGACGGGGCGGTCGTCAAAAAACGCACATATTTGCGAAAATTTTTATATCTTTGCGCGACTTACACACATAAGGACAATTGTTGAATAAAACAGATAACCAACATCAACCTTTTATGAAAAAATTGCTAACCTTGGCAGCCATGCTGTTTATGGCATGCACCGCAGTGTTCGCCCAGGGCAGCTACCAGGTAAAGGGTGTAGTCGTAGACGATTTCGGCCCCGTCATCGGAGCCGCGGTCCTCGAACAGGGAACCACGAACGGCGTGACAACCGATTTCGACGGAGCCTTCACCCTCAAGGTATCGTCTGAAGATGCAGTCATTGAAATCTCCTGCATCGGATACACTACTCTTACCTACAAAGCTTCTGAAGTACCCGCCGAGATCTTCCTCGGAACTGACGCCATCTTCCTCGACGACGTGGTCGTGATCGGCTACGGCTCCCAGAAGAAGAAGGAAGTGACCGGATCGGTGGCCTCCATCAAGAGCGAGGACTTCAACGCCGGCGTGAAAACCAATCCTATGGGACTGCTTCAGGGTAAAGTGGCCGGTCTCAACGTAATCAAGACCACCTCCGACCCTACCAGCACGGGATATAACATCCAGATCCGCGGCTTTTCAACCCTGGACAAGGGAACGGGAACCAGCCCGCTCTTCATCGTGGACGGAGTGCCGGTGAGCAACATCGACAATATCTCCAGCGATGAGATCGCCTCCATGGACGTCCTCAAGGACGGTTCCGCCGCCGCTATCTACGGTACCCGCGGTACGAACGGCGTTATCATCATCACCACCAAGAGGGGCGACGCCTTCTCCGATGTGGCGCAGACCAGAGTCGAATACTCAGGATATGCTTCCCTGTCGGTCCGCAACCACGGCACCGGCATGGCCACCGCTGAAGAGTTCCGCAATCTCGCCGAACTTTCGGGCGGCAAGGCCGTAGGCAACGTCTACACCGGCCCGAACGGCGAGACATACAGCACCGACTGGATGAGCGAGGTCTGCCGTCCCGCGGCGCTCGCCCACAACCACAACCTCGCAATCGTGGGTTCTGCAAGCAACTTCAACTACCGCGCATCCATCAACTACAAGAATGCCGAAGGTATCGCGAAGAACACCAACCGCAACGAAATAATGGCTAAACTGGCCGCCGGCCAGAAAGCCCTCGACGGATGGCTCGACCTCCAGTACGACCTCAGCTACATGCACTACCGCAACGACTACTTCTGCGGCGACTTCAAGAACGCGGCCCTGCTGAACCCGACCTACCCCGTCTACGACGAGACTTCGCCCAACGGTTACTTCTGGCGCAGTGAGGAGACGGGTTTCGTGAACCCCGTCGAGAACATGAACCAGAAAGAGTCCTACGGAGACGGAAACTACTTCCGCGGAAGCATCAAGGCCACGGTTAACATCAAGCCGGTCAAGGGCCTCAAGGTAAGCGGATTCGCCGCATTGGAAGAGGGCGACAACAATTCCTTCTGGTACAACAGCGTGGTCAACACCGACGCCGCCGGTTCCGGGAAGGCAGGCCGCAGCGGCGACACTTCGTTCAACAAACTGTTCGAACTTACTGCCGACTGGACCCGCAACTTCGACGGCCACAATATAGCCGCCGTCGCAGGCGTATCCTACCAGCATTTCTTCAACGACGGAGACAGCATGTCCAACAAGGGCTTCGCCGCTCCCGACATCATGAAGTACTACCAGATGGGCAACGGCGACGTCTCCAAGAAATACGTCGACATATCGTCCGGGCGCAGTTCCCATACGCTCATCGCCCAGTTCGCCCGTGTCAACTACAACTATAGGGAGAAATACCTCCTCTCCGCTTCGCTGCGCCGCGAGGGTTCTTCCCGTTTCGGAGCCAACAACAAATGGGGTCTCTTCCCCGCACTCAGCGCCGGCTGGCGTGTGAGCGGTGAAGACTTCATGGAAGACTACTCCTGGGTCGACGATCTCAAGGTACGTCTCGGCTTCGGTGTTACCGGCAACGATCTCGGCAGCGACCTCCGCAGCGTGGAACTCCTTTCCAACGGCGGAACCTTCTGGTACAACGGTGCATACGTCTACACCTACACCGTCACCCAGAACGTCAATCCCGACCTCCGCTGGGAAAAGAAATACGAGTACAACCTCGGTATCGACTACGCGCTTCTGAAGGACACCCTCTACGGTAGCCTCGATGTCTACTACCGCCACACTGCGGACCTTCTCTGGGACTATGAGGTTCCGACCCCTCCTTACCAGTACACCACCCTTCTCGCCAATGCGGGTAAGATGGACAGCTACGGTGTGGAACTCAATCTCAACTACGTTCCCGTCAAGACTGCGAACCTGACCTGGGTCACCACCCCCACCATCTCGTTCAACCGCAACAAGATCACCTCGCTGAGCGACCCGTCCAAGGGATTCAACTACTCTGAGACGACGTCCGGCGGCGTGGGTGAGAACGGTATCATGAACACCAACACCCAGATCCTCGTCGAGGGTCAGGCTGTTGGCTCCTTCTACGGATACAAGTTCTTCGGCATCAAGCCCGATACGGGCGAGTGGTACTACTACACTCCCGCCGGCGGCCAGACCTCCGACGCGCTCGCAGTAGAGTCGCAGAGGCAGGTCATCGGCAACGCCCAGCCTATCTTCACTTACGGCTGGAACAACACCGTCCGCTGGGGCAACTGGGACTTCACGATGTTCCTGCGCGGCGTCGTGGGCAACAAGATCCTCAACGTCACCCGCTGGGCTTACGGTCCCATGTCCGCCAACAGCAAGAACGTCTTCATGAAGGACGTCGACGGCGCCAATACCGTGCTTACCCAGAAGGCCCACTTCTCCGACTACTTCCTGGAGAGCGGCACCTACATGAAACTCGACAACCTCACCGCCGGCTACACCTTCAAGATGAAGGAGAACAAGTACATCCAGTCGATGAGGGTTTACTTTACCGGTCAGAACCTGCTTACCCTCACCGCTTACAGCGGCATGGATCCCGAGGTCAACACTACGTCAGTATGGAACGGCGGCATCGACTATCCTTCGTTCTATCCCCCGGTGGCGACCTTCCTCGTAGGTCTTAACCTCAGCCTGTATTAATATTAAAAGGAGACCGTTATGAAAAAGATATTTGCTTTTATTGCAGTCACCGTTATTCTCGCCGCTTCGTGCGACAGGATGCTCGAGGAGGTCAACTACGGCAGTCCTACTACCAAGGACCTTATGACCAACGAAGAAAACGTCGCTCTTCTCGTGGGCCAGTGCTATGCCGACGTCAAGTGGCTCCACGATCACTGGGGCTACTGGGGCGTAGTCACCCTTACGGCCGACGAAGGCCTCAACCCTACCCGTATGCCCGACAAGGACTGGGAAGACGGAGGCTACTGGAAGAATCTTAACACCCATAACTGGAACGAAATGGGCAACGCCTTCAAGAATATATGGAACACCACCATTCAGGGCGCCGTCCTCTGCAACAAACTCCTGAAGACCCTCGAAAACAGCAAGGAGTCGATGTCCGACGCCGTCTATGCTCAGTTCGTGGGAGAACTTGAGGTCATGCGTTCCTATTACTACTACATGCTGTTCGACTGCTTCGGACGCATCCCTTATCTCGAGGAATTCGTAGACAGGGCCGAAGACCCGCTCATGGAGGCTCCCGACGTATGGTCGCACCTCGTGAACTGCCTGGAGAAGAACGCCCCCAATCTCCCGAAGGTCAAGGACGAAAACACCCGCGCCCTCTACTACGGCCGCGCCACCCAGGGTCTCGCTTATGCGCTCCTCGCACGCCTCTACCTCAACGCCGAGTCGTTCGGATGTACTCCGGACAACATTACGATTGACAACGAGTACACCACCAACATTGCCGCCGCCGCGGACTTCTACACCAATTGCGTCCGCTGCTGCGATGCCATCATCGACGCCAAGTCGTACAGCATTGAGCCGAGTTTCTTTACCAACTTCAAGATCGACAACTCGGCCAGCAAGGAGAATATCTTCGTGATAGTCGAGAACGGAGCCGCAGATGTCGACGAACGCTCGGGCGGAGACGGCATGATGCTCAACAAACTGCGCATCGCCCTCCTTACGCTCAACTACAACCACCAGAAGACTTACAAGATGCAGGAAACCCCCTGGAACGGTTTCTGCGCGCGTCCTTCCTTCATCGACCGCTACAACGCATCCGATGTCCGCGGCCCCGGAAACGAAGGCCTTGGGACCAAGAACACCAAGGACTGGGGCTGGTTCGTAGGACCCATCTATGACGCAACCGGCAATCTTTGCTACGACAAGGACGAGAAGAAGTCAGACGCCATCATCGTCAAGGACATCCTCGATGCCGACGGAAACGTAGACGAGACACTGTCGAAGGTCACCGACCTCTCCGGCGCCCGCTGCATCAAGTATGAGATCGACAAGGCCGGCAAGTACAAATACAGCGAAAACGACTTCGTGCTCTTCCGCTATGCAGACATACTCTGGATGAAGGAGGAGGCTATCCTCCGCGGCGGAACCGGAACCTCCGGATGGACCACCGACGCCAACTTCACGACCCTTCGCAAGCGTGCGTTCGCTTACAGCGCCGACGGCGAGGCCGCATACAACGCGGCATACCCCGAAGTTCTCACCCTCGACGGCATCCTCGACGAGCGCGGACGCGAGTTCGCATGGGAGAACATGCGCCGCCGCGACCTTATCCGCTTTGATAAATTCAACGACGACACCTACGTCCAGTTCGTCACCGCAAAGGACGATTACCGCAAGTGGTTCCCCATCCCGTTCTCGGTGCTCGAGAAGTCTGTCAGGGATGCCAACGGCGACCCTGTATGGACACAGAACGAAGGTTATTAGGACAACTAAAATCTAAAACACATATTATCAACCCAACATTTTTATTTATTAATCAACAATTATGAAAAAAGTTTTATTCTTTTTCATGGCCGCTCTCGCCCTTACGGTTGGTGCATGCACCCCGGAGAAGAAAGGCGGAGAGGAAATCAACTGGGACGATGTCACAGTTGACGGTTTCTATGTAGCCGGAGCCGCAACAGGATCTGATGAGATCAAGTCCGATTGCGTCATGGTAACCGGTATCAACGAGGCTGCCACCCCTAAGGCACCCCGCGAAGGTATGTACGAGAAGTACATCGTCCTCGAGGCTGACAAGGATTTCTACCTCCTTCTCAACGAGGCTGGAGTCAAGACACGCTACAGCGCAAATCTCGCAGAGTTCACTACCCCTACGGACAACGAGGCATACGGCGACAACCCGGCTTCCGTCCTTAAGGGCGCGCTCGTTACCGGAAATGATGCTCCCGCAATGAAGGTTACAAAGACCGGACTCTATCACATCGTTCTCGACCTCAACAAGACCGGCGACCTCGATGCAGCAGGCGGAGCACAGATCCTCCTTCTCGACGCCAGCCACTTCGGCTACCGCGGAATCGGCAGCTGGGACTACACCGAGATGACTGCATCCGCTTTCTCCAACGCAGGTGTAACCTTCACCAAGGAGAACGTGGAGATCACCAAGGGCACCGAGTTTAAATTCAACACCGGTAACTACTGGAAGGTCACCCTCGACGACGCCGGTAAGGTAAAGGCTGAGACCAGCCTTGGCCAGGGCCTTGTCCCTGGTGCCGACAACATCAAGGTTGAGGAAGGCGGCGTCATGAACGTCACCCTTACCTTCGCCCTCAAGGAAGGCGCCATCGCCAACAGCTTCTCTTACGAAATCAAGAAGGTCGCCGACCTCGCCCTCGATCCTTCGACATTCGTTGTCGGTCTTTCCGGCGCCGGACTCGAGAATGGATGGAATGATCCTTCAGGAAGCAGCAAGGCTGAATTCAAGAGCTACACTCCTACCGATGAGAGCAAGAAGGCAGGTACCTATGTATACGAAATCGCTACTATCAACATCCCTACAGGAACTCTTAAGCTCCGCTACAACGCTGCTTGGATCGGTGTGAACCAGGCTACCGTTACCGGACTCGAGTATGATACTACTGCTGCGGACGGCGCCGACTTCAATGTCAGCGCAGGCGGCCAGTTCAAAGTAACGTTCACCGCAGAGTGGGACGGCGAAGGCCTCACCAGCCTCAAGGCTGACTTCACCAAACTCGGAGATCTCGTTCTCGATCCTTCCACCTTCGTTGTAGGTGTTTCCGGCAGCATGTGGATGGACGGCACCAACGATTATGGTTGGAACGACCCGTTCGTTGATGTCGACGGCGTGACCACCAAGGCTACCTTCGTCTCTAAGAATGTTACCGACAATGCTACACTCGCAGGCACCTATGTCTGGGAGATCGAGTCTCTTCCTATCACCGACGGCGGCGACTTCAAACTCCGCCAGGGCGGCGACTGGGTCGGCATTGGTGGCTGCACCATCGAAGGACTCACCGTCGAGGGTACAGATAACATCAAGGTTTCTGACGGCCAGACCGGCGACTACAAAGTCACCCTCACCATTGTATGGGACGGCAATGCCAGGACTTCCTTCACCGGCAAGTTCGAGAAGATCGGCGGCGCAGCAGCTGCCATCGCTATCGACGGCAACCTTGACGATTGGGCGGATATCGCAGCTTTTGCGGCTACCTCCTCCTCCAGGATCAGGGAATGGAAATTCAAGTCCGACGCACAGAACGTTTATTTCTGTTTCAAACTCAGGAAGAACAGGGCTTATAATAAACCCCTCGCGATTGGTTTCGATACTGACAATAATGCATCAACCGGCGATTCTTACGATAACGGTAAGATCAATGGTATGGAAGCACAGATTGAAGCCTATCCTTTCACAAACGCGGCCAGCGGTGTTGAGCCTGTTGCAGTCAACGGTGTGGATGGAAGCAGTTGGGCAAAGGCTGTTGGCGGCACCAAGACCGATGGTGTGGTCACCGTTGCAGCTTATGATGAGGGCGAAGATGTTGGTTCCGATTCTTCTAACACCTATATCGAAATCAGCATTCCTAAGAGCGCTCTGAATCTTCCCACTGGCGCTATTACCGTTGGATGTGCATTTGACTGGTATGTAACTGGCACACAGAGCGTTACTGTTGAGTAATATCTGCTTGCCCATTTTTCAGGGCCTCCGGATTTCCGGGGGCCTTTTTTGTTGTATATCATGCGGGGATTTGCTAACTTTGGAGACTGACCAACTGATAACCGGAATATGAGAAAATCCTTATATCTATTAGGCGTATTTGCGGCGCTTGGAATATTCGCCGCCTGTAACCCTGACCCGCAGACGACCCCCGAACCGGACGGCTTTGATTTCCCGCCATATGCGGCGGGCGAGAAGCAGGGCAACATTACCTATCAGCTGCTAATTTACAGTTTCGCTGACAGCGACGGAGACAAAATCGGCGATTTCAACGGGATAAAACAGCGTCTTGATTATCTGGACGCCCTCGGAGCCTCCGCGATCTGGCTCTCGCCCGCGCATCCGGCTGACGCCTACCATGGCTACGGAGTGACGGACTATACCGCCATCAACCCCAAATACGGAACAGAGCAGGATTTCAAGGCCCTGATCGACGCGGCCCACGAAAAGGGTATAAAGGTATATATGGACTATGTCCTCAACCATACAGGCAAGGGACACACCTGGTTCAAAGAGGCACTCGCGGACGAGTCAAGCCCCTACAGGGACTACTACTTCATCTGCGACAGCCCCTCGACAGAATACAGGAATTATCCCATGCTGTCCGGCTACGCGTATAATTCGGGCGACTGGCACACCGCCGTAGCCGGCTCACCGAGGATAACCATCACTGAAACCACTGACGCCCCGGCCCAGGGCAGCGGCCCCTGGAACCTCTGGACATGGGCTCCCGGGAAAGACGGCGCGGAAGTAAAACTCATAAATAAAGGCGACGGTTCCTTCTATGCAGTGTTGGATATCAGCGGAAAGACAGGCTTTCTTGTAAGAAAGGACTCCAGTTGGGACTTCAAGTTCGGCGGCAGCGGCAACGAGACTACCATCACTGCCGGTACTCCGGTCGAACTGATCTCGAACGGCGGAGACATGTATTTCGAGGGGACCGGCCGCTATAAGATCGAGCTCACTAATCTTACCACCAAGTCGGTGTCGTTCATGGGCGCCTTCGGCGACTGGATGCCGGACATCAACTATGGCGCCATCGACCAGGCCGAGAACAGCCAGGTCTTCAAGGACCTTGCAGCCTCGGTCGATAAATGGATAGACCTCGGAATCGACGGCCTCAGGCTTGATGCAGTCAAACACATCTGCGGCGGAATGAACTCCTTCAACAACACCGCAAACGTAACCTTCCTGAAGAAGTGGTACGACAGGTGCAACGCAAAATACCGGGAAACCCACGACACCGATTTCTACATGGTCGGAGAAGTCTGGATGGACGCCGGCTCGGTCGCTCCTTATTACGGAGGAATTCCCGCCTGCTTCGAGTTCGACTTCTGGGAGAGGCTCAAATGGGTGCTCAACAACTACATCGGCCGTTATCTCGCCAAGGACCTCATCAGCTACCGCAGGCAGTATAAGGCTGTGAATCCCAATGCCATTCCTGCGACTATCCTCACCAACCACGACGAAACCCGCGCCGCCACCGTCCTGAACAAGGACCTCGCGAAACTCAAGCAGGCCGCGGCTATACTCCTCACGGCCGAAGGCGAGCCCTACATCTACCAGGGCGAGGAACTCGGCTACTGGGGCAAGGACTACGACGACGGAGGGAGCGACGAACTCGTGCGTACGCCCATCGTATGGGACAAATCCTTCAACGCTGCGGTCGGCGACCTCGACGGCCATGTGGACTGGTCCCTGCTTACGGACGAAATATCTGTCGAGAAACAGAAGGCTGATCCGGAATCCCTGCTGCGCACATATGTAGAATGGACGCACGCGCGCAACACCTGTAAGGCGCTCGCAACCGGCGTTATGTCCGCCCACGGCACCTACAACGACGGCAATGCGTCCGGCGGCCCTGTAGCGGCATGGTACATGACCGCCACCGACGGCTCGAAGGCCCTCGTGCTCCACAATGTCGGCGCTGTCGAGGTGACCGTCTCGCTGCCGGACGACAAACTGTCCGACAAGGTGATTTCGCTCGGAACGGTGTCCGTTTCAGACGAGAACGTCAAACTGGGCGCCAACTCATCTGTAGTGTTCGCTCAGTAATCAATGAAGCGGTTCCTGCCCATACTCCTGTTTGCCGCGCTGGCTTTCTGCGGGTGCGAGGAACTTGACCTGTTCCCCGAGCCCCAGAAAGAAGTCAACAAGGACAAATACGGCACGGACCGCGTCTACGGCAGCGAAGCAATTCCGTCAATCCGCATCAGCGTGCCGCTCGACCAGTGGAATGCGCTGCTGGGGTATTACGACGAGAATAATAAGACAAAGAAATACGTCTCGTGCGACGTGGAGTATAACGACGGGGCTTCGATAGAGAAGGTAAGCGGCGCCGGGCTGAGGCTGCGCGGTAACACCTCCCGCCGCAGGCCGGAGGGAGAGGTAGGCGAAACTCATAACCCCGAAGAGACGGTCTGGCACCACTGCCACTTCGGAGTCCACCTCGACAAGTTCACCAAGGACGACGACCACAGGATAAAGGGCATACGCAAGATGAACCTGAAGTGGTTCAAGGATGATCCGAACTATGTCCGGGAGATCTATTGCTACGACCTGTTCCAGCGCGCTGGCGTATGGACCGCTCCCCACAGCAAATACTGCCTCCTCTGGCTGAAGGTCGAGGGCGACCCCGCATACACCTATTTCGGCGTATACGAACTGCTTGAGCCTATAGACACCCGCTTCCTGAAGGCCCGCAAAGAAGGATTCGGGGATGCCGGCGGGAACCTCTGGAAGTGCCGCTGGGGAGCCAGCCTGAATTCAACGAATGCTGATTTCGGCCTTGATGACGGGACCGACGCCGAGCACACCTACGAGTTCAAAGGCGAAAAAGAAGCGTACGGCGCGGCGGAGGCCCAGCTCAAGGACTTCATCCTCAAACTCACTGGAAAGGGCGAGGACAGTTTTTACCAGTGGATCCAGGAGGTCTGCGACGTTCCGCTGCTGCTGAAAACATATGCGGTAAACGTGACGGTAGGAATGTGGGACGACTACTGGAACAACCAGAACAACTACTATATCTATTTCAACGCTACCGACAAGTACGCCTACAAGTTCTATTTCATCCCCTTCGATTACGACAACACTCTCGGAACAAGTCTGATGATGGACGCTGGCAGGAAGGATCCCCTGAACTGGGGCGACGACAGCAATCTTCTGATCAGGCGTCTGCTCCGCTTCGACGACTTCCGTCAGATATACAAAGACGCCCTGCTCGAACTGGTCGACCCCGACAAGGCCCTGTTCTACTACACGGCCAGCATCCAGCGCATAACAGATTGGCAGAACTCGATAAAAGACTTCGTAGAGAATGACACCGGTGAGGACTGCATGATTTACGACGAGCCAGCCCCATGGGGTAACATGCCCAACTACCGCCTTCTGACAGAAGGTCCCGACAACTTCTTCCAGGTCAAGACCCAAACGATACTAAATACCTGTAAATAATGAAAAGATACCTGTTCCTGCTCGTAGCGCTCGCGCTGGCAGCCGGCTGTGCCCAAAAGCAGCCCGCTCCCGACGACCGTTTCGTCTCTGACGGAATAATCTACGAACTCAACACCCGCCAATTTACTCCGGAAGGGACCTTCGACGCCGCAAGGG
This sequence comes from Bacteroidales bacterium, assembly GCA_017962165.1. Classification (GTDB taxonomy): domain Bacteria; phylum Bacteroidota; class Bacteroidia; order Bacteroidales; family UBA932; genus Cryptobacteroides. Next base: position 29,047 of record JAGCVW010000005.1, on the reverse strand, counting down.
AGCAACTCCCCCGCCTGAAGGAACTCGGAGTGGATGTAGTGTGGCTCATGCCCATCTATCCCATCGGAGTCCTTGAAAGGAAGGGAAGCCTGGGCTCATACTACGCGATAAGCAACTACTGCGACGTAAATCCCGAATTCGGCACGCTGGAAGACTTCGACGAGTTCCTGGCCGCAGCCCACGACCTTGGCCTCAAGGTCATCCTGGACTGGGTCGCAAACCACACCTCCCCTGATCACCCATGGGTAACTGAAAAGGATCCCAGTTGGTACTACCGCGACTCTCTCGGCAAAACCATAGTCGAATACGACTGGACCGACATCGCAAAACTCAACTACGACAATCCCGAAGTTCATCAGGCCATGTACGGTTCCATGGAGTTCTGGCTCGACCGCGGAGTGGACGGCTTCAGGTGCGATGTGGCCTCGCAGGTTCCCGCGAAGTTCTGGAAGCCCAGCATCGCAAAGCTCCGCGAGAAGGCAGGCAAGCCCATCTACATGCTCGCCGAGGCCGAAGACGAGTGGATGTACGACGCAGGATTCAACTCGTTGTATGGCTGGCGTCTCCACCACCTCCTCAACGGCATAGCCCAGGGCACTAAGACCAAGGCCGACCTTATCGAGGAAATCACGAAGACCTATATCTCGGCTGAAGGCAACCGCATGACCTTCACCTCCAACCACGACGAAAACAGCTGGTCGGGAACCGAGTTCGAGCGCATGGGCGAGGCCGTGAAGGGACTGGGCGTCCTGTGCTGGACCCTGCCGAACTCCCAGCCGCTCATCTACACCGGCCAGGAAGTGGGCTACAACCGCCGCTTCGCCTTCTTCGAGAAGGACATCGCCCCGACCTGGGAGGACAACGAATACACCGAATACTACAAGTATCTTGCGGAGTTCAAGCATGCCCACCCTGCGCTCGACTCCGATGCAACCTTCGAGATACTCCCCAGCGACTCTACCACCATCGCCTTCAAGCGCACGAAGGACGGCGACGCAGTGACGGTGAGCGTGGAACTTCAGGCGCCATGGCGCTGGTCGCTGAAGACTTCGGCCGACCGCATCAAGCACGTAGAGCCGCTGTGCTGGTGGACCGGGATGAAGATGCCCCTCCAGCTGATGGTCTACGGCGAAGGAATACGCGACTTCGACGTGTGGATAGAGGGCGGAAAGGGAGTCCGGGCGACCGTGGCCCACGAAGTGGAGAGCCCCAACTACCTCTTCATCGACGTGGATATCGACAAGAGTGCACGGCCCGGCACTTACCAGCTCTGCTTCTCGAACGGGACGGAGGATTTCAAAGTCCCCTACGAACTGCTCGGCCGGCGCACCGGTTCGGCAGGCCGCACGAGCTTCTCGTCCGCCGACCTTATGTACCTTCTCATGCCCGACCGCTTCGTCAACGGCGACCCGGCGGGTGACAGCACCCCCGACACCTTCGAGAAGGCCGCTCCCGACGAGTATTTCGGTCGCCATGGCGGTGATATCGCCGGAATCCGCAGCCAGCTCTCGTACCTGCAGGACCTTGGCGTGACTGCTCTCTGGAGCACGCCCCTGCTTGAGGATAACGTCGAGCGCGAGAGCTACCACGGCTACGCATGCACCGACTACTATAAGATCGACAGCCGTTTCGGCACCAACGACGACTACCGCGCGCTCGTGGACGATGCGCACGCGCATGGAATAAAAATGGTCATGGACATGGTCCCGAACCACTGCGGCGACAAACATTGGTGGATGGCGGACCTGCCGTTCCAGGACTGGGTCCATCAGTGGCCGGAGTACACGCACTCTAACTGCTGCTTCTCCACCCAAAACGACCCCTACGCGGCCGTGATCGACCGCGAGAACTTCGAAGGCGGCTGGTTCGACCGCTCGATGGTGGACATGAACCTCGACAACCCCTTCCTGCTGCGCTACTTCCAGCAGTGGGCGATATGGTGGATCGAATGGGCCGACCTCGATGGCCTGAGGGTCGATACCTATCCCTACAACGAGAAATACCCGATGAGCGAGTGGTGCGCGGCCGTGCGCGACGAGTATCCCAATATCAATATTGTGGGCGAAGTTTGGACGAACAACGTCCCTCAGCTGGCCTACTGGCAGTCGGGCGCCCTCAACCGCGACGGGTTCGACTCGAACCTTCCGGCCATCATGGACTTCCCGCTGCAGACCGCCATGCTCGAGGCACTTAATTACAACGGCCGCCCCAACTGGGACGAGGGCATGATGCGCATCTACGACTGCGTGGCGAACGATCAGTTCTATGCCGACAAGGACAACATGCTCATCTTCCCCGGAAACCACGACCAGGAACGCATAGCCGACTGCGTGGGGCGCGACGAATACAGGGTCAAGGCGGCCTTCGCGCTGCTGGCTACGCTGCGCGGCATTCCCCAGGTGCTCTATGGCGACGAGTTGTTCGGCGTCAGCAAGGACCGCAGCCAGGGCCATGGCGGGCTCCGCTTCGACTTCCCTCTCGACTGGCAGAACGACCCCGCTGCCGCGGACATGCACGACTACTTCAAGACGCTGTTCGGCTGGAGAAAGGGCTCCAAGGCGGTGCAAAACGGTCTGATGACGCACTTCCTTCGCAGGGACAATACTTATGCGTATTTCCGCTACCTGCCTGACTGGTCGGATGTCGTGTTCGTGTATATCAACAACGGCCCCGAAGGGGTTGAGATTCCGTGGGCGGACTACAAGGAGATTACCTCGCAGATGGGCGAAGGCGAATGGTTCGACGTCCTGACCGGCGAGCACATCAACCCGACCGCGATGAACATGGACGAAAAGAGTTTTATGATTCTGCAATATAAACCTGAACGATGAAAGTTAAATTCTCCATTGAGTATCATACCCGTTGGGGCGAGAGCCTCACGCTGGTTCTCTCAGACAAGAAATACCCGATGTCGTGGACTGAGGGCGACGTGTGGACGGTTACCGTAGACAAGGTCTCCGCTAAGGCACTGGAAAACTATTCCTATGTGCTGATGCAGGACGGCCTCATCACCCGCCTGGAGTGGACGAACCACAGCGCGAAGCCCGCGGCCGAGATCCGCGACAGCTGGATCGACTGCCCGGTCTGGGGCTGCCCGTTCCCGCGCAAGCACATAGCCGAGAAGTTCGACAGACCCGGATTCAGGGGCGCGGGCATTGCCGTGCCGGTGTTCTCGCTCCGCACGGAGCGCGACTTCGGCATCGGAGACTTCCGCGACCTGAGGCCGCTCGTCGACTTCGCAGTCAGCACGGGCCAGTGCCTCATCCAGCTGCTGCCCATCAACGACACCACCCGCAAGGGACAGTGGAAGGATTCGTATCCTTACAGCCCGGTGAGCAGCTTCGGCCTCCATCCGCTGTATATCCACCTCCAGGACCTCGGTATCAAAGAAGACGCAGCCTTCAAGAAGGAGCAGAAGGCCCTGAACGACCTGCCGGAGATTGATTATCCGCGCGTGTTCAAGGCTAAGATGGCCCTTGTCCGCAAGGCCTTCGAAGCCCGCGGCGCGAAGGACATGGCATCGGCCGGGTTCAAAAAGTTCTGCAAGGAGAACGCCTACTGGCTCGACGAATACGTAGAGTTCTGCGCGAAACGCGACAAGAACGAACCGGATTACCACCGCTGGATACAGTACCACCTCGACAAGCAGCTCAGCGAGGAGGTGGCCTACGCCCGCTCGAAGGGAATTTCGTTCAAGGGTGACCTGCCGATAGGCGTTTCAGGTGACAGCGCCGACGCCCACTTCCACCCCGAGCTCTTCAACCTCGATTCGAGCGCGGGCGCACCGCCGGATTTCTTCTCCAAGGACGGCCAGAACTGGGGCTTCCCTACCTACAACTGGGAGGAAATGGCCAAGGACGACTTCGCATGGTGGAAGAGCCGCCTGCGCAAAATGAGCCAGTACTTCGACGCTTTCCGCATCGACCATATCCTTGGCTTCTTCCGCATCTGGGAGATTCCCGTCGAATTCAAGAGCGGCCTGATGGGGCACTTCAACCCGGCCATGCCTTACAGCGCAGAGGATATCTATTTCATGCGCCTGCCGCGCGAAGGCCTTTTCCATGATGATCCTCGCCATCCGGGCTGCTACCAGCCGCTGATTAACCCTGATACAAGTAAGTTGAGCGAGGCCGAGAAGGAGCGTTTCGACAAACTCTACATCGACTTCTTCTACCACAGGCACGACGAATTCTGGAGGCGCAACGCCGAGCGCAAGCTCCCCGAACTGCTGAGCGCGAGCGGCATGCTGGCCTGCGGCGAAGACCTGGGAATGGTGCCCGACTGCGTGCCCGGCGTCATGGACCACTGGAAGATACTCTCGCTGGAGATGGTCCAGATGGACAAGGGCCGCGACTGGCCTTATCTGAGCGTCTGCGCCACCTCAAGCCACGACATGTCCACGCTTCGCATGCAGAATGCCGAGGCCGGCAAGGGCGATCTCTCGCCCTGGGACCTCAGGCGCATCCTCTGGGATCACCTGAGCTCCGCCTGCATGCTCGCCATCTTCCCTCTGCAGGACTGGGTAGGCCTCGACGAAGGCCTGCGCCGCAAAGACTTCGAGAACGAGCGCGTCAACCAGCCGGCGGACCCCAACCACCACTGGCGCTTCCGCTTCCACCTCCCGCTCGAGGTCCTGAATTCCGAAAAAGCCTCCGAGCTGCGGGTGCAGATCGAAGGCCTTGTGAAAGACAGTAACAGGTACTGTTAAAGCGTCACCCCCGACTCTGATCGGGGGTCTTTCGTACATCAAAGGGCCCTTGTGTGTACGGTTTTGATTTAATCCTTAATTATCCCTAAATTAGCGGATAGCTACTTTCAAATCGAACTGGTTATGAACACTCGTTTCCGGCTTCTTTGTCCGCTTATCTTTATGCTTACGGCAACCCATGGGTACGCGGATAACAGTGTCGATACCACCCGCCGCTCATTTGTTTATTCAGAAGCGGAGAAAGCGGAACACGAGCGTATGCTTCATGCTCAGAAGGAGGCGCAAATTGAGGCGATCAAGCAAGAAGGCCAGCGAAGCGTCCCTGCAGATTATTCTTCACGGTCTGTAGGAGAGATCCCGATTCAGGAAGGGATCAGCCCCAGCGGAGCAAGGACTTACAATATCCCCATCCCCACTGCGGCCGGATTCAAACTGGTCCCTTCAGTTTCTTTAGCGTACAATAGCCAGGCTTCAGAAGGATGGGCCGGTCATGGCTGGGACATTCAGGGTATATCAAGCATCAATCTTATCCCGCATAATAAGTACTACCACAATAACGCAAAGGGGGCTAATGTATATCACACGGATGCTGCTCTGTCGCTGGACGGTATCCCCCTGGTTACAAACACTCAGCCGGGGACCATGTCCCAGTATCCCCTTATTACTGCGACGGGCAATATCCTTGCCTCTGTTACATATAACCAAAGCGGATATATCGCACGTATTACAGCGTTATTCCCGAATGGCATTACTGCGGTATATGGATTTGACGCGAATGTCTCTCACAACCTCCATACCTATCCAGTCACCGAAATGACGGATCTTGACGGGAATAGGATATCGTTCATATATCAGGCGGATACCAATAACGGTAACAGCCGTCTTGACGCTATTCGTTACGGTTATGATTCGGCGGGCGATTATCACGCAGAAATTGTCTTCAGCTATGACTATCTTACTGCGTTCTTTTCCAGATATTATGCGGGGCAGTGGACAAATCGCATTTCACGCCTTAACGGGATCGTTTCCAAAGACGGGAACACGGTCATATGCTGCTATCCCCTTTCTTATGAACAGCGAGATAACGTATACCTGCTTAATAAAGTGGAGTGCATTTCCGGCACCGACACCCTGCGCCCTCTGAGGTTTGAATACGGTGAGCTTGTACCGAATCCGAATCCTGAGCCTGACTGCCTTTATAAGGCGGACAGTCTCTGGCTGACATCGGCTTTCGTGGATGATGTGGACTACGTGTACCGTAGAGGGAAGTTTATAAACCGCTGTTACAATGACGGACTTATCATTTATCCGAATAAAACCAACTATGATGTAACCTTTGCCCAAAAGCGATGGGGACAATGGAGCTATCGGTTCGGTAGTCCATATGTATCCGATCAGGTCATTATCTTTGTGGCAAGTCTGAAAGACGGCGCTTCGCCGTATGTCAACCTGACTACGGGGTCAGGCTTCCAAACCATTGAAGCCGTGGACGTTGACGGGGATGGAATTGATGAACTCGTAAAAGTGAATCTCAATGGCACATCCGGCAGCAACTCAAAACTATTGATAACCGTTTTCAAATGCAATTCTTCCGGGACACCGGTACAGAATTCTCAGTTTGAAGTCCTGCTGAACGGCACGATTACCAGCGGCTCTTTTACCAGCCCATATCGCAGAGATTATTTTTGGGGAGATTTTCTAGGAAACGGCAAGACACAGCTTCTTGCAGTTGCCTACGATAAAAACTACAACTCCCGACAGAATTATAACCAAACTTCATATGCAACCCTCATTGATATCGCTACTCAAACAATAAAATGCGAGTCTCAGCTATTCACGTTCCCGCTCAATGGTACCAGACGGCTGATTCCCTGCGACCTTGACAACGACAACGTGACCGAGCTGTGCTACGCGACAGACTCGGGACTTGACGTATATCAGTACAGTTCGAATGCTTTTGTCCTGGACGAGACGCTTGGCGGCATTACTGCTTCTGCTTTAACATACGATGCCAGGCCGTATTATATCACTGATATCAACTGCGACGGGTATATAGACATAATGGTAGCACCGGAAGCGGGATACGGTGCATCATGGACCAGGTACGCCTATAATGGCGCAACAATTACCACCTTCTACCCGCAGATTTGCCAGAGAACGGCTGACGACACGTTTATGTTCATCGATGTCAACCGTGACGGATATGCAGACCTGGTCAAGGCCAATGGGACCTCTCTGGGCGTCCATATGAATCTTGAAAGCGGACAGTTCAGTCCTTTTATGGCATCATCTTCCGCGATATCAAACACAAAGGGGTTCGTCCCAGCCAACATCGTGGACCGTTTTGGCACCAGCGCATTCATAAAGGTTGACGGGCATTACGTCCACGTTTTTAATTATTCCAGTTTCTCTCCGGAACTTCGACGGTTGACAAAGTCAATTGACAGTCACGGCAAAGTGCTGATCAATAATTATGTGTATTTGCCAGAGCACTCGCGGCATTGGACTGACCCGGGCGCATCGGTGAATAACGCGAACGGATATGCATTCCGGACGCTCCCGATATATGTTCTTCAAGGAGCCGACTATTTCTGTGACGAGGCCCTTGAAGACAAGTATTCGGACATGAGCTACAGTTACCATGACGGCGTTATTCATAATTGGGGCCTTGGTTTTTGCGGCTTCTCAAAATCTTTGTCATTCGAATGCCGGAATTTTCATGATCCAAGCTCCTGGTACAATGTATCCACCACCGAGACCCATAATCCACAAAAACGCGGCGTGGTCACATCTGTTGTGGTGTATGACGGTCGCGCGGACAGCCGTGTGTCCAGAGTTACCAACACCTATGATGATAATACCACCACTTACGGCAAACTCAACCCACGCCTGACCCAGAGCGTAGTATTGGATTCCCTCACAGGCATTACGACCACTACCTCCTATACTTACGGCAGCTACGACCTTCCGACAAGCATCGTCACCAGCCAGCGCATAGGCTCGGGCACTGCTCAGACGCAGACCCTGGACAGGGAATACCAAAACTCTGTTACCCCGACAAAGTACGTCCTCGGCGCAGTGACGGAGGAAACGCTTACCACCGAGGCGGACGCTTATTCCTTCGATTCGTGGCAGACAAAAACGGTAAACGCCTACGACAGCAATTTCCACAGGACGTCTTCGAAAGAATATGCCGGTCCGCTCTTTTCCCACAACCGGGTCTCGGAGACCCGCTGGACCTACGATGCCCACGGCAACCCCACCTCGGAGAAGGTAGCCCATTACGAGTCCACGACTTTCGTCGGCGACACCCTCGTCTATGACTCCGCCGGACGTTATCTGACAAGCAGGACCGATGCCCTCGGGCGCACCACCACATACTCCGGCTACAACAAGTTCGGCAAGCCCACTGCGGTCACCGACTACCATAACCACACGACAACTTATACCTACGACTCATGGGGCAATCTGGTAAGCACCAGCCGCCCCGACGGAGGTGTGGAGCAGACAACCATCGCCTGGGGAGGAGACGGACTCTATACCGTCACCAACACCGCTACCGGCACACCGGAGACGGTGACGCACTACGACGCCCTCGGCCGCGAGCTCAAGTCCGGAGTCAAGCGCTTCGACGGCCAGTGGCAGTGGACCATGAAGGAATACGACTCCCGCGGCCGCCTGCACCGCGTGTCCCTGCCTTATCGCGGAACGGGTCCCTCTTACTGGAACCGATATCACTACGACCTCTACGACCGCCCGGACTCCCTTATCGAAGCCTCCGGCAGGACAAGCACATGGTCTTACAGCGGCACTAGTACCACGACAGTCCGGGACGACATCGAGACGACGCGCACCACGGACGCCATGGGCCGGGTTGTCAGCGTCACCGATGCCGCGGGCACCGTCACATACAACCTTCGCGACGACGGCCAGCCCCGGTTCGTCTCCGTACTGGGCAATACCGTTGCTACTTTTACCTATGACGACTTCGGGCGACGCACGCAGATGGCCGACGTAAGCCTCGGGACCGAGACGGACTCCTACACCTGGAGGGCGAACGGAAGCTGCCAGCACACCCACACCAACCGCTACGGCACCGCCAACATTATCCATGATCAGTATGGGCGACTGACTCTGGATTGGCGACTTATGGAACTGACCTCCAACTACAGCTACGACTCCGACGGCCGCCTCAGTTCGGTGCAGTCCAGCAACAATACCGGCACGGAGTACACATACGACAGTTTCGACCGCATCTCCACCGTCAAGGAAACCGTCCCCGACGGAAAGTGGCTCATGAAGACCTACACCTACGGGACGGGCAGCGTTCTCTCCGGCATCCAGTACTCCAATCAGGACGGCGTCATCACGACAGAGACGTACTCCTATGCCAACGGGCACAACACGGGCATAACGCTGCCGGGCAACATCACCGTCTGGAGCCTCACATCCGAAAACGACCTCGGGCAGCCAACAGAAATCATCACCGGCACCATGGACAGGGAATACGGTTATACCCAATACGGCATTCCCACATACAGGCGCATGGACGAGGGGTATGTCCAGGACATCACCTGCCAGTTCGACCCCATGAACGGCAATCTCCTGAGCAGGAGCGGCTATCTCTCCGGCGGGACGCAGACGTTCTCGTACGACCAGCTCAACCGCCTGCATTCCATAACGCTCGGCAATTCCACGCGGAATATCCAGTATTCCCTCAACGGCAACATCACCTCAGTAGACGGTGTCGGCACCCTTATATATGGAGGTGGGACAGGAGTCAGCCCGTATGAGGTCACCGGCCTCACCCCGGAGCAGGGCCAGCCTCCGTACCGTCAGCGGACAGTCACATACAACAGCTATGAGCGCCCAAAGACCCTGACGGAAGGGACCAAGTCCGCGACGTTCACCTACAACGCCGCCGGCGACAGGGTCAAGATGGAGGTTACCGACTCGCAGACAGGTCCGGTGATGACACGCTGGTACGCCGGAGACTGCTATGAGTACGAAAGCAGCGGAGGCACGACGGTCGAGCGCCTGTACCTTGGCGGCAACGCATACTCCGCCCCGGTCGTCCTGCAGCGGACAGGCAGCGGTTCATGGACCTTCTATAACATCTGCCGGGACCACCTCGGCAGCGTCACCGCCGTCTCCGCCGCGGGCGGCGGAATCATCGCCCTGTACCGCTATGACCCTTGGGGACGGCTCGTGGACAACACAACCGGAGTACCCTATACACCCGGCAGCGAGCCCTCGCTCTGGTTCGGCCGCGGCTTCACCGGCCATGAGTTCCTCCCCTGGTTCGGCCTTTTCAACGCCAACGCCCGTCTCTACGACCCCCTCCTCGGCCGCTTCCTCAGCCCAGACCCCTACGTTCAGGACCCCGACTTCTCCCAAAACTACAACCGCTACTCCTACTGCCTCAACAATCCGCTGAAGTATACCGATGAAAGTGGAGAATTGTTTGGAATTGATGATGCTATCATTCTCACGGTTCTTGCAACAGCGGGGGTCAGTATGCTTATTGATTATGGAATTCAAGTCGCATCTAATTATTTGGAAGCCCGGAATCATCCAGAGTGGACTTCTAGGGATATTTTACTTAATAAAATAGATTGGTTTGATATCGGCGTCTCTGGGCTAATGGGTGGACTATCCGGAGGATTTGGAGCAGCTGCTAGTGCAGGCAAAAGCATTGGTAATATAGGACAATTTGTTTTGAAGCATCCCAAATTGGTTAAATTAGGAGAAATTCTTCTAACTTCTGCTGTTGATATCACTGGTGAAGGGGCACAGAAGGTTACATTCAAGCAATTTGGGCAAAGAGCGATTATTAGCCTGAGCACAATGGCTATTTCAGACCTTATCTCGAAGCAGCCATTAGAGAATACTCCATCAGAATCATATCGTCCATCTAAACTTCCCAAACAACGCCATCATTTCGCCACCAATAAAAACGCTTCCTATACGCCACAGATGGAGGAGATAGCGAGTAGGTATGGCCTGAATCTAGATGGAGAATGGAATACGGAAGTCATGGAACATTTGGGACGCCACCCTAATAAATACCATGATTTTGTACTTAATACCATGGTGGAGATTGATCAAATAGCAGTTGGAGATCAAGATACATTTCTTCAGTTGTATAATCTATATGTAAAACAAGTTGTTATTAATAATCCTGCAATGTTAAGAAGATGGTGGTGGAAAAAATGAAGTACTACTGGATGCAGCAGAATGAAGAGTTCATTCAAACTGTAGCTTATTGTCCAAAATCTCTACATCTTTCTCTTGATATGATAGCTGAATTGTCAAACAAAGAGAAACTCCCGTTTGAATTTGAACTGCGCTCGGTGTCTGTAAAAGAAAGATTAATAGTTGGAAATCTCTCCGACATCTGTCCGAATTATCTCTCGAATAATTTCGGTTGTTCTATTCTTTCTCCCAAGATCAAACAAATTGTTGATAATTGTTTATTTGGCAGCGAGGATCTAAAATGGATTCGAGTTTTAGTGAAGGGGAAAAATCAGAGGTATGATTATTATATCCCATATTTTTGCCATTACTTAGACACATTGGACAAAAATAACACCAGATATATACCTAATACCAAATTGATCATTAATCCCGCTTTTGATTATAACAAATATAAGGACTATGCCATTTTTCATAGCCCAAACTATGTCTTTTGGCAAATGAGTCGCTCACTATATGTAAATCAGGCAATAAAAGAAAAAGTCGAACATGCAAAAATCAACGATATAATCTTTGAAATCATATAAATATCAGGATTATAAGTTGCAAAGTGGAAGCTACGTGGAAGAGGGGTTCCGAATAGGAGGGACAATTATGGGGGTAGGCCTTGAGTTCGCTGCGACAGCGGAGCAATCCATAATGTATGGCACTAAAACAAGAGAAACTACTGCCTCAGTTTCTGCAAGTATCTCTGTCTCTGCTGGATTGTTTTCTGCTTCTGCAAGTATCGCATATTACGGATCTGGTGCAGATACTGTTGACAAGGGCACCCTAACTTTGGGGGCAAAGGCGTCTACTTCCATATTCCATGACTCTTTTGGTATAAGCGCAGGGTATTCCTATTCTCATGATTATAAAAACGATAAAGAAACTCGAAAACTATCAGCGGGGCTGTCCTCCCTATGGGGCCAAGATAATAATCATCCTGGCTGGACGATAAGAGCTGACGCTTTTTACTCACTGGGAGAAATCATGGAAGATGAAAAATGGTATAACCATTTGTCGTTTAGTGTGTCTTTGAACGGAATGGTTAAGCATGCTAATAAAGAAGTGGATTATAATCAGATTCTCCCTTTTGGCTGGAACATTAAGCCTATATATAGTTCTGGGGCTAGTATTGGCCCTTTGGATATTATTCTATTAGATAGGGATATTGTACAGAAAACAAATAGTGAAATCTTTGGCAAGAAAAAAAATAAGAATAATGAATACCGTTTTTAAAGTTTTTGCCGTCGCCGTTCTCTTTCTTTGCGAACAAACTCCTTTGTGGGCATCCGATTTTATCATTAATGGGAGATCTTACGACATATATCGTATGAAAGTGTATGATGAAAGCGGGAATAAATTGAAAGATGATGATTTGAAGGCGCTCGCTAATGAAGGCTTTGATTACAACTCTTGGGAACAGTTTAGAAAACGATATGTTATTGATGAAATAATTATTGGTTTCGGCGGTCTGGTGCTTGGTGTCGGGGCTATCTTGACACCTGAGCTGAAGGATCCAAGAATTGGAGCTGCTATACAATGTATAGGAGGCCTAACTAGTCTAATTGGTATTATACGGGGCAGAAAATGGTCGGATGAATTAAACAATTGGATATCCGGGGGTTGTTCTACTCTCCAACTGGGAGTGACCCCCAATGGAATAGCTCTCCTGGTTACTTTCTAGGGGGGGCTATCCAAGCAAACATAGTAACTATTTATCACTCCGATACAAATGGCAGGGGATCTTTCGATGTTTATTATCCACAACGATAATGGCGCACGAAAAAGCCTCCGAACTGCGGGTGCAGATCGAAGGCCTTATCAAGGATAGTAACAGATTCGCTTAGTCCTTAGCGATAGTTTCACGCATCTCGGTATCGGCTTGGATGTTCTTCATCCTGTAATAATCCATGATACCGAGATTGCCGTTTCTAAAGGCCTCCGCCATCGCGAGGGGAACCTGGGCTTCGGCTTCGATGACCTGGGCGCGCGCCTCCTGCGCCTTCGCCTTCATCTCCTGCTCGAGGGCGACTGCCATTGCACGGCGCTCCTCTGCGCGCGCCTGGGCGATGTTCTTGTCGGCGTCGGCCTGGTCCATCTGAAGGACTGCGCCGATGTTCTTTCCGACGTCGATGTCGGCGATATCGATCGAGAGTATCTCGAAGGCCGTTCCGGCATCGAGACCCTTATTGAGCACGACCTTACTGATTGAATCCGGGTTCTCGAGCACTTCCTTGTGGGATTCGGCCGAGCCGATTGATGAGACGATGCCTTCGCCTACGCGGGCGAGCACGGTCTCTTCGCCGGCGCCGCCGACGAGCTGCTTGATGTTTGCGCGGACAGTGACCCTGGCCTTGGCTATCAGCTGGATACCGTCTTTAGCAACTGCCGTGACTGGAGGAGTATTGATGACCTTGGGGTTGACCGACATCTGCACGGCCTCGAACACGTCGCGTCCGGCAAGGTCGATAGCGGCCGCCATCTTGAAGTCGAGCGGGATGTTGGCCTTGTTGGCCGAAATCAGGGCCATGACCACCTTGGAGACGTTGCCTTTGGCGAGGTAGTGGGCTTCAAGCTCGTTGGCCTTCAGGGTAAGGCCGGCCTTGGTTCCGGTAATCAGGGCCATGACGATGGTATTGGGGTTGACTCCCCTCCAGCGCATCAGCACGAGGTGGATGAGGCTCACGCGGACTCCCGACAGGATTGCCTGGAACCACAGCGGTACGGGGAAGAACCAGAGGAGGATGATGAGGGCGACTACGATAATCGCACCCCAAATAATGATTTGGGTCATATCTCTTTTACTTTATTGGTTTTACTACTACTTCGTTGTCTTCGATGGCGATAACCTCGACTTCGGTCCCGGCGTTGACATACTTGCCGTCGGCGTTGCGGACCTCGCAGACGGTCGCGGCGAACTGGACCTTGCCCATGGGGGCGAGGCGGCTGAGGGCAGTCCCCTTGTCGCCCACGGCGATCTTTTCGACCTCGGTGTTGGTCTTAACATCGATCTGCTCCTGCTGCTCGAGCTTCTTCCAGGTCTTGCCGCGGAGCATCCATATGAACAGTATTATAACTATTACGGCGACCACCGCGGTAACTATTGTTCCCGTTGGGGTTCCGACCTTCATGAAGGCGTAGACGCATGCGCCCACGAACGAGGCGAGGCCGACGATGCCGGCAAAGCCCATTCCGGGCGTCAGCAGGAACTCTATCAGCATCATCAGGATGCCGACGAGCACGAGTGAAATGATGATAAGGGTAGGGGTCATGATATTATTCGTCGAATATTATTTTAATTGTAGATCCGTAAGATTTCTTCGTGAAGGGGAAGGAGCCCTCGACGCCGGTTGTCACTATTTCGCTGTCGCCCATGCCGTGGGCGGGCTCGCCGTTTAGGATCTGGTCTTCGAGGCGGCTCTTCTCCGCGAGGACGGCGTTTAGCTCTTCCAGCACGGTCGGGCGCTCCTCGGCCGGAACGCTGTCAAGCCTCAGGCGCAGCTCCTGCTCCTTGTCCACGGCGGTCTGATACTGCGTCTGCAGGGCGTCGCCCCTGATCTCCGAGGCGGACTCGGCCGCATTGGGCGCAAGCTCGGCTATCTGCGCGAGCTCTTTGGGTTTAGTGACGGCGCGGTAGGTCATCTTGTCGGCGTTCTTCACGACGTAGACATGGACATCCTCGCCGTCCTGGCTGAGCCCTCGGGTAGAGGCGAAGACGCTGTATTGCCTGTCGTCGGTCTTCATGAAGAGGAAGTCGTCGTAGGGCGAGTTGAACGGGAAGCCCATGTTGCGGGGCTCGCCCCATTCGCCGAGGTTGTCGTCCCAGTCGGCGTAGTAGAGATCGTAACCGCCGAAGCCCGGCAGGTTCTTCGAGGCGAAGTACATCCTGTCGCCGTCGTACATGGGGTATATCATGTCGAGCGCGCTGTCGCGGTTGAGATGGATCTCAGTCTCGTCGCCGGGATAATAGACGGCCGGGGCTCCTGCCACAGGGCGCCATGATTTGTCCGGCAGCGGATAGTACAGGAAGAAGTCGTCTACGCTGAACAGGGCGCGCGCGACTACCGTAAGGTCCGGAATCTTCTGGGTGTGTCTGCGGGCATAGTCGCACTGCTTACGGCTCGCGGCGATGGCCGCTTTGTATTCGGGATCTGAACAGAGGCTCTCAGCCTTGAGGAAACATTCGTATGCCTTCGCAAAATAGTAGAGTTCGCTGTAGTCGTTCCCTTTCTGGACCAATTCGTCGACCGTCGCCGCCACCCTGTCGAGGCTGTCCTGGCGGGCGAGCAGCAGGCTGTCGGCGCGCTTCTGGGCCCTGATTATGCTGTCCTGCCTCAGAAGGAGGCTGTCCGCCATCCTGCGGGCGGCTGCAACACTATCAAGGTAAGCCAGGTAGGCCTTTTCGCGCTCGACGAGAGTGTCTTTTGAGGCGTCTTTAACCGTAGAATCGGTCCCCGGGAGTATCACAAGCGCGGAGTCGGTTACCATCCTGATCCACTGGCTGTCGCGGGGGGAAAGCGGTCCCCTGGGCACGGGCTTGATCTTGATATCGGCCCGGGCTGTGCTCGAAAAGAGCGGAGCGGCCAGCGCGAGAAGCGCAAGCACTGCGACTGTTTTGAGGCCCGACCCTTTCATACCCGAGTGTGTATAGATTACAAAAATAGCAAATAAGATGATTTGTCCTTTCTTTGTGTGAAATTTTTGTTAAATTTGCGGGCTCAATTGACGGCAGAATAAATAATAATCAAAAATACTACCAAACATTATGCAAAGTAAAGGCGCAATCAGACTCGTGATGATCCTCATCGCCCTTGCATGCCTGTGGCAGCTTTCCTTCACGGCGGTTACCGCCATCATGGACAAGAAGGCCGACAAGTATGCCGACAAGGCCATCGAGGCATTCGACCTGACGAAAGTTGCTTCCGAAGACCAGGCTTATGTGGTCGACTCCATCAGGAAGCATCAGAGCAGATGGTTCACAGACTCCATCTCTTCGGAAAAAGTCTATTTCGGACAGACTTACAAAGACGTAAAGGCAAAGGAAATAAATCTCGGCCTCGACCTCAAGGGCGGTATGAACGTCATGCTGCAGGTCCAGCTCGAGGACCTCGTGAAGGCCCTCGCAGGCGAGCATACTCCTGAGTTCAACAAGGCAATAGCCCTTGCCAGGGAGCGTTCGGTGAGCAGCCGCGGCGACTTCATCACCCTCTTCGCAGAGGCATGGAAGGAAGTCTCCAACGGCCAGAGGCTCGCCCAGATCTTCGGTACCTACGAGATGCGCGACCGCATCAAGCCGGACAGCACCGACGACGAAGTCATCTCCGTGATCCGCGAGGATGCGGAGGCCGCAGTGGCCAACTCCTTCAACGTGCTCCGTAACCGTATCGACCGTTTCGGCGTGGCTTCCCCCTCAATCCAGAGGCTTGGAAACACCGGACGCATCCTTATCGAACTCCCGGGTGTGAAAGAGCCTGAGCGTGTCCGCAAACTCCTCCAGGGAACCGCATCCCTCGAGTTCTGGACAACCTTCGAGAACTCCGAGATCATGCCTTACCTCGAAGAGGCTAACGAGACCCTCGCTCAGCTCGCCAGCTCCGAGACTGCAGCCGAGAAGAAGGCCGCCGCATCGGACGACGTGGTCGCCCAGGAACTCGCTTCCCAGAAGAGTTCCAGCGCCGAGCTTGAGGCTTACAGGAAGGCTAATCCCCTCTTCGCAGTCCTCACCCCTTCGCAGTCCCGCCAGGGCGCCCTTATCGGTTATGCAAATGCAGTCGATACCTCCAAGGTCAACGCTCTCCTCAGGGAGACAGCAGACATCTTCCCGGCCGAATTCCGCCCCATGTGGTCAGTAAAGCCGTCGGAGTATGTCGCAGTCGACAATGTCTACGAGCTCATCGCTATCAAAGTCAGCTCACGCGACGGTAAGGCCCCTCTGGACGGTAGCGTAGTGACCGACGCCCGCGTTTCTTACAACAACCAGCGCGGCGGCGGAGCTCCTTCAGTTTCGATGTCCATGAACGCCGAAGGCGCCAACATCTGGGCACGCCTCACCAAGGACAACATCGGCAAGCAGATTGCCATCGTCCTCGACGGTACTGTCTATTCCTACCCTGTCGTGAACACCGAAATCACCGGAGGAAACTCCGAGATCAGCGGCAACTTCGACATCGAAGAGGCCACCGACCTTACCAACGTCCTCAAGTCCGGTAAGCTTCCCGCCCCCGCCACTATCGTGCAGGAGCAGGTCGTAGGTCCTTCGCTCGGTGCCGAGTCCATCAGGGCCGGTCTTATCTCCTTCATCATCGCCTTCATCCTCGTCCTCCTCTACATGGTCTTCTTCTATCAGGGAGCAGGTCTTGTGGCTGACGTAGCTCTGGTGACCAACGTCGTGTTCCTCTTCGGCACCCTCGCCGCCTTCGGAGCGACCCTCACCCTCCCGGGTATCGCGGGTCTTATCCTGACGCTGGGTATGGCCGTGGACGCCAACGTTATCATCTATGAACGCGTGAAGGAAGAGCTTAAGGCTGGAAAGGGCCTGAGCAAGGCTATCCACGACGGTTACCAGAACGCTTACTCCGCCATCATCGATGGCCAGGTAACCACCCTCCTTACCGGTATCGTTCTCTTCGTCTTCGGTTCCGGCCCCATCCAGGGCTTCGCAACCACCCTTATCATCGGTATCGTCACTTCCGTCGTTACTTCGATCTTCATCACGAGGATCATCTTCGACGACCGTGTGAGCAGGGGTAAGAACGTCACCTTCGAGAACAACCTCACCAGGAACTTCCTTAAGAATACGAAGGTCAACTTCATCGGCGCCCGCAAGTGGTCTTACATCATTTCCGGTACCGTTATCGTGCTTGCCCTTTGCTCTATCTTCTTCAAGGGATTCACCTACGGCGTAGACTTCACCGGAGGCCGCACCTACATCGTTCGCTTCGACAGGCCCGTCGCAGCCGAGGAGGTCCGCGCAGCTACAATCGAGGTCTTCAACGCCGCTGCTGCAGCTGACGAGACAGTCGGCAACGCCTCCGTGGAGGTCAAGCAGTACGGTGGCGACAGCCAGATGAAGGTTACGACTTCCTACAAGTATCAAGACGAATCTTCGGCGGTCGACGCAGAGATCGAGGGCATGCTCTATAAGGCTCTCGGCGGCTTCTATGCCGAGCCGGTAAGCTTCAGCGAGTTCACCTCTACCCTGGACAACCCCAACGGTATCATCAGTTCCGACAAGGTCGGCGCATCGATCGCAAGCGACATCAGGCGCAACGCCATCATCGCGGTGATCATCGCCCTCCTCGTGATCTTCGGCTACATCGCCTGGAGGTTCAAGGGCTGGGCCTGGGGTCTTGGCGGCGTCGTTTCGCTGGCCCACACCGCCGTTATCATCATCGGCTTCTTCTCGTTCTTCTCGGGTATCCTGCCGTTCAACCTCGACGTTGACCAGACCTTCATCGCCGCTATCCTGACGATCATCGGTTACGCAATCAACGACAACGTGGTTATCTTCGACCGTATCCGCGAGAACCTGATGCTCCATCCGAACGACGACTTCAAGGACACCGTCAACAAGGCCCTCAACGCCACCCTCACCCGTACGGTTAACACCTCGGTCTCGACCCTCCTCCCTATGCTCGCTATCGCGATCTTCGGCGGCGAATCGATCCGCGGTCTGTCGGTGGCCCTCTGCCTCGGTATCGTTATCGGAACCTACGCTTCGATTATGATCGGTACCCCGATCATGGTCGACAGCGTCCTCCGCAAACAGGCCAAAACCGCGAAGAAGTAATTCTTCTCTGCGGTAAGAAAATAGAGCCGGCCCAATCGGGTCGGCTCGTTTTGTGTTGGGTAGTTAATCGCGTTCCCCTAGTTTGTTCATCAGGCTGTTCCTTTCATTGATCAACTGATCTATCCTGTACCGCTGTTTGTCAATCAGCTGGTTTTGGGCCATGATTTGCCGCCTCTCCGAATAGACCAGCCTGAGAAGGGAGTCCAATTTGTTCTTCATCTCGGAGATAATCTTCTCGTTCTCCTCGTTCAAGGCTTCGAGCGTGTCGGAAAAATCCAGAAAGCCGAACAAAATTCTTTCCTCGGCAAGGCCGCATTTCTGGGCCATTCGAACAATCTGTTTGTTGATGATTGCGGTTTTCCCGTTTTCCAGTTTGATATATGCTTGGCGAGAGACGCCTATCAGATCCGCCATCTGGACCTGTGTCATGTTAAGCGATATGCGGGCGTTCACTATGTTTTGACAGATTAAACAGGTATTCATATTGCTAAGTGTTTGGATTTGTGAAATGAATCCGACAGGTAGCCACACGCAAACCCGGCACAGAAGGCTCTCTGTGGTCGGTTGATGTGTGGTGACGGGCAAAATTGCCCCCAGCCACACACGGGGGAGATCGACAGGCCATGGTGACAGTGGTAGATGTGTGACGGCTCTGCGAAATTAAGTGCGAATGGAAAAGTGCGGGATTTTGATTAAATTTGTAAGGATATGAAGGAGATACGGCTCAGGCCCTTCAGGACGGAGGGCGCAGTCGAGGCGGGGTGCGACGAAGCGGGGAGAGGACCGCTCGCCGGGCCGGTGTTCGCCGCGGCCGTAATCCTGCCTCCAGACTTCCGCCATCCGCTCCTGAACGACTCCAAGCAGATGAGCGAAAAGGCCAGGGAAGAACTGAGGCCGATTATTGAAAGGGAGGCGATATCCTGGGCCGTGGAGGAGGTGAGCGCAGAAGAAATTGACAAGCTCAATATCCTCTGGGCCTCGGTGAGCGGAATGCAGAGGGCGGTGCTAAGGCTCAGCCCCAGGCCGGACTTCCTTTTGATTGACGGCCCGAAGTTCCGCCCCTTCGCGGACTACGGAAAAGACCGCTACGAGACCGTTGTCCATGGCGACGCGACCTACGCGAGCATCGCCGCCGCCTCGGTCCTTGCAAAGACCTGGCGCGACGAGTATATGGCGAGGCTGGCTGAAGAATACCCGGAGTACGGCTGGGCGACCAACAAGGGTTACCCCACTCCGGAGCACATAGCCGCAATAAAGAAATACGGGTTCACGAAGTACCACCGAAAGAGCTTCCACCCGAAAGAACTTGAACCAACACTGTTTTGATGGATACCAATAACATACGCGCGGCCCTGTTGGAGGTCGTTCACCCCGGCAGGCAGAACAAAAGCATAGTCGAACTTGGGATGGTCGGCGAGATCGAGGCGGCGGACGGCAAAATCACCGTGACGCTGCTTTTCCCCAAGCGCCGCGACCCCCTTGCCGAATATCTTATCGGCGCGACCAGGGCTGCCCTTATCCGCAACTTCCCGGATTGCGAGTCCGAAGTGAAGACGGAAGTGCAGGAAGACCCGAAGCCGGCGAAAAAGAAGCTCGAACTGACGGAAGATACCATTAAACATATAGGCAAGATCATCGGCATCGCCTCCGGAAAGGGCGGGGTCGGGAAGTCGACCGTGGCCGTTAACCTGGCCGTGGCCCTGGCCCGCATGGGCTACAGGGTAGGACTTGCAGATGCAGACGTCTACGGCCCTTCCGTACCCACGATGACCGCCACCCAGGGCATGCAGCCGGCTGCGTATGGGGATGAAGGGCACGAACTCATGGTCCCCATCGAAAAGTACGGCGTGAAATGGATGAGCATAGGCTATTTCGCCGGCGAGGATCAGGCGCTGATCTGGCGCGGGCCCATGGCGTGCAGCGCCCTTAAGCAGATGATATTGCAGGTTGACTGGGGTGAGCTTGATTTCCTGCTCATAGACCTCCCTCCAGGGACTGGCGATATCCATATCTCGCTGGTTCAGGACATACGGCTTGATTCGGCGATTATCGTGACCACCCCCCAGAAGGTGGCGATAAGCGATGTCCGCAAGGGCATAGGCCTGTTCCAGAACGAGAACGTCAACCGCAGGATACTCGGAATCGTCGAGAACATGGCATGGTTCACCCCGGCGGAGCATCCGGACGAGAAGTATTACATCTTCGGAAAAGAAGGCGGGGCCGGGATGGCCGCGGAGCTGGGCCTCGACCTTCTCGCGCAGATCCCGCTCGTGCAGAGCGTGCGCGAGAGCGGCGACGAGGGCGAGCCCGCGGCGCTCGGCTCCGGCCCCGACGCCCGGGCCTTTATTGAGCTTGCCGGAAAAGTGGCGGAAATTGCTTAAATTTGGATGGCGCCCAAGGGCGCGCACACTACACGATGGCTAAAACCAAGAAGACAGAAGATACCCCGATGCTCCGGCACTACTTCGCCGTCAAGGCGCAGCACCCGGAAGCGGTCCTGCTCTACCGTTGCGGCGACTTTTACGAATGCTATTCGGACGACGCCGTGCTGGTCAGCAAGGTTCTGGGGCTCGTGCTCACAAAAAGGGCCAACGGCGAGAAGGGGCCTACCGAGATGGCCGGCTTCCCCCACCATGCGATAGAGACTTACCTCCAGAAACTCATCCGCGCAGGCTACAAAGTGGCCATCTGCGACCAGCTGGAGGACCCGGCGCTCGCGAAGAACAAACTTGTTAAACGCGGTGTAACAGAGATACTTACGCCGGGTGTAGCCTTCGGCGAAGGCATGCTCGACCAAAAAGAGCACAATTACCTCTGCGGACTCTACTTCGAGGACAATGTCTGCGGCGCGGCCTTCCTGGATGCCAGCACCGGAACCTTCCAGGTAGCCCAGGGCAGCCTCGACTACATAGGAACATTGCTTTCCTCCTTCCAGCCGAAAGAGTTGATAGTCGAACGCTCGGTCCGCAATGCGGTAAAAGAGCGCTACGGCGACTATTACATCACAAGCGTCGACGAATGGGCCTTTGTCTATGAGGCTGCATACGAAAAACTCTGCCAGCAGCTCGGGGTGAAGAGCCTGAAGGGTTTCGCCATCGACATCTTCCCGCTGAGCATCTGCTCGGCAGGAGCCCTGATCTTCTACCTGGAGCAGACCCAGCATGTCGGGCTCAAGAACATCTGCAGCATCTCTAGAATCGACGAAGCGAAGTTCGTGTGGATGGACAAGTTCACCGTCCGCAACCTTGAAGTATTCGCCAGCGCGTCCGGCCGCGACGGCGTAAGCCTGGTAGAGACCATCGACCGCTGCTGCTCGCCGATGGGCGCGCGCCTGCTGCGCCAGTGGCTCGCCCTGCCGAGCATGGACCTCGACGAACTGAACTCCCGCTATGACTGCGTGCAGTTCTTCTACGACAACGACGGTGCGCTAGACGAAATTCAGGACGAAATCGGCAAGGTCGGCGACCTTGAGCGCATCATCGCCCGCGCCGCCACCGGCAAGATACTCCCGCGTGAGACCATGCAGCTTGGCCGCAGCCTGGCCCAGATGACTCCCATCCGCAACCTTTGTGCGGGTTCCGGCGTCAAGGCGCTCGAAAAGCTAGCCTCGAAGATAAAGAATTGCGACAAGGTCGTCGAAAAAATCACCGCCACTCTGAACGAAAGCCCCGCCGCCCAGATCGGCAAGGGCCCGGTCATCGCCGAGGGCGTCGACAAAGACCTTGACGAGCTCCGCAACATCTCCACCGGCGGCAAGCAGTACCTTCTCGACCTCCAGCAGCGCGAGAGCGAACGCACTGGAATCCCTTCGCTGAAGATAGGCTACAACAACGTCTTCGGCTACTACCTGGAGGTGCGCAACACCTACAAAAACATGGCCCCGCCCGAGTGGGTGCGCAAGCAGACTCTCGTCAATGCCGAGCGCTACATCACCCAGGAACTCAAGGACTATGAAGAGAAGATACTGGGCGCCGAGGCCAATATCTATGAAATCGAGAGCCGCATCTACGGCGAGCTTATAGCCTACATCCAGGGCTGCATACGCGACATCCAGGCCAACTGCAAGGTGGTCGCGCAGATCGACGTGCTCCAGGGTTATGCCCGCCAGGCCCTTGACCATGGCTACTGCCGTCCCGAAATCGACAAGTCCAGCGTGATCGACATCAAGGCCGGCCGCCACCCCGTGATCGAGACCCTGATGCCCGCGGGCGAACAGTATGTCCCCAACGACATCCGGATGGACAGTGCCACCAATCAGATCATGATCCTGACCGGCCCCAACATGGCCGGAAAAAGCGCGCTGCTGCGCCAGACCGCACTGATTATCCTGATGGCCCAGGCCGGCTCGTTCGTTCCGGCGGACGCCGCGCGCTTCGGTTACTTCGACAAGATCTTCACCCGCGTCGGGGCGACCGACAACATCTCCCGCGGCGAATCGACCTTCATGGTCGAGATGCTCGAAACGGCCATGATCATGCACAACCTCAGCGCCCGTTCGCTGGTTCTGCTGGACGAAATCGGCCGTGGAACCTCCACCTACGACGGCATGTCCATCGCCCGCGCGCTGGTCGAGTATGTCCACAAATACGGCCGCGGCGCGAAGACCCTGTTCGCGACCCACTACCACGAACTCAACGACCTCGAAGCGACCTACCCGCGCGTGAGGAACTACCACATAGCGGTTAAGGAGCAGGGCAAGGACGTGATTTTCCTGCGCAAACTCGAACCGGGCGGAGTCGCACACAGTTTCGGCATCCATGTCGCCCGCCTCGCGGGCATGCCCAAGGAGGTTGTGGAATCGGCCGAGCGTACGCTGGTCGAGCTCGAGCGCCGCGAAAAGCGCGCGGAGGCCCTGTCGAAGCAGGGCAAGGTCGAGGCCGACGGGAGCCTGCAGCTTTCGTTCTTCCAGCTCGACGATCCGGCCCTTGCCGGACTGCGCGAAAAGCTGGAAGCCGCAGACCTCGACAACATGACCCCGCTCCAGGCTTTCGATCTGCTGCGCCAGATGAAAAATGAACTTGGAATATAGAGCTATTTTTAATAGATTTGCAGACTTTCCGAAATATCTATAAAAACCAATAACTAAGATGAAAGAGTATTCAGCTAAAGACATCCGCAACGTGGTCCTTCTGGGCGCAACGAAGTCCGGCAAGACCACGCTCGCAGAAACCATGCTTTTCGAAGGAAAAGTCATCGACAGGCGCGGTACTATTGAAGACAAGAACACCGTCTCCGACTTTGACGACCTCGAGAAGCTCAACCAGAGGTCGATCTATGCGACTCCCGTGTACGCCGAATTCCAGGGCAAAAAGATCAACATCCTCGACGCCCCAGGTTCCGATGATTTCATCGGCGGCGCTTATGCAGGTTTCCGCGTATGCGAGAACGGTATTCTCGTAGTGAACGCCCAGCAGGGCATCGAGGTCGGAACCCGCAACGCCCTCCGTTATGCAGACCAGTACAAGCTCCCCCTCATCGTTGCGGTAAACCATCTCGACGGAGAGAAGGCCGACTGGGATCTCGCCCAGCACGCCCTTAAGGAGGCTCTCGGCAGCAAGTATCTTGCTATCCAGTTCCCGACCAACACCGGTGTCGGCTTCGACGGCGTCGTCGACGTCCTCACCATGAAGTACAACGACACCCAGGAGATTCCCGCGGAGTTCGCCGACAGGGCTGAAGAAGCACGTCAGGCCCTCATCGAGAAGGTCGCCGAGTTCGACGACGCCCTCATGGAGAAGTTCTTCGACGAGGGAACCCTTTCCGAGGAAGAAATCCTCAGCGGTCTTGCCATCGGAATCAAGAACCGCGAGGTCTACCCCGTCCTCTGCATCTCCGGAAAGAAGGACATCGGCGTGAAGCGCCTGCTCGAGTTCACGATTAACTCCGCAGTCGCCCCCGAGGCCGACGAGAAGGCTGCAGCTGGTCTCTTCATCTACAAGAACAACGTTGAGCATCACCTCGGAGAGGTTTCCTACTTCAAGGTAATGTCCGGTACCGTCACTTCTGGCCTCGATCTCGAGAACCCCGAGACGGGAGACAAGGAGCGCCTCAGCGCCATCTACGCTGTTGCCGGAACCAAGAAGGAGCCCGTCCAGGCCCTCAAGGCCGGCGACTTCGGCTGCGCAGTCAAGCTCAAGAACGGCAAGTCCAACACTACCCTTTCCGCTATTGGTTCGGGCCTGAACTTCGACAAGATCCAGTATCCCGCACCCAAGTACCGCTGCGCCATCAAGGCCAAGGTCCAGCAGGACGAGCAGAAGCTCGGCGAAGCCCTCAAGAAGATCTCCGCGCAGGATCCTACCGTCGTGGTCGAGTACAGCAAGGAACTCCGTCAGACCATCCTCAGCGGAAACGGCGAGCAGCACATCAACGCCGTGAAGTGGAGGGTGAACAACGAGTTCGGCCTTGAGATCGAACTCTTTGCCCCGAAGGTCCCGTACCGCGAAACGATCACCAAGGTCGCTACCGCCCAGTACCGTCACAAGAAGCAGTCCGGCGGCGCCGGCCAGTTCGGTGAGGTTCATCTCCTCGTCTGCCCTGCAGAGGGTGAGCTCAGGACCAAGTTCCCCATCGACGGAAAAGACACCCAGCTCAACGTCAAGACCTCCGAGAGCATCGATCTGGAGTGGGGCGGAAAGCTTGAGTTCTACAACTGCGTCGTGGGTGGAGCCATCGACCTCGGCTTCATGCCCGCCATCCTCAAGGGTATCAAGGACCGTATGGTCGAGGGCCCTCTGACCGGTTCGTACGCCCGCGACATCCGCGTCTACGTCTACGACGGTAAGATGCACCCGGTAGACTCCAAGGAAATCGCCTTCATCATCGCGGGCCGCAACGCCTTCAAGGAGGCCTTCCGCATCGCAGGACCTAAGATCCTCGAGCCTATCTACAACGTTGAGGTCACTACCCCCGGCGAATACCAGGGCGCAGTCATGTCCGACCTCCAGAACCGCCGCGGTATCCTCGGCGACCTCGGTTCCGACGAAGGATTCTCCATCCTCAGGGCCAGGGTTCCGCTCGCAGAGCTCTACCGCTACTCGACGGTCCTCAGCTCGCTGACCTCAGGTTCCGCAAGCTTCACGATGGAGTTTGCCGACTACCAGCCGGTACCTGGCGACATCCAGACCAAGCTCATCGCCGACTACGCCGCCTCCGAGAAGGAAGACGAATAGTCCTGACAGTCATGCCCGACCCGATCGGGCATCTGAAACAAAACGAGCCGACCCGATTGGGCCGGCTCGTTCTTTAGGTGCGAACGTACCTTCTGAGTTCGTTTTCCGGAACATACACCAAGGTGGAGAGTTGCCGGAACGACAGGCGATACTGTCTTCGTAATTGCTGCGCCAGAGTTATGCGTCGCGGAGAATCAAGCCTTCGTGGATCACGAAATCCGAACAGTTGTTTACATATATCCCCACAGACAGACCTGGCTTCCATATCTTCGAGGGATACGCCGCGATATTCAGCCATTTTCCTTAACAGTTCCTCTTCGCGCTGTCTTGGGCTTGATGTAAAAACACGAAATCTGTTGTGTGTTTGGTATATGCCTTCGAACCGAGCCACATCGACATAGTTGGACGGGAGAATAAAGCCGTTACATACCAGCCAGTCATCCGGGACGGCCAGTTGCTGAGAGTGTGTGAGTTCACGCTTTATCCTCGTTCCCATCTGTCCAATAGGCACGGGGCGTCTAAGGCTTCCATTTTTATCATAATACCACACCGGAATAGATGATTCGCTCCGAAAATACATTGAACCGGTTCCCCAGAGATAATCGTAGTACATAACAGGTTTACCGTCTTTGGTCGGCTGAATAATGGTATAAGCCGCAACGTTCAGAAGATAGTTTTCGTCAAGAACCGGATACAACTCACAATGAAGAGAAAAAGTCCTGCCGGGAGGGCGGGTCCTTGCAGCATAATGCCTGTACTGGTTTTCATATAAGGTCATGAAGCCCAGACAATCCTGCCGCGTCCCCCATAAGAGGCCGTGTGGATGACTGTCTTCAATAGAAAAAGAAACCACAACGGCACCGGAGTTTGCGGCACAGACGCCAAACAGGTTGAAATTAGCATAATAGTCTCTTTCGCTAAGAATATAGTTTTTTGTTTCTGCGCCGTTCGCGCAGAAATGG
Source organism: Bacteroidales bacterium (assembly GCA_017962165.1). Lineage (GTDB taxonomy): Bacteria > Bacteroidota > Bacteroidia > Bacteroidales > UBA932 > Cryptobacteroides. Next base: position 2,176 of record JAGCVW010000005.1, on the reverse strand, counting down.
TAATAGCGCGGGTTCTCCATTTCTTTATTATTTGATGGTTGGTCATAATCAGCCGCCGCGGTTTCGCATGTGTGCCACACAGCAACCAGTGTCAGGAGGGCTTATGCGAGGGTTTTGTGTGTGACGAGGGGCAAAATTGCCCCCAGCCACACACCGACTCGCGCCACAGAGTCCACAGAACGCACCTGCGTGTGGCACTCCTGCGAAAAGACGCCCGATCGGGCCGGGCATGACGGCAGAGAGGCGCCAGCTACTCCCGGCGGCCCTTGAAGCCGCGGAGTTCTTTGCGCAGGCTGAGGTTTTCCTGAGCGAGGTGCGCGATGCGGGTTTTCTGCTCCTCGATCAGTTCTTTCTGGGTCTTGACGTTCTGCCTTTCGGCGAAAATCAGTTCGGTAAGGACATCAAGCTTTTCCTTCAGGGAGAAAATCTCCTCGTCCTTCTCTTCGATGAGGGCCTCCGTGCGTTCCTTGTAGGATTCGCTTTCATGGAGCATGGAAGAGGATATCTCGTCCATGCTGTAGCCAAACAGAATCTTCTCTTCGGGCAGGCCGCAGCACTCTGCCATTTTGGAGATCTGTTTGTTGATTACCGAGGTCTTTCCGTGTTCGAGGTTGATGTAGGCCTGGCGAGAGATGCCGATCTTGTCCGCCATTTCCGCCTGCGTCAGCTTCAGGGAGTTGCGCACTTCCGCGATGTTCTCTTTGACTTTCTTATCGCTCATAATTATAAGATTTGTTACGAGCTGCAATAATAAAGCACTATTTCCGGATTTCCGACCAACCAATTCTTTACTCGGTAAACACGGTATTGACTTTCGGTGGAAAAAGCGCAAAAAATTCGCAAAAAGATTCCCGATCGAGTCGGGAATGGCCGGGAAAGCAGACATTATTTGCTATATTTACGTCCACTATGGACATCAAGACCTACACCCTCAGGAACAAGAGCGGAGCAAGCGTGACGCTGATCAGCCTCGGCGCAGCGATTCAGAAAATAGTCGTGCCCGACAAAGACGGCAACATGGCGGACGTCGTAATAGGTTACGACAATCTTGAAAGCTACCTAAAGGACGGTCCCTGCGCCGGAAAGTGCCCGGGACGCTACGCGAACAGAATAGCCGAAGGCAGCCTCGAGATAGACGGCAAAATCTACAGCCTGCCGGTCAACAACGGCCCCAACCACCTCCACGGCGGGCCGGAGGGCTTCCAGAACAAGATCTGGGACAGCAGGGAAACAAACGGCGCAGTCGAATTCATGTACTTCGCCGAAGACGGCGAGATGGGCTATCCCGGCAATCTCAAGGTCGTAGCCCGCTACGAATGGAGCGAGGCGAACGAACTCCGCCTGACCTTCACCGCCCAGTGCGACGCGCCTACGGTCGTGAACCTGACGAACCACTCGTACTTCAACCTCGACGGACATAACTCAGGCTCAGTGCTCGACCACACCCTGAAACTGAACGCATCGCTCTACCTCCCTACCGACAACACGCTGATCCCGCTCGGCGAGCCGGATCCAGTGGCGGGTACGCCCATGGACTTCCTCGAGCCCAAGAAAATCGGCCGCGACATAAAAGAGGATTTCCCCGCCCTGAACTACGGCAAGGGGTATGATGCCTGCTGGATTATCGACGGCTACCAGAAGGGCCAGCTGGCCGAGGCGGCGGAGCTGAAAGCCGCAAAGAGCGGCAGGACCCTAAAGGTCTACACAACACAGCCCGGCATCCAGGTCTATACCGGCAACTGGCTGAAAGGCTGCCCGGAAGGCAAGGACGGCGCCGTCTACGACGACTACTGCGCGGTAGCCCTCGAGTGCCAGCACTTCCCCGACAGCCCCAACAACCCCGATTACCCCTCAACCCTCCTCAAGCCCGGCGAGACTTTCGAAGAAGCCATAATTTTCGCATTCGAATGAAACTTCCACATTTTTTATCGCTCGTTTCGGCTGTTTTGGCCCTTCCCGCCTGTTCTCCAAAACTGACGAGCAGCATTACCCGCCAACTGGCGCCACTTACAGCAGAAGACGACATCGTAGTCGTAGATGCGCGGACCGCTATTCCTGATAATGCCATACTGCTTGGAACAGCGAAGGTTGGTGACTCGGGATTTACGACTCCGGCAAATGGGACATACGACAAGACTCTCTCCCTTGTTATGGGGGAGGCACGGAGCGCCGGCGG
>JAGCVW010000004.1 GCA_017962165.1 Bacteroidales bacterium | reverse complement strand
GGATCCATGTTGGTAAAGTAAATAGTGTAGCCGATGATGTTGCCTTCGGTGTCCTTGATGGGCTGATAGTCGGTGATCGACTCGTTGGCAGAAGCCGCTTCAGCGAGTTTCTTCACGGCATCGACCTGATTCTGAAGGTCCTTGACCTGCTCCTGAAGGGTAGTTACATCCTTCTTTAGGGCGTTGAATTCCTCCGTGAGATCGGGAGCGCAACCTGCTGCGAGCAGGCAGAGCGCGATGAGTGGAAATAATAACTTTTTCATTTTGGTATGTGTTAGTGTGTGATTAAAGTGCGAGTGAAGTCAGATTCCAGCCGACCAGTCCCTGATCGGTGGAGAGGAAGTATAGCTGGACTGACATACCGTCGTTGCCGCGTGCAAATACCACGTCGGTCGTCTGGTCGGTGTTGCCCTTGAGGACGGTCGCGCCTGACTCGTAAGCATGAGGCGAGATCATCGCAGTGGGGATCACTCCGTTGGAGCCTTCGAAGTTGCTGGTATTGCCGTCGATGCCGCCTTCGCGGGTGTCGAAGATGAATCCGCCCGTGAACGAGCTTGCCGTAGGGAATGCGCCCACGTCGGAAACGAAGCAGCGCCAGTACATCTGGAGGACGTCGTCGACGCTCTTCTGGGCGTAGGTTCCGTTCATCACGGCAAGCAGGTGGGCGCCGTTGAATTCGATGTAGTCCATCGAGCCTACGGGATGCTGGTAGTCGTAGCCTCCGGTGTATTTCCACCAGTGTGAGTCGGGAAGGTCGAAGCACACGCCCTGGCTGCCTTCATCGTTGCCCTTGGCGTAGATAAATGTCGACCTGAAGGTGGCTGAACTCCAGAAGAATTCCAGCTCGCCGGGGGTGCTGGTGATGGGTTTAACCTTGCAGGCGTTCCAGAACGACGCTGCCGTGCCGGGAAGGCCTGAGGGCCACTGGACGAAGGCGGGCCACTGCGGGCTGCCGTTCTTGAAGCGCACGAACACCGGCCTTACGTGGGACTTGGTCATGGTGGCGATAATTGCATCGCCGCTGGTAAGGTCGCCGCAGACGGTGACAGTTCTGAAGAAGTCGAAGTCTTTGGTGCCGCCGAAGCCGTAAGGAGCGTTGAGCCAGCCGGAACCTGCAACAGCAGCCTCCATAATTAGGGTAGGCTTGTTCTCTATGCCGTCCTTCCACAGATAGCCGTAGACGGTCTGGTTGTCTGTCGTGTGGTGGAGCGCAGGCAGTTTGTCAGCCGCATAGGTGCTGACATAGGTCACGGCGAACAGATGTCCGGCATCGTCGGAGGTGATGGCGTGGATCTCGGCATTGGAGACTATTCCTTCGGTATTGACCGTCACGTCGGGCAGATACTCGCCGCTGAAGCGGTCGTAGACCGGCATCTTGCTGAAATCGACCGAATTGGAGAGGATCAGGTAATTGCCGATCACTGCCATCGTCCTGTTGCCGCCCTGGGTGAATCCGCGCGGATCGCCCACGGTAGGCTGCCAGCCGAAGAGGGCCTTGACCTGGCCTACGCCATACTCGACAGTCTTGGGCGTCTCGAATGCAATAGCATAGGTATTGCGGACCTTTTCGCTCTGAGAGACGACAGTGATGTCTTTGCCCTGGGTGATATCTATCGTACCGTCGGCGTTTTTGGCCTCACTTTCGAAAGTCGCCCAAGGCGAAATCGAAAGCTGGGCTTTCTGCAGATCGGGAGTGTTTTCGGGGGTAATCAGCACGCTGAACGTACCCTTGCCGCCGTCTACAGGCTGCCGCACGGCGTTTACTATCTGCGCAGATACAAGACCGTTCAGGACGGCTGCGTCTGACTTGCGGTAATCTGCGCTGATTCTCATGTCGATCTTTTTGCCGTTGGCATAGATGAGGGTAGTGGCGATTCCTTCTGCAAGGTTGTGGATTCCGGCAATTGACGGATTGAACTTAGCTCCCTTGGGGAGTGTCGCCGTTACTTTCATCTGGGTGAGATCGCCTTGGACAGGGTTGGTGTCGCTCAGGTAGTAGGGAACCTGGATCACGGCGGTTCCGGCTTCCAGATCTATCACAGACTCATACTCCGTGTTGAGATCCGTAATGAGCATACCCTTGATCACGAGGCCCTGGATGTTCTCGCTGTCCTCGAAGGAAAAGTCGGGGTGCTCAGGCTGCACGCAGGCCTGCAGAAGTGCAAGCGCTGCGACACTGATATATAACAAAGTCTTTTTCATCGCTCAAACTGTCGTTACAGCCATGCGTCGTTTTGGACGCAGAGCCTGTTGTTCTGGAGTTCCGAATAGGGAATGGGGAAGATGTTGTACTTCGCGGGGAACTGGCGGTCCTGGGTGTCGGCCTCGATCCTCTCGTAGCTGAAGTTGCCGTAGATGTCCGGGGTGATCTTCACGCCGTGGACACGGGTGCCGTTGAGCACTTCCTGAGCCTTTCCCCAGCGTATGAGGTCGAAATAGCGGTGACCTTCCAGGCCAAGCTCGCAAACCCTCTCCTTTGAGAGATCTTCGAGGTAGGCATTCCAGTTGCCGCGGCGCGGAAGGGGATCCATGCCGACCCTGGAGCGGATTTCATTGAGGTCTTTGTAGGCCCCGACAAAATCGTTGAGCCTTGCGGCGGCCTCGCTGCGTATGAGATAGATCTCGGCAAGCCTCATCTCGATCCAGGTCTGGCCGCTGAGGATGCTGGTATAGTTCATTCCGGAAGCATCGCTCAGGAACTTGCGGAAGATATAGCCCGTAGTAGAGCGGTGATCGTTGTCCTGACCGGTGGTCTTGAAGGTCATGAAACCGTCGGTTCCTCCGTCGTAAAGCTGGAGGGTGCGGCCGCGCCATGTCGCGCCATTGTAGAGGATCGAAGCATAGAAGCGGGGATCGCGGTTGTCGAAAGGCTTATTGCCATAGGCCGCGAGGTTGTCCCAGTCGAACTTCTGCCAGGTGCTGCCGACTTTGATGTCGAAGAATCCGGCATACTCGTCGGTGGGAGTAGCTGCGGCGCCGACAGACACATTGAAGTCAGCTCCGTCGCCCGGAGGGCAGAAGTAGCTGTTGAAGTTGTGCTGGCGGGCAGCCGCGCTTCCGCTGCTCTCCTTGAAGTAGACGGGAAGGATGATCTCGGTATTGAACGGATTGGAGAAGATCGAGTTGTAGGCCGAGCCCGCTACGAGCGAATATGTACCGGAGGTGATAACCGAGTCGGCGGCATCGTAGGCTTCCTGCCAGCGGCCTGCGTAAAGGGCTGCACGGGCTTTCATCCCGAGGGCAGCGCCTTTGGTGGCACGGCCGGCGTCGGCGCCTGTCCAGCTTGCCGGAAGTACGGCGGCAGCCTTGTCGTATTCTCCGAGGATGAAATCCCAGCATTCTTCTTCGGAAGAACGAGCCTTCGCTTTCTCGCCAGGGCCGTCGACGGCGTCTTCGCGTGTGCGGAGGATCACTCCGCCATGGCGCAGGACAAGCTCCTGATAGGCGAATGCACGGAGGAAGCGACATTCGGCCACACGGATGGCAAGGGCATCTTTATTGAGCCTGTCGGCATAGCCGTAGTGGATATCGAAGAAGAGTTCGTTGATCTGACGGATGTAGGAGTACATCGAAGACCAATTGGAACGGAAGTTTCCCTCGGGCGTGAGAATGGAAGCCGGGCTGTAGAAGAACTGGTTGACAGTTCCGCCGTTTACGCCCCACCAGGAGTATTTGACGAGATCGGTCACGCCGTCGTCGAATATGTAGCCGTTTGCTATATCGGCATTGGCGTAGAGGACGCCGTAGAAACTCTTGACGAAAAGGTCGAGGTTGGCATCGGAAGCGTAGACGACATCTTCGTTGTAGTAGCTCACGGGGCTGAGGTCTATATTCTTCTCGGCGCAGGATACCGTCAGAGCAAGTGCGGCAGTAACCGCCATTATGTAGTTGTGTGCTTTCATCTTTACCGTGAGTTTAGAAATTGACATCAATACCGAACGTGACGGTGCGCTGCTGGGGGTAGTAGCCTGTCACCACGTTGGGACTTTCCGGGTCGAGATACTTGAATTGGGTGAAGGTCAGCAGATTGGTCCCGCTCACGAATGCACGGATGCTTTCCATGCCGACCATGCGGGTCCAACTGCGTGGGAGAGTATAGCCGAGACTGACATTCTTGAGTCGGAGATATGCTCCGTTGCGCTTCCAGAAGTCGGATACCCGGTAGTTGTTGCGGTAGGAGCTGGCGTTTGCCGAAAGCCTGGGATATGTGGCATCGGTGTTGTCTGGTCTCCAGGACTGCTCTACGAGGTAGAGCGGTGCGTTGTCGTAGTTGCCATACCAGGGCTTGGTAAGAGGCGTCGCATCGTTGGTGCCGTTGGACCATGCTCCGAGGAGCATTTTGTCGCAGAGGGCTCCTCCCTGGAACTGCACGTTGAGATCGAACCCTTTCCAGGTCGCGTCGAACTGAAGCGCATACATGAGCTCAGGCCTTGGATTGCGTGCAATCCTTACATAGTCGTCGCTGTCAATCTTGCCATCGCCATTTTGGTCGATGTACTTGATGTCGCCAATTTTGGGTTCAACGCCCGCAGGAGCGTTTTCAACATCCTCCTGGGTCTGGTAGAGTCCGTCGGACTCGAGGCCCCAGATGGAGCCCCATGGTGTGCCGATCACATCCTGCCAGGGGAGTATATTGTCGGCCTGGCGGCGCCGTATGATGCGGTTGTGGGCCCAAGAGATGTTGCCGTTAACCCTGTAGACAAGGTCGCCGACCTTATTGGAGTGATTGACAGAGAGTTCAAAGCCGCGGTTGTCGAAGATACCCGAGTTCTCGACCGTGGGGTAATGACCTCCCAGCGAAGGAGGAAACGCGGCGGTGATGGTATCAAGGATATCGTAGGTGTATTTGTAGAACCAGTCGAACTCGACTCCGAGAAGGCCCTTCCACGCACCGAACTCGAGGCCGAGATCGTAGGTGCGGATGTGCTCCCAGGTAAGGTCGAAGTTGGGGTAAGAGGTCAGGTTGTACATAGTCGCCTGGGGGATGCGTCCGAGGGCGGTGCCGTTGGCGTTGAGGTAGAAGTTCTTCCTGTACTGGTAAGCCCCTACATTGTCATTTCCGACTTCGCCCACCGAGGCCCTGAGTTTCAGAAGATCGATCTGGGGGAGTGCATCTTTGAGGAAATCTTCCTTGGAGACGACCCATCCGGCAGACACGGCGGGGAAGAAGCCCCAGCGGTGGCCCTTGCCGAATTTGTAGGATCCGTCGTAGCGGCCGAGAATCTCAACCAGGTAGCGGTTGTCGTAGGCGTAGTTGAACCTTCCGATAAAACTCGAATAACCGGTGTATTCGCGGCCGGAACTGTTTTTGGCCGTCGATGCGTCGGCAAAAATCAGTTCGTCGATATCGAGCAGAGAAAACTTCTGGGCTGATGTGCTGAAGTTCTTACCGAAATAGGAGGTCTGCTCGTAGAGGAAGAGCCCGGAGACTTCGTGTTTGCCGAACTTGCGGTTGTAGGAAAGTTCCGGCCTGAGGATGGTGTTGTGCGACTTCTGATCGCCCATATAGAGGTTACCCTCGGCAAGGGCGTGTGAGCACTCCTTGAGTTCGTAGGTGCGGTCAGCGAAATTCCACGCCATCAGTTGGTAGCCGTAAGCGAAAGTCTTCGAGTCGAGATCTCTCCAGTCATAGCTGTACTGAAGCGCAAGCTTGAGTCCCTGAAGGAAAGGCACGCTGTACTCAACCCTTGCGGTAGTCTCTATCTTCGCCGTCTGGGACGTGTTGTAGCCGGAGTGCTGCGCGGCATATTCGGCATTGCCAACCCAGGCGCCCGACGTACGCATGGCCGAAGTCGCCATCCCATAGTAGGGAGAGGTCGGATCCACATCGTAGGTCTTCGGAACGAAGGGCAGGGCGAACATGAGAGCCCAGGGAGTAGTACCGCCCACAGTAGCGTTGGCATAAGTAAGGTTGCCGGGCTGATTGTAGTCCTGGTACATCACTCCGAGGTTAAGGCTGATCTTGAGATTGTCGTTGGGCCTTGCGTCGATGTTGGTGCGGAAGTTGGTTCTCTTGTTGTAGTGGCCTTCCATGAAGCCTCGCTGGTCCTGAAATCCGCCGGAGAAGAAGTAGTTGACTTTCTTGCTGCCGCCGCTTACCGACACGTTGTGCTGGTGGGTAAGGGTTGTGCGCAGCATAGGCTCGACCCAGTTGGTGTTCTCGATTCCGTCGGAAGTGTCGCCGTTGGTTGTCGCGGCAATCTCTGCGTCGGTGAAAAACGGGACAGTGTCCTCAAGTGGTATGCCGGTGACCCACTGATCGAGCTGATAACCGAGGTTGTAGTACTTCATGTACTGGTCGCCGGTCATCATCTGCGGAAGGGCGGTGGCATGGTTGACGAGGAGCCTGCCCGTGTACTGGACGCTGGCTGAACCTTCGTCGCCCCTCTTTGTGGTGATGAGGATGACGCCGTTGGCGCCCCTCATACCGTAGATGGCGGCAGAAGCGTCCTTGAGTACGGAGATCGACTCGATGTCGGCAGGGTTGACCTGGTTCATGTCGCGCTCAACTCCGTCGACGAGCACAAGCACGGTACCTGCGTCGTTGTATGATGAGTAACCGCGTACGAGGATCGAGACCTGGTCGGATCCGGGCTGACCCAGCGACTGCTGGGTGATGATGCCGGGAAGTTTACCGACAAGAGACTGCGATACGTTGGTAGCAGTAGCTTTTTTGAGCTCCGTGCCGGATACGGCGGCTACCGATCCGGTCACATGGATTTTTTTCTGGGCTCCGTAACCCACGACCACCACCTCGTCGAGGTAGGTTGTGTCGTCGCGGAGTTCCACATCCAGCCTTGTGCGGCTTCCCACCCTGTATTCCATCTGCTCCATGCCCATACTGATAAAGACCAGAGTGCTGGAAGGCAGCGCTGTGATGGAGTACTTTCCGGATTCGTCGGTACTGGTACCGGTGTTGGTGCCCTTGATCATTACGACAGCTCCGGGGATCGGATTGCCGGCTCCGTCCGTGACGACGCCGGTAACAGTCTGCTGGGCATGCGCGGCAAAAGCTCCTGCAAACAAGAGCATAGCCACCAGCAGCGTCCTAATTGTTGTAACGTGTGGCAATGGATTGCTCATCGGTTATAGTTATTATTGGTTATGAATCAAAGGTATGATGATTGATTTGTTCTTTTTGCGTAATTACCGAAAAATTATCCTCAAATAGCGAAGTGTCAGTGTTTGCGGTATTCCTGCGGGGAGATACCGTGGTATTTTCTGAAGGTCCGGGCGATATTGTCTGTGTCCCTGAAGCCGCATTCGAGGGCTATCTCCTTGAGCGGCAGGTCGGTCGAGACGAGCATCCGCGTGAATTTTTCGATGCGGAGATTCTGCAGGTACTGCCAGATGGAGGTACCCATCGCCTTGCGGAAACGGGTTTCGATGCTGCGGCGCGAGAGCGGATAAGGTTCGAGTATCTCGGCCATAGTGAGATCGCGGGTGAAATTGTCGTCGAGAAAGTTCACCACTTTTTCGATAATCGGATCAGCGATAAGGTGGCGCTTGGTCGAACTGCGCTCGACCACGCAGATAGGGCGTATAGTGACGGTAAAAGGCTTCCAGTTTCCTTTGGACTGGGTGTCCAGCAGGCGGCATATCATCCTTCCACCTTTTTCCACATCGAGGGCGATCGATGAAATGGGCGGATCGGAGATCTCGCACAGAAGGTCGTCGTTGTCGACTCCGAGAAGCTGGAGGTCTTCGGGGATGCGTATCCCCTCGACCTTGCAGATTTCAGACACGGCAAGGGCATGGGCATCGTCGCAGGCGAAGAGCGCTACCGGTTTGGGGAGCCCCACCAGCCACGAGGTGATCATGGAGGTATTGTCAAGCGATTCAGTCTCGAGCACGCTGGTGGAATACCCTGCCTGCGAGACCGTCTTCTCGAAGCCTTGACGGCGCTCCTCGGACCAGACGACTCCGCTGAGCCCGAAATAGGCGAAATTCTTGGCTCCTCTGCCTATAAAAAAAGATGCGGCCATGCTTCCTGTACCGATGTAGTCGCCGGTAATCACGGAATAGGCCGAACTCCTGCTGTGGTAGTTCTGGAGCACCACAGGGATGCCGAGCGAGGAGAGCTGCGGCTCCTTTGTGGGGTTCCACAGGCCGATGATCGCATCGGCCTTCCAGTTTCGGGCCCGCTCGAGGATTCTTTTTTCGCCTTCAGGGTCCCAGATAGTCCATGGCGGCATGCGGTAGAACTGCCATGGGCCGTTGTCGTTGGAGTATTCGACGATCCCGCGAAGGAGTTTGCGGTCAAACTCGCTCGCGCTGTCGATCAGCAGTATGACTTTCTTTTTGGCCTGCGACATATTATTTATGGTATAAAGCGAACCATTTGAGGCTCGAAGAGCATAGCTGCGTGATATGGTCCCAGGCGCCTTCGGCAATGGCTTCCTTCGGGAAGAGTTTGGAGCCCATTCCGAGTGCGGCGGCGCCGGCAGCTGCCCAGGCCCGGACGTTCTCTTCTAGCGGCTCGACGGAGCCCGGACACATGAGCTTCACCCGAGGGAGCGGGGCGAGCACGTCGCGAACGAACGCCGGGCCTCCGACGCTGCCGGCG
>JAGCVW010000003.1 GCA_017962165.1 Bacteroidales bacterium | reverse complement strand
GTGCGCTACCAACTGCGCCACATCCAGAAATTTCAAGCGGAGAGAGAGGGATTCGAACCCCCGGACCCGTGAAGGTCAACAGTTTTCAAGACTGCCTCAATAGACCACTCTGACATCTCTCCAAAGGTCCGTGTCAGGTTTGTCGGCCCGGGCCAGACCTGAAAATGGACTGCAAAGATACATCTTTTCGCGAAGACTGCAAATATTTTTCGTTAACTTTGTAACCCCGCTCCCCAAAGGGCGGACACTAAGACTGCAGACATGGACAAAAATATAGCCCTTAATCCCAATGCGGTTGTTGCCGCTCTCCGCAAGACCCCGGAGAACTTTACCAGGGAAGACATCATAAATTTCGTCGTCGACCACGGAATCAAAATGGTCGATTTCATGTACCCGGCGGAAGACGGAAGGGTCAAGACCCTCAACTTCGTTGTCAACGATCTGGCGTACCTGGAAACCATACTTCTTGAAGGCGAGAGAGTGGACGGTTCAAGCCTCTTCCCCTCTTTCGTGCAGCCCGGCAGTTCGGACCTTTATGTAGTTCCGCGTTACAGGACGGCGTTCGTGGACCCGTTCCAGGAAATACCGACCCTTGTGATGCTCTGCTCGTTCTTCGACAAGGACGGCCAGCCCTTCGAGTGCGACCCGTCCTACACCCTCGCGAAGGCGGAGGAAGCCTTCTTCGCCTCCACCGGCTTCACTTTCGAAGCCATGGCGGAGCTGGAATACTACGTCATCTCCGACGAAGACCCGCTCTACCCCGGGACCGAGCAGCGCGGTTACCATGAGACCGAGCCGTTCGCGAAGATGAACGACTTCCGGCGCAAGTGCATGGAACTGATCGCTCAAACCGGCGGCCATATCAAGTACGGCCATTCCGAGGTGGGAACCTTCACGCTCGAGGGCAAACTCTACGAACAAAATGAGATCGAGTTCCTGCCTGATCCGGTAGATACTGCGGCAGACCAGATCCTGCTTGCCAAATGGGTAATACGCAATCTCGCGTACCAGTGGGGGCTGGACGTCACCTTCGCCCCGAAGATCATAGTCGGCGAAGCCGGCAGCGGAATGCACATCCACATGCGCATCATGAACGACGGCAGGAACTGCATGACGGAGGGTGGAGAGATTTCAGAGGTCGCCCGCCGTGCGATCGCCGGAATGATGGTCCTGGCTCCGTCGATCACCGCTTTCGGGAACAAGAATCCCACCTCGTTCTTCCGCCTCGTGCCGCATCAGGAAGCCCCGACGAACGTGTGCTGGGGCGATTGCAACCGCTCGGCGCTTGTCCGCGTACCTTTGGGCTGGAGGGGCGGCCGAAGCCTGGCAGCGATGGCCAATCCGCTGGAGGCGGACACTCCGGTAGAATCGCTCAAGCAGACGGTTGAGATGCGCTCGCCAGACGGTTCCGCCGATATCTACCAGCTGATGGCAGCGCTATGCGTCGCCTGCCGCTACGGGCTCGAACTCGACCCGAAGACAGCGCTCGCGCTTGCGGCCGAAAAGTATGTGGCCCTTGATATCCACAAAGAGGAAGGCAAGTCCGTGCTCGCAAGCCTGGACGCACTTCCCGCAAGCTGCGCCGCTTCAGCCGACTGCCTGGAAAAGGTCCGCCAGATCTACGAATCCTGCGGCGTCTTTTCCCCGCGCATGATCGACGGCGTGCTCAAGAGCCTGAGGGCCTTCGACGACGCCGACCTCCACAGTCGTGTAGACGCCGACGCGTCCCTTATGAAGGAGTACGTCGACAAGTTCTTCTACTGCGGGTAGACGGGTTATTTCTTTACAAGCAGAATTGCGTCTGCGATGGTCTGGGAAGGGCCGCCGTCGGAGCGGAAGGTTGCGCTGAACCTTTCGCCGGAGCGAAGCCGGACGGCGGTAAGATAATGCCACGCGCTGAGGGTCTGGCCTGCAACCTGAACAGCGGAAGCATCAAAGTCAAACTTCTCTCCCGTCGACAGTTCCAGAAGTGTATGCGGGTTGAGCCACTCGATGGGCTTGAACTGATAAGAATAGACATCGTAAGTCCCTGATTTGGGAACAGTTGTCGAGAACACGGCCGGCGCCGAAGGGTCTCGGCAAATAAGGGCCGACCGCCCGTATGAGCAGTAGACCGGCCTGCGCTCCCAGCCGGGCACATCGCCGATTTCAGGGTCGTCAATGACGATGTCCGGCGCGCTGCCATCCTGATACGGGTCGGTTTCCAGGATATGGACTATGTCCCTGTAATCGACATCCTGCACACGCGTAAAAGCTTTTCGGCAGGCCGTTGAGACCGCGAGTCCCGCCGCCTGGCCCATGACCATGAAAACGGGTTCCATGCGGATGGAGCCGTACGCTATATGGCTGGCCGAGCAGCAGACAGGCACAAGCAGGTTCGTGCACTGCTCCCGCTTCGGGGTTATGCTGCGATATGAAATGGGATATGGCAGGCCGCCGTCCACCTCGACATTGCCCTCGTTCTTGACCATATACTTGCCGTCCTTGCAGACGACTACCCGCTGGCAGTTATGCGAATCCATGGTGTATGCGGCCATGGCGATACCGTCCGGGGCAACACGCCTGTTCTCGCAGTCGGCCTGAGTGGCGACATACTCCCCCACCATCCTGCGGCATTCGCGCACATACAGTTGCGGGCTCCAGTGGTCTGTTTCGCAATATTCGTCCTTGGGCAATCCCCAGCGGGAGATTTCGCCACGGACAGTTTCCGGTACGCGCGGATCGTTGGCCGTGAACCACAGTAAGCCGAGGGTGTAGTCCTTATGGGCTTTGATTATTTCCTGACGCTCTTCCCAGGAAGCCTCGGGATAAGCGTAGTTCATTCCTATCATGTCGGTTGAGAAGCCGCCGTGATTGTTGATGTCGGTCTTGCGGCCGGGCATGCGGCTCCAGATGAAATAATCCGTCAGACGGGTTTTGGAGGGCTGGGCGGCGTAAAGGCGGGCTAAAAGTTCGTAACGTGCCGGATCATAGTTGTCCGCCTTCGGCAGCGGGACCATATTCTCAAGGCTGTCGGTCAGGCAGATGCGGAAGTTGTACGCCTGCACGAGACTGTCGCCAGAGCCCTCCGGGGCCAGGGTCTGGTCGCTTACGCCCCAGACAAGGCCGCTCTCCGGCCGGCCCGGATCCACGAACGGATCCACCCCGTCGGGGAATTGATGGCCGTGGAGCATATGGACTCCGTTCCATGTCTCGCCGTACTCCGAACTGTCTTCACGGCCAACGCGGTACTCAACTCCCGCCGCGGCCATCAGGTCGCCCTCGTATGAGCAGTCTATGAACCACGGCGCGCTGAAAATCAGGGTATCGGTTCCTGATGCAACACGAATGCCGGTAATGCGGGTGCCATCCTTGGAGGCATCCGCAAGATGGAAACCGCGGATAGTTGTAATGCGCGGATGGTCCAGATATTCTTCCAGCACGTTCAAAGCAACGCCTGGCTCGAACACCCAGTTCTCGAGATTGCCGTAATGTGCTCCGAGTTTGCGATAGAATTGAAGAGCAAGGCCCTTCACCACCTGTTTGTTGCCGATATCAGTCTGCCCGAGGCCGCCCGTAGTGAGGCCGCCGATGCGCGCGGACGGCTCTATGAGGGCCACTGCGAGGCCCTCCTGCGCCGCGCTGTACGCGGCCATCACGCCCGCGGCCGTCCCGCCATATACGACAAGGTCATACTTCTGGCTGCAACCGGCCAGGGCAAACAGAGCAATCAGAGGTAAGAGCCTTTTCATTTCACTTTCTGGCCGACGAACATGATGGTTCCGGATTCTTTTTCGCGGATGACGAACTGGAAAGGACGGTCGGCGATGAAGTCGATATAAGCGGGCTCATGGCCGGGTCCGATGCTGGTAAGGCGCATGGAAACCACGGTCACGGCTGCGGCTTCAGTGCCGTTTTTATCAAGATCGATGTAGGTCTTCTGGAGGACATTGTCAATCATGAGGGGCAGTTCGGAAATAAGGCCGAACTGCGCGGCGCCCGTAAAGGCGCGGCTCATGCCCATAGCGGACAGGATGTCGGCCAGATTCAGGGTCGATTCAATCTTGAATTCGGGCATCTTGAAATTGACGCGGGCCTGGCCGAGCGCGGCCGCAAGGGTGTCGAAACGCGCCTGCGTAAGACGCGGCGCGGCATCGAAGCCTGCCTTCGGCAGCACGACGTCGAGCACAAAGCGGCCGCGCTCGCCGTACTGCAGTTCAACCATCTGGTAATCATCGTCTTCCGCATAGCTCATGAAGCCCTTGCGAAGCAAGAAGGTAGCCTTCGATGGCTGGTCGACGCCCTTGAAAGTGCCCTCAACCGTGCGCTCGAAAGCCTGCTCCCATGCAGCCTTGAAATAGACTGCGTTGACCAGAGCCATCTTCCAGCCCGGAGTCTCGCCCACGACCTGCGGTATCTTGCCGTGGGTCTTGTCCGAGCACCATGAATTGATGCGGCTGGCTGCCGATGGCGAATCAAAATCTACCGAACCGATTTCGGCGCCATAGTGCTTGCGCGCGCCCTTTTCGAAAGCCGGACGCACCGGGAAACCGTCGTCTACCCATATCGAATTGGCTATCTCCATCACGACTGAAGTGTCCGCACCGGCAAGTGCCTTCGAGAGCGCTTCGAACTGCGCGTACAACTCTTCGCGCGTGGGCTTTCCCAGCCCCAGGGTTTCCACCATCTGGTCGTAGGTTTCCCCTTCCGCGCCGGTAGCCGTCATCGACAGCGCGAGCGACAGGCTTAGGGGCGAGAAGAAAGTATTGTCACGCCCGCTCACACGGTCGAACAATCCGAAAACATAGTCTGATGAGGGGGTCGGCGGAGCCGTTTTCTTAGCGGCCTTGCGGGAAGCGCAGCAGGAGCAGGACAGAACCGCCGCCGCGCAAAGAATGAAAATGATTTTCTTCATACTGACCCAAGATACAAAAAAAATGCCTACCTTTATACTGAAAAACCTCTAAACCATTTAGATTATGACCCAGACAAAGAAAGCAAAAGGATATGTGGTGGAATTGTTCCTCGCACACCAGAACAAGCTCGATTCCCATTTATACAAGAATTATGAAGACGCTCTGCAGGTCCTGGGGTCGGACCCTGAAGCGGGAAGAATCTATGAGGTGCACAGCAAGCACAGCACGGGATCCGATGTAGACGGTTATACCTACATGTGGTCAGACGGCCACATCTCCTCAAAGTTTTTCAAAGAGGAAATGGACGCAGACGAAGCCCGCACAAAATACCTGTTCGAGCACCCCTCGCACAAAGATCCGGGAAAAGTCATAGCGCTGAAACTCACAAAGTAACAGCAACAAAAACCCCGCTCGGCCGAGCGGGGTTTTTAATTTCTATTTAGTGACCTCGAGATGGTACTCGATAAGGCCGTCCATCGGGGCCTTGAGAATGCGGCCCATCTTCATGCCGAATTCTTTGACTACAGGCTCCAGCAGGAACTTATGGTGGAAGGCTACTGAACCGACCGCGTTGAATGTGTACTTCTTATAGTCGGGGTAGTGCGACACCACATTGCGGAACATATCCCTGAAGGCCTCGGTGGTGAGGTTCTTGAAATACGGATCGAAATCGTAGTGGTCCTGGATGAACTTCGCGAACTGGGCGCAGAAGCGGTTGGGGAACGGCTTCTGGTAAATAGCGGCGATAATCTCGTCGTTGGTCATGCAGATGGCTTTCTTTGTCTCTTCGTAGACCTTGTCCGGCATTGAGTGGCGAAGATAGTCGAGGATAAGCCTCTTTCCGAGATTGGCGCCGCTGCCTTCGTCTCCGAGGATGAAGCCGCCGGATTCGATGTTGAGGCCTTCGTTCTCGCCGTCGTAGAAGCAAGTGTTCATACCGGTTCCGATGATGGCGGCAAAGCCCGGCTTGTCAAGAAGGAGTGCCCTGCAGGATCCGAGGGTGTCCATCACCACGAATACTTTCTTTGCGGTAGGGAAAACCTCAAGGAGGGTCTTGGTCATGAACTCGCGGAGGAGTTCGGTGACGCCCGCGCCATAGAAGTAAATCTCGGTTATCGAGTTGCGGGGGAAACCGTCGGGGAGATGCATGAGAATGTCCTTTGCGATCTCCGGACCGGTGATGTAGTTGGGGTTGTAACCCTGGCTCTGGAAGCGGATCTGTGTTCCGTCTTCCCTGCTGACGCACGCCCAATCGGTCTTGGTCGCGCCTGAATCTGCTATCAGTATCATATCTGTCGGTTATTAATTATCGGTTATACAAATATAATGTAAAAAAGCAGACAGGTGTCTGAAGCCCCTATCGCTCGTATGACGCTGCGCGTCTGTGAGCGACCCTAGTCCGGGAAAATGGGGCTTCAGACACCCGTCTGTTTTTTTACCATATTACTACACGTTCGGATTCGGGACGGAACATGGGGTCGCCCTCCTGAATGCCGAATGCTTCGAAGAAGGTGTCGAGGTTGCGGACCGCGACGTTTACGCGGTTGCATCCAAGGGAATGGACGTCGATCAGCGTGCGGCGGCTGATTTCGGCGTCGGTTATGTTCTGGGCCCATACGGTGGCATATCCAAGGTAGAAGCGCTGCTCGGCAGTGAAACCGTCGACCGGCTCCGGATGCTTTCCGCCGAAGGAGTTCTGCAGGGCGCTGTAGGCGATGCGAAGTCCGCCATGGTCGGCGATGTTCTCACCGAGGGTGGCATGGCCGTTTGCATGGACGCCGGGCAGGACCTCAACCGCATCGTACTGGGCGGCGAGAATCTCGGCCTTGGCGTCGAACTTGGCCTTGTCTTCGGCCGTCCACCAGTTCTGCATGTTGCCGTCTTTGTCGAAGAGGCAGCCCTGGTCGTCGAAGCCATGGGTCATTTCGTGGCCGATGACAACGCCGATGGCGCCGTAGTTGACCGCATCGTCGGCGTCCGTATTGTAGAACGGCGGCTGGAGGATGCCTGCGGGGAAGCAGATTTCGTTGGTCGTGGGGTTATAGTAGGCGTTGACCGTCTGGGGCGACATTCCCCATTCCTCGCGGTCGACCGGCTTGCCGAGTTTGGAGAGGTTGTCCTCCATGTACCAGCGGGAAGCGGCGGTGAGGTTCTCGTAGTAGCTCAGGGCCGGGTCGATGTGCAGTCCGGAATAGTCCTTCCACTTGTCCGGATATCCTATCTTCACGGTGAAGGCGGAGAGCTTCTCCTGGGCCTTTGCCCTGGTCTCGTCGCTCATCCAGTCGAGGCCGGCGATGTGCTCGGACAGGGCGGTCTGGAGGTTGCGTACGAGGGTAAGCATGCGCTTCTTGTCCTTGTCGGAGAAGTACTTCTTCACGTAGATCTTGCCGATGGCCTCGCCCAGGATCATGTTCGGAGCCTGCATGGCCCTCTTCCAGCGGGGCTTCTGCTGCTGGACGCCGGACATCTGCCTGGAGAAGAACTCGAACGAAGCGTCGGTAAAGTCGTCGCTGAGCGCTCCGCAGGCATCGCTTACCAGGTTGGCTACAAGATAGTTCTTAAGCTGGCGCGCGGGGATCTCCGGCATCATCTTGTTGAGAGCCTCGAAATACGAAGGGGTCTCGACCACCATCTTCTCCTGAGCCGGGATGCCGATTTCGGCGAACGCGGCGTCGATATGGAGGTTCGGGTAGAGGGCGAAGACCTGCTCCGAGCTCATCGGGTTGTACTGGGCGGCGACATCCCTTTGCTGGACCATGGACCAATAAGGGACAGCTATCTTCATCTGCAGGTCAAATGCATCCTGGGCCACGGTCTCGGGCTCAGCTACGCCCGCGAGGGTGAGGACCTTTACGAGGAAGGCCTTGTAGCCCTCGCGCAGGGCCTTGTGCTCGGGCAGGAGGTAATAGTCGCGGTTGCGCATGGCAAGGCCGCTTTCCCCGATATAGAGGATGTTCGTATTGCAGTCCATCATATCGGCGGTCACATAGCCTCCGTACAGGCTGCCGACGCCCTCTTTCATGAGGCGGCCGGTGGCGGCGGCGAAACTCTCCGCGTCCACTACTGCATCAAGCTCGGCGATGTATTTCTGAATCGGAGCCGCGCCTTCGGCATTGAGCCTCAGAGAATCGAGGCCCTGGGTGTAGAGGTCCGCAAGCTTCTGCTCGTCGGAGCCCGGCTTCGTCTTGAGGGTAGTCAGGCTTTGGAATATTTCATTCAGGCGGACTTCATTGTTCTCGCTCAGCACATCGAAGGAGCCGTAGCGGGAGAACTCGGGCCTTAGCGGGTTGTTTTTCTGCCAGCCGCCTGTAGCGTACTGATAGAAATCCGCGCCGGGCGCGACTGAAGTGTCGAGGTTTTCGAGATTGAAGGCAGGGACTTTTTCCCCTTTTTGATCTGCGCAGGAGGCGGCGAGGGCCGCAGTAGCCAGAACCATAGCGATAGTTTTAAGATTCATATGACGTTTGAATTATATTCCGAACTCCAAATTTAGTTATCTTTGTTGAAAATGAAAAGGCTAATCCTGCTCGCAGTACTGTTCTCGATATTCGACATATGGGGGTCTTACACTCTCACCATAGTGTCGTACAATGTCGGTGCCTTCAACAAGTATGTCAGGAACAGCAGCCCTGAGGTGGCCGAAATGATGAACGAGGTCAGGGCTGACGTAATCGGCCTTTGTGAGATTGACAGCTGCTCGATAGTGCGCAACAACCGCCGGAACCAGCTTGCCGAGTTCGTCGCCCAGATGGGCCAGGGCTGGTTCGGCCATTTCGGGAAGGCGATGAGTTTCGGTGGCGGCGGCTATGGGGTCGGAGCCGTCACGTCCCCGCGCTTCCGGGTTCGCGAGAGCTACACCGTCGCGCTGCCCAAGGGCAAGGGCTCCGAGCCGCGCGCCGCCGCCGTCGTGGAAACCGACCGCTTCATTTTCGCATGCGCCCACCTCGATTACGCCGACGCCGCCTCGCGCCTGAGGCAGGCTGAAGTCATTTCGGAAAAGCTCGTCGAGCGCCATGCCCTTACCGGCAAGCCGGTGATTCTTTGCGGCGACATGAACGCCGCCCCCGACAGCCCGACCATGGACTATTTCCGGCAGAACTGGGATATCGTTTCGCCCTACGGACTGTCTTTCCCGTCGGACAATCCTCGCGCGTGCATAGATTATATAATGGTGTTGAGGGGCAGCTGCGTCTACAATGTCTACGGCCGCGCCGGAGTGCGGTCCAAATTCAAGTCGGGCAATCCCAGGACCGCTTCCGACCATCTGCCGGTAGTCGTGAAGCTGCGCTTACATTAGAACGCCTGACCTGCCCTCGCGGATTTCGGTCGAAGAGACGTCGACCGGCGGCATTTCGGACAGTTCGATCCGGTAGTCCGGGTTTTCTTCCAGCAATTGAGCTTTAAGAGCCTCGCAATCAAAAGGATTGCGGGGGAAGACAATAAGGCCGTATTCGAGCAGGATGCGGTCGTGGTCGCGCCAGCCGCCGAAAACGGCAAGATTGTCCGCTCCCACGACGAGGGTGAATTCATTTTCCGGCTCGCGCTCCTTCAGGGCGTAGAGCGTTCGGCAGGTATAGTGCGGCGCGGGCATCGACAGCTCGATGTCATCGACCCGGACCTTGGTCAGTTCCGGATGCCTGCCCACCGCCGCTACTGCCGCATCAAAGCGCTCCCGGGCGTTCAGGGCCTTCTCCTCACCCTTGAAAGGGCTGCGCGGGGATACTATCAGGTAGACCGCATCGAAACGGTCATCCTGCTCCAGACAGCTGAGTATCCGGAGATGCCCGATATGGAGCGGGTCGAAACTGCCCGAGTAAACGGCTACTCTCATCCGAGGAACTTGTCTACAGCCTCTTCGGCCTGCTTCAGGGTGTTTTCCAGGACGTCGTTGACCAGTTCGAGATCGAACTTGCCGCGTGCGAAATCGATTTCCGACTGGGCCTTGGCGAGGCGCTCGCGTATGGCTTCTTCGGTATCGGTCTGCCGGCCGCGCAGCCTCTGCTCGAGCACTTCCATGCTGGGCGGGAGAATCAGGACGGACAGGGCGGCGGGGCCGAAGTACTTCTTGAGATTTGCTCCGCCCTTGACGTCCACATCGAACAGAATGACATGGCCCTTGGCCCAGATGCGCTCGACCTCTGATTTAAGCGTGCCATAGAAGCGGTCGCGGTACACCTCTTCGTGCTCGACGAAGGCATCCTCGGCAATCAGCTTACGGAAACGGGCGGCGTCGATGAAATAGTAGTCCACGCCGTCTTTTTCTTCGCCCCTCGGCGGGCGGGAGGTCGCGCTCACTGAAAATTCGAATTCGGGATGGAGCCCGAGGAGGTGGTGGACCACCGTGCTCTTGCCTGCGCCTGACGGGGCGGAAAAAATCACTACTTTGCCGTTCATTCTGTGTGAAGATTTCCGTAAAATTAGTAAATTTGTGAGATTTAAGGAAATTCTAAACCCTTTATACAGTTATGGTATCTTACAAAGAACTTGGCCTTGTGAACACCCGTGAAATGTTCAAGAAGGCCGTAGCCGGCGGATACGCAATCCCCGCATTCAACTTCAACAATATGGAGCAGCTCCAGGCCATCATCCAGGCCGCGGCAGAGACAAAGTCTCCCGTTATTCTCCAGGTCAGCAAGGGCGCACGCAACTATGCTAACCAGACCCTTCTCCGCTACATGGCAGAGGGTGCCGTTGAGTACGCTAAGGAACTCGGCTGGGAGAAGCCCCAGATCGTGCTCCATCTCGACCATGGCGACAGCTTCGAGACCTGCAAGAGCTGCGTCGACATGGGCTTCAGCTCAGTGATGATCGATGCTTCCTCCCTCCCTTACGAGGAGAACATCGCCCTTACGAAGAAGGTCGTTGACTACGCACACCAGTTCGACGTAACAGTCGAGGCCGAGCTCGGCGTTCTCGCAGGCGTCGAGGACGAGGTTTCCGCCGCGGAGTCCCACTACACAAAACCCGAGGAAGTCATCGACTTCGCCACCCGCACCGGCTGCGACTCCCTCGCAATCTCCATCGGAACATCCCACGGAGCATACAAGTTCACCCGTGAGCAGTGCACCCTCGACCCGAAGACGGGCCGTCTGGTACCCCCGCCGCTCGCATTCAACGTTCTCCATGAGATCGAGAAGAAACTCCCCGGCTTCCCTATCGTCCTCCACGGCTCAAGCTCCGTTCCTCAGGAATATGTCGATATGATCAACGAACTCGGCGGAAAACTTCCCGATGCAGTCGGTATCCCCGAGGAGCAGCTCCGCGAAGCCTCGAAGAGCGCAGTCTGCAAGATCAACATCGACTCCGACAGCCGTCTTGCGATGACCGCCGCTATCAGGAAGGTCTTCCACGACAAACCCGGCGAGTTCGACCCGCGCAAGTACCTCGGTCCCGCCCGCGACGAGATGAAGAAGCTCTACATGCACAAGATCATCAACGTCCTCGGCTCCGACGGCAAAGCTTAACCGTTAGAATCAGTGACAATAAAAAAACCCCGCTCGGCCGAGCGGGGTTTTTGTTGTTTACAGTCCCCAGTCTGAAGGGACGCACTGGTTCTTGGCCTCGGCGGGAATGTCCGGGAAGAAGGTCAGGCCGGTGATGCGCTCGATTTCGGAAACCGACATGGCATAATCATTAATGTCAGCGGACGAGCCGGAAGGAATCACGGCGTCCATCCAGAAGCCTATGGTCTTCAGTTCGCCCGCTGTGCAATCCTGCACCTTCTTGCCGGTATAGCCGGAACGGGTACGGAGCAGGAGCTTGTACTGATGCGTGGGGATAATGCACGGTTTGGAATACGCGCTTCTCTTGTTGTAGTTGCAGGCGTCGTACTCTACGTTGTCGTCGGTCTCATAGTAGCAGCCTGCGACTACATAAAGAGTGTCCTGGCAGATCTGGGTGCCGCGCTGCCAGTGCAGGTCTTCCGTCTGGCTCCAGATATTGCTGAAGATGCCGGCGTAGCTGTTCGACTGCGGCGCGATATTCACGGGATAGAAGGTCTGAAGATTGATCTCCTCCCCCGCACCGGAACGGCTCGACGACATGCAGAGGTGGCCTTTGGTCCACATTCCGTTGCCTCCAAGCAGGGAGCATTCGCATGACCAGTACTGGTAACCGTCGCAGGCAATATCCCAGATGATGGACTGCTGGCTCAGGGGAAGATCCGGATACTCCATCCAGGGGTCGTTGCCGTTCTCATCCTTCGAACGGCCGCTGCCCTCGCAGTAGATGCTGTGCATAGGGAATGCGACCCAGACCGGGTTGTGGCGACGGGTGTCGTAGCAGAATGAGAAATTGCGGACATGCTGCCCGCTCCTTACCGTAGTCGTGTACAGTGTGTTGTAGTAGAAATCTTTGTTGGACGTGTCAAATACTGGCAGTTCCGGGTAACGGTAGCCCGTTTCGGTCTGTCCGCCGGTGGTGATGACAGTCGACGACTGCGTTTCAGCCGTCTCCAGCTTAAGGTCGTCGATGTTGGCGCCGTACTGGTAGGCATCCTTTCCGGCGACAAGCGTGAATTGCAGACATATGGCATCAGGAACTTCCGCGAATGAGAAAGTACCGGAAGCCAGGCCCCAGTGGTTGTAGTTCTGCGTAAAAGTATAGCCGATCTCAGTCCATTCCTGGCCGTCTTCGCTCGCTTCCACTTTCAGCACTTCGGAACCCTGGGCGGCTCCGAAACTGAGCCTGAAGTCTTTGGCGCCGCAGGGCGATATTCCGGAGACTGTCAGATGGCCCATCACGCCATTGTTATTCTGGTAGATGCGGGCATAACACTTGCCGGAAGCACCGTCATACGTCCCGATGTTGCCGGCCGAGCCGTAATTGTCGTTGCGTATACTGCCGTTCCAGCTGTCGTACGAAACCGCCGAGACGCCCTCTCCGGAGACATTGCTCCACCCTGAATTGGACAAAAAGCCGCTGAAACTGTCAGAGGCGTCGAAATTCTCATAATATATCGTAACCGGCTCAAAAACCGGAGGCGCGACGGTCGTGTCAACCGGAGCGGGAGTTTCTGTAGTGTCCACAGGCTCCGGACCGGGCTGCTCCTGATGCTGGGCAGGGTCGTCGCCGGGAAGGAGGCCGTTCAGGTCTTCAGGGTCGCAGGCGACCAGCGCCAGGGCCGCGAATACTGTATATAATACCGATCTTTTCATGGCATGAGCTTTTGGCAAAGATAGGAAAAAAAGTTGGCACTAACCAGCGGGAATCTCCGCAGGTTAGTGCCAACTTTCAGATCCGGACCGGTTTACTGCTCGTCGGGAGCGTCGTTCCCGCCCTGGGGACCGCCCTGAGGGCCGCCCGGCTGAGGACCGGCACCCGGGTTGGGACCGCCGGCCTGGCCCGACATGGCCGAGTAAATCTCGCCCATTATCTTGTTCAGCTCTTCGGTGTAACGGTCGATGTCCGCGAGGTTCTGGTTCTTGACCGCCTCCTTGAGGGAAGCGAGAGGAGCCTCGATCTGCGTCTTCTTGTCTGCAGGGATCTTGTCTCCGTTGTCCTTGAGGAACTTGTCTACCTGGAAGGAGAGGGCGTCGGCGTTGTTGATCTTGTCCACGCGCTCGCGCTCCGCCTTGTCGGCTTCTTCGTTGGCTTTGGCCTCATCCCTCATGCGCTGGATTTCGGCTTCGGTCAGACCGGAGGATGCTTCGATGCGGATGTGCTGCTCCTTTCCTGTAGCCTTGTCCTTTGCGGATACGGAGAGAATACCGTTGGTGTCTATATCGAAGGAAACTTCGATCTGAGGTATTCCGCGGGGAGCAGGGGCGATACCGTCGAGGTGGAAAACGCCGATCTGCTTGTTGTCCTTGGCCATCGGACGCTCGCCCTGGAGCACCCTGATCTCTACTGAAGGCTGGTTGTCGGCCGCCGTGGAGAAGATCTGGTCTTTGTGGACCGGGATGGTGGTGTTGGACTCGATGAGCTTTGTCATCACTCCGCCGAGGGTCTCGATACCGAGGCTAAGAGGAGTAACGTCAAGAAGGAGGACATCTTTCACGTCGCCGGCGAGAACGCCGCCCTGGATAGCTGCGCCCACTGCCACGACTTCGTCGGGATTGACGCTCTTGTTGGGTTCCTTTCCAAAGAAGTCCCTGACAATCTCCTGCACCTTGGGGATACGGGTCGAGCCGCCCACGAGGATGACTTCGTCGATCTGGTTCGCGCTGAGGTGTGCGTCTTCGAGGGCCTTGCGGCAAGGCTCCACCGTCCTGCGGAAGAGGTCGTCGCAAAGGGCTTCGAATTTAGCCCTGGTAAGGGTCTTGACGAGATGTTTAGGCATACCGTCCACGGCAGTGATGTAAGGAAGGTTGATCTCTGCGGAAGTCTGGTTCGAGAGCTCGATCTTCGCCTTTTCGGCTGCTTCCTTAAGCCTCTGAAGGGCCATGGGGTCTTTCTTGAGGTCCATTCCGGCGTTCTCCGAAGCGAACTCCGAAGCGAGCCAGTCGATGATGACCTGGTCGAAATCGTCGCCTCCGAGATGGGTGTCACCGTTGGTGGACTTCACTTCGAAAACGCCGTCTCCCAGTTCGAGGATACTGATATCGAAGGTACCGCCGCCGAGGTCGTAGACCGCGACCTTCATGTTCTTGTTCTTCTTGTCGAGGCCGTAGGCCAGGGCCGCTGCGGTAGGTTCGTTGATGATACGCTTCACGTCAAGTCCGGCGATCTTGCCGGCCTCCTTCGTAGCCTGACGCTGGGAATCCGAGAAGTAAGCAGGAACTGTAATGACAGCCTCGGTCACTTCCTGACGGAGGTAATCTTCCGCGGTCTTCTTCATCTTCTGGAGGATGATGGCGGAGATTTCCTGAGGTGAATAGAGTTTACCGCTGATGTCAATCCTGGGAGTGTTGTTCTCTCCCCTGGCGACTGAATATGGTACGCGGGCGATTTCCTTTCCTACCTGATCGTAGGTCTCGCCCATGAAGCGCTTAATGGAGAAGATAGTGTTCTTGGGGTTGGTGACAGCCTGACGCTTTGCGGTGTCACCCACCTTGCGCTCGCCGCCTTCCGTAAACGCGACTACCGAAGGGGTCGTGCGGTGGCCTTCATTGTTGATGATGACGGTAGGCTGGTTGCCTTCCATCACTGCGACGCAGGAATTGGTTGTTCCGAGGTCGATACCGATAATTTTTCCCATAATATCTGTTTTTTACAATTTGTCTTACAAAGCCTTCATCCGAAGGACACATCCACATCTTCGAAACCCGTGCCACCCGCAGATTTGTGACATTTTGTCATTTTATTATTTTTTTGAATTGTTTGGGAAAATCATTATCTTCGCAGCGATTAACGGTTAGTTTGGATAAAAATATAAACACATACCTATTATGAAACTGAACAACATTTTCAAAGTGGCAGTTCTCGCAGCCCTCGTAATCGTGCCCGTTTCCTGCCAGTCCAAGAAGAAGAAAGCCGAAGAGGCCGCAAGGATCGCAGCTGAGGAAGCCGCAAGGCAGAAAGCAGCAGAGGAAGAGGCCGCAAGGCTTGCCGCCCGCACCTTCGAACTCAGCGAAGCCGTTACTGCAGTCGCTGGCGAGACCGTAGCAGACGGAGCAGAGGCTTACCGCGAGGCTCTCGCCCAGGCCAAGAAAGCTACCGCTTACGGCTCTGAGACTTTCGCAGTCCCTACCGCAGGCCTTCTCTACGCAAACGAGATGTGCAGCCTCAGCGAAGACGCGAAAGAGACCCTGAAGGAGTTTATCAACGTCTGGAGCGCTACCGACAAGAAGGCGGTTATCCTCATCGAGGCCTACTCGAACGACGGAACCAAGACCGCTCCCGAAGGAGCATCCAAGGCTGAGCACAATGCAGCTATCGCAGTCGAGCGTGCAAACCTCGTCAAGGGATGGCTCTTCGCCAACCAGGTTCCCGCCCGCAACGTCAAGGTTGCAGCTAACCCCCGCAAGGCCGACGGCGACCAGAAGCGCGTAAACGTCAGCATCCAGTAATTGTGGCTCTTTACCGCACACTTTCAGAAAACGAGATCCGGGACCTTGAGTCCCGGATTCTTTTTGAAGACAACCACCTGATCGTCGTCAACAAAAAAGTCGGGGAGATAGTCCAGGCTGACAAGACCGGCGACGAATGTCTGGCCGAGACGCTTAAGGCCTATATCGCTGCGCGCGACTCAAAGCCCGGCAATGTTTTCATGGGAGTTCCCCACCGCCTCGACAGGCCGGTGAGCGGGGTGTGCGTTTTCGCCAAGACATCCAAGGCACTCAGCAGGCTCTGCGAAGCCTTCCGCACTTCGGAGGCGCACAAGACCTACTGGGCGCTGTGCTGTTCTAAGCCACAGGCTCCAGAAGGCCATCTTGAAGACTGGCTTATCCGCAACGAAAAGCAGAACAAATCCTATATAGTCTCCGCCGGACGAGACGGAGCCAAGCTCGCCAAACTCAACTATAAATACCTTCGGAGCACCGACCGCTATCATCTTATAGAGGTTGAACTGCTCACCGGCCGGCACCACCAGATACGCTGCCAGCTCAGCCACCTGGGCTGCCCTATCAAGGGCGACCTCAAATACGGAGCTCCGCGTTCCAACCCGGACGGAGGAATCTGCCTCCACGCCAGAAGCATAAGCTTCATCCACCCTGTCCGCAGGGAGCCCCTTACAGTTACTGCCGAAGTGCCCTGCTCCTGGAAGGGAGTGGCCCAAGAAGAGAATTCCTGAACCGGCCCATATACTCGCTGGGCCTTTCCTTCATCACATACTTGAAGGCTGAATTGAATGTCGGGAGAGTGTTGAATCCCGACATTTTTGCCACCTCCTCTATCTTAAGGTAAGGGTCGTCTTTCATAAGGGACGAAGCGTACAGCACCCTGTAGTAGTTGACGAGCCAGCGGAAGTTGTGGCCCGAACATATGTTGATTGTCTTCGAGAGGAAGGCCCTGTTGCAGAACAGGCGCTTTGCGAGCTGCCCGACGCAGAAATCACCGTCCAGCCACGGCTTTTTCTCCTCCATCATGGTCAGCACTCTCGAATACAGCGTCGTCATCCTGGGATAGTTGTCTTCCAGATACGACAGGTCGGGAGAAGCCGGGCGGGAAGGAGGAGAAGGGCTGCGCCTTCTGAAAAGTGCGAACAGATTCATAGTCTCAATTGTTGGTCCAGGGCAAATATATCAAAAAAATCCTGCCACAACATACTGTGGCAGGACTTAAAATAATATTTGTGACGGGTTTTTATGAAAATTATTTTTTTCGTCCACTTTTGATTGACTCGAAGCCTTTGCCGTAGACACCCGTTACAGACGAGACTGAAAGGAACGCATTGGGATCAATGCGCTTGATTTCGCGCAAAAGTACATTAAGGTCGTTCTTCCTGGTGATGACCATCAGCACCTCGGTATTTTCCTTGGTGTACCAGCCTTTTCCGTCGAGCACTGTCACTCCCCTGTGGAGAGTTTCGGTAATCATGTCGGCAATTTCCCTGTAGTGCTTGGACAGGACGAAGAGTTGCACGCTCTGCCTTGAACCCTGGATCGTGAGGTCAAGCACGGCGCTGACAAGGGAGATAAGCACGAAACCGTACACAACGGTGGTTATCTTCTCGACGAGCGGGAGCGCCTGCCCGTCCGCACCGAACGAAGGGACGAGCAGCGAAGACAGGATAATCACGGCATCTGTGATAAGGACCATGCGTCCGGGCGAGACGTTGCGGTACTTGTTCACTACGAGCGCTATAATGTCAGTTCCGCCCGTACTGCCTCCCTGCGACATCGTAAGGCCTATTCCGAAACCCACCAGGATTGCGCCCATGATGGTGCTCATAAGTTTGCCGTTGGCCAGGGCGATCTGCTCGATGAACGCCGCCGGGATGATGTCCTGGAAGACGTTGAGTCCGACCGATGCGATCAGGATGGCGTATACCGTCTTGACTCCGAAATTGCGCCCAAGGGTAATAAGGGCGATAATCAGCAAAACCACATTAAGTGCGAAATAGGTGTAACCCATCTTCACGAAACCATGCGTCGCGTACTGGATGATCGAAGCGATACCGGTAACGCCGCCGCCGACGAGGTGATTGGGCACAAGGAAAATACTCCATCCCAGGACGTAGCAAAGGATGCCGAAGGTGATCAAGGCGTATTCCTTGACCCCGACAAGTATCTTTTTAGTGTTAAGCTTCATTCTTTGTATCTTTTTTAATCAGCGATTTGGCGTCGTTCATTCCGCCCTTGATCTCCTCGAATCCTTCGCCGTAAACGCTCTTGGTCGAAGATACCGACATGAACGCACGCGGATCGAGGGCCTTGATCTCCCTCATCAGCGAAGAGAATTCACTGCGGTTGATAAGGATAAGGAGCACGTTCTTCTCCTTTTTGGTATACCATCCCTGGGCCTTGAGGACCGTCACGCCCCTTTCCATATCATTGATGATGTGGTCGGCTATCTCCTTGTACTTCTCGGAGAAGACCAGCAGCTGGAAAGTGGATTTGTGGCCTCCCACGATATCGTCGATCAGCAGGTTGAAAATCACGATTTCGACCACACCGTAGGTGGCGTCCGTAAAGGTCTTTTCGGGAAGGAAGAGGAGCAGGGCTACCGTAATCAGGTCCGTGATCAGGAATACCACGCTCAGCTGGACCGGGTAGTATTTGTTGATCATTATCGCCACGATATCCGTGCCCCCAGTGCTTCCGCCGAAACGTATGACAAGACCCAGGCCTGTCGCCTCAAGGGTACCGGCTATCACCGGGACCAGCAGCGCGTCCTTTACATAGAAGAACTGGCCCGGAGCGCACTGGAGCCCCGGAATACTGGCTATGATATGCATCGCCACCGTAGACATGAGGATGGCGTAGATGGTCTTGAACCCGAAGCCTATGCCCATCGCGAAAACGGCGATGACGATAAGCAGGACATTGAGGCCCATGTATGTAAACTGGGCCGGGATCAATCCTCCGGTCGCATACTGGATGATGGTCGAAAGACCCATCATGCCTCCTGCGGACATGCCCCACGGAATCATGAAACCTTCCCACGCCCAGCCGAAGATAAAGCAGGCCAGGGTGATGATAAGATACTCGTGGACAGTAAGAAGTACCCTCGACTTTTTCATTACTTGACTACAATATTGATGATCCTTCCGGGAACGACTATCACTTTGACGATGGACTGACCGTCAAGAACATATTTTGCCGTCTGAGGAAGCGCCTTTACGGCAGCTTCAACCTCAGAGGGCGATGCGCTCTTGGAAAGATCCACGGTGAAACGCATCTTGCCGTTGAACTGCACCGGATAAGTCACGCTGTCCTCAACTGTATATGCCTCAACATACTCGGGGAACGAAGCGTCGCACACGCTGGTATTGTGGCCAAGCGCCTCCCAGAGTTCCTCCGCCATATGCGGGGCGAAAGGTGCAAGGAGAACCACGAGAGGCTCGAGCACCTCGCGCTTGTGGCACTCTCCGAGGTCGTTGAGCGCAATCATGAACGCGCTTATGTTGGTGTTGTAGGACATCGCCTCGATGTCTTCCTGTTCCTTGCCGATGAGTTTGTGGAGGGCCTTGAGTTCGGCGGGAGTAGCCTTTTCATCGGTAACGATCCACTGGTCCCGATCCCAGAACAGCCTCCAGAACTTCTTCAGGAAGCGGTTCACGCCGTCGATACCCTTCGTGTCCCAGGGCTTGCTCTGCTCGATGGGGCCGAGGAACATTTCGTAGAGGCGGAGGGTATCCGCGCCGTAGGTGTCGCAGATATCGTCGGGATTAACGACGTTGTACATGCTCTTGCTCATCTTCTCGACCGCCCATCCGCAGATGTACTCCCCGTTCTCCAGAACGAACTCCGCATCGGCGAATTCCGGACGCCATGCCCTGAATGCGTCCAGATCGAGCTTGTCGTTACGGACTATGTTGATGTCGACATGGATTTCGGTAGTCTCATACTGGTCTTTGAGGCCGAGCGAAACGAACTTGTTAGTGCCGACTATCCTGTAGACGAAGTTCGAGCGGCCCTGGATCATGCCCTGGTTGACGAGCTTTGCGAAAGGCTCGTCGCAGCATACGTATCCGAGGTCGTAGAGGAACTTGTTCCAGAAGCGCGAATAGATGAGATGGCCGGTGGCATGCTCGGTACCGCCCACATACAGGTCGACATTGCGCCAGTATTCGTTGGCCTTGCGGCTGACCAGCGCCTCCCCGTTGCCGGGATCCATATAGCGCAGGTAGTAGGCCGATGATCCGGCGAAGCCGGGCATGGTCGAAGTCTCGAGCGGATAACCCTTGTAGGTCCAGTCCTTCGCCCGGGCAAGCGGCGGTTCACCGTTCGCCGAGGGCTTGAACGACTCGATTTCGGGCAGGGTCAGCGGCAGATCGGCCTCATCCACCGGGGTCGGGATGCCGTCCTTGTAGTAAATCGGGAACGGCTCGCCCCAGTAGCGCTGGCGGCTGAAAATAGCGTCGCGCAGCCTGTAATTGGTCTTCCGGCGGCCAAGGCCATGCTCCTCGGCATAGTCCTTCGCGGCCTCGATGGCCTGTTTGACGTCCATCCCGTTCAGGAAGCCGCTGTTGCACATCTTGCCTTCCTTCGCGTCGAACGACTGTTCGGACACGTCGCAGCCCTCGATAATCGGGACGATAGGCAGACCGAACTTTTTCGCGAACGCATAGTCGCGGCTGTCGTGGGCAGGGACGGCCATGATAGCTCCGGTTCCATATCCGGCGAGCACATATTCGCTGATCCAGATCGGCACCTTCTCGCCCGTGAGCGGGTTAATGCCGTAGGATCCTGCGAACACGCCAGTGACCGACTTGGTCTCGGCAATACGCTCCCTTTCGGTCTTCTTGCGCACCTCCTTCACATAGGCTGCGACCGCTTCCTTCTGAGATTCGGCGGTAAGCTGGTCTACAAGCTCGCTTTCGGGGGCAAGGACCATGAAGGTGACGCCGAAAATGGTGTCCACCCTGGTCGTGAAGATGGTTACGGGCAGTTCGCGGCCGTCGCAGACCGTGTTGAAGACGACCTCCGTACCCTCGGACTTGCCTATCCAGTTGCGCTGCATCTCCTTCAGGGAGTCTGTCCATGCAAGGGAATCCAGGCTGCCCAGCAGGCGTCCGGCATAGGCCGACACGCGCAGCTGCCACTGCTTCATTTTCTTCTGCTCCACCGGGAAACCGCCGCGAACGCTGAGGCCGTCCTTGACTTCGTCGTTCGCGAGGACGGTTCCGAGCCCCTCGCACCAGTTCACTGAAGTCTCGCCAAGGTAGGCGATTCTCCAGCGCATGAGGATATCGGACTTCTCCTTTTCGGAGGCCGCCGCCCACATTTCGGGAGTGACGTCCTCATAACCGGTCGTTTCAAGTTTCTTGATAAGTTCCTCTATCGGGCGGGCCTTGTTCTGAACCGGATCGAACCAGCTGCCGAACATCTTGAGGAAGGCCCACTGCGTCCATTTGTAATACTGCGGATCGCAGGTTTTCACTTCGCGCGACCAGTCGTAGCAGAAGCCGATGCGGTCCAGCTGCTCGCGGTAGCGCGCTATGTTCTTCATAGTCGTGACTTCAGGGTGCTGACCTGTCTGGATCGCATACTGCTCGGCGGGAAGGCCGAAGGCGTCGTAACCCATGGGGTGAAGCACATTGAAGCCCCTGAGGCGTTTGTAGCGGGAATAAATATCGCTGGCAATATAGCCGAGCGGATGCCCGACATGGAGACCGGCTCCCGAAGGGTACGGGAACATGTCCAGGACATAGAACTTGGGTCTGGAGCTGTCCTCGGAAACTTTATACGTCCCCTCAGAGCGCCATTTCTCCTGCCATTTGCGCTCTATCTTCTTAAAATCGTAATCCATCTACTAATGTTAGGTAAAAGCAGTGACCTGCCTCTGAACCGGCATTTTCCCGGACTAGGGTCGCCGTCAGACGTGCAGCGTTGTCAGGCGATGCCGGTTCAGAGGCTGGTCATGCTTTTATTATTTAACTACGAGAACGTATGCGTCTGCAGGGCAGAACTTCTTCGTCTTGACCTGCTCGAGCGACTTGAGGGCTTCTGCCTTGTCGTCAGTAGGGGCTACTGTAACTGCGGTGAGGCAATTTGTGAAGGGGATGGTCACCACCTTGTAGCCGGCCTTCTCGGCGCGTTTTGCCTGCGCACATGCGTTGGCCTCCACCTTGAAGGTTCCGATCACCACATAGTACTTGTTCTCGAGAGCGGCCTTCTTGCAGACGGGTCCGCGGAAGATGCGGGCTGCGGGAGCCTTCTTTGCCTTGGGGGCGGGGGCGGGCTTGGCCACAGGTGCAGGTGTTTCCTCGCACTTGTTGCATTCCTGGACGGCTTCGCACTTCGGAGCCTCGGCGCATTCGCCGCACTCTTCAGCCTTCTTGCACTCGCCGCACTTGTCCTCCTTGGGGCATTCGCCGCAGGCCTCGGCCTTGCAGCAGCAGTTTTCCTTACAGCACTCGCCGCCTTTGCAGCAGCAGTATTCCTTACAGCACTCGCCACCTTTGCAGCAGCAGGCGCCTTCGGCAGTGCAGCAGTTTTCCTTGCAGCACAGAGAGTCCGCGCAGCAAAGGCTGTCGCAAGCACAGGCAGCGGCAACGGTAGTGTCCAGCAGCTCGTACTGCATGGTCTCGCCTGGAGCGGCGACACCAGCTCCCAGTTCGTCGGAAGTAGGACGGCCGGCGATTGAACGTACGAAGTCGCAGCTAGAAACGCCAACGGCGAGCACTGCGATCAGGGCAATGAATGTAATCTTTTTCATATCGATAATTGTTATGATTTTCTACAACCTACAAATTTAACAAGTTCTCCGACAAAATAAAATACATATATTTGTAGTATGAAGAAAACGATCAAGCTCGAAGGCGTCGATCCAGTCGGACTCTACGGCGTCGGAAAC
Source organism: Bacteroidales bacterium (assembly GCA_017962165.1). Lineage (GTDB taxonomy): Bacteria > Bacteroidota > Bacteroidia > Bacteroidales > UBA932 > Cryptobacteroides. The sequence continues at coordinate 55,440 of JAGCVW010000003.1, read as the reverse complement.
AAAATCCTGGAAGAATTCTGCTCATATTTTCCCTCCCTTAAAGTAGTCGCAAGAGGCGACGAACTGATCCTCGACGGCAAACCTGCCGACATAGAAGAATTCAGCCAGAAACTCGGAGCCCTGATCGAAAAGCGCCACCGCAAGATGAACCTCACGGTCTATGACGTGGAAGACATCTTCGACGGCGAGACCTCCCCGGAAAGTTTCAAGCTCAGCGGAGAAGCAATCATAGTCCATAACACCGAAGGCAAGCCGATACGGGCGCGCAACGCCCGCCAGCAGGAGTTGGTGAAGGCCTACTTCGAAAACGACCTTATCTTCGCCCTCGGCCCCGCCGGAACGGGCAAGACCTACATAGCGATAGCCCTGGCGGTGCGCGCGCTGAAAAACCGCGAGATCAGGCGAATCATCCTCACCCGTCCCGCGGTGGAAGCAGGCGAAAGGCTGGGCTTTCTCCCGGGAGACCTCAAGGAGAAACTCGACCCGTACCTGCAGCCCCTTTACGATGCCCTCGGAGACATGATTCCCCCGAAGAAGCTCCAGGAATTCATGCTGGACGGAACTATTCAGATAGCGCCTCTTGCATACATGCGCGGCCGCACCCTGGACAGAGCCTGCGTCATACTCGATGAAGCCCAGAACACCAACATGGGCCAGCTGAAGATGTTCCTCACACGCATGGGCTGCGAGGCCAAGTTCATCGTCACCGGCGACACATCGCAAATCGACCTCCCCAACCGCGAAGACAGCGGACTTGAGAAGGCCGTTGAGAAACTCTCAAAAATAAAAGGTGTCGCAACCATCACCTTCGGAAACGAAGATATAGTGCGACACCCTTTGGTCGGAAAAATCGTTACTGCCTTGCAGCCTTGACGATTGCGTCGTATTTCTCGTACTTTTCCTTGTAGACAGGATCGTCGTAGCTGAAGCGGTAGCAGGCGTTCTTGAGATACTCGCAGACGGCCACCTTGATGTTGTCGTCCTTGGTAACGTCGTAAGCCTTCTCGAACGGCTCTACGCAGTTCTTAAGGGCCTGCTCAAACTCTGCCATGATCTTGTCGTACTTCTTGTAGTCCATTTCGGCCGCGGCTGCATCCTGCAGGTCGACGGCTCTGTTGTACCAGTACTGGCCTTCTCCGATGAAGCCGAATTCGTACTCGGGGTTGATTTCAGCGCACTGCCTGTAAGCCTTGAGCGCATTCTCGACATCTTCAAGCTGGAGGTAGATATTGCCTTCGACATAGTAGAGGGATGCGTTCTCGGGCTCGTTGGCCTTTGCCGCTTCGATAAGTTCGAACAGACGGTCGGTATTTCCACCTGAAGTGAGGTAGAAGTTGATAAGGCCGACCAGAATGCTCTGGCTCTGGGGATACTTCATGAAGGCTTCCTCAAGGTAAGCCTGACGCTGCTCCTGGTTGCCTTCCTTGTCGGCGATATCGGCAAGCTTTGCATATGCGTCTCCGTCTTCTCCGGCGTAGCCGACGGCGATGCTCTTCTCGAGGAATTTCTTCGCCCTGTCGTTCTGGCCGAGCATCCAGGCTGTAAGTCCGGTGTTGTAGATGGCGCTGGTGTCAATCACTGCGTAAGGCTCCTGCATAGAGACCTCGGAGGCCTTCTCGAAGTAATAGGAAGCTTTCTCAAGGTTGCCGAAAGTGTAGGCGTTGTAAGCCTCGTCGACAAGTTTTCCCTCGATGGTGCGCAGACCTTCGGTGATGTCCTTCGTCTTCTTGCCCTTCACATCGAGCTCATAGGCCTTGGCAAAAGCCTCGGCGCCCTTCTCGAGTGCGTCTTCGTAGATGGGTTTTGTGATGACGATGAGCTGAAGGATGTCCGCTCCGTTGTAATAGTAATCACGGGTTGCGTAGGTTTCCTTGAGCATCTGCTGGCCGCCCACCTCGACGTTCTCGACTGACAGAGGTTTGTCGTCTGCGAGAAGCAGTGCAAGGTCAGCCCTCGATGCGCCGATCCAGCCGTTTCCGGTAGGGGCGTTGTAGGCGTCTATGTAAGCCTTTCCGAGAGTAATCCAGGTAGGGAGCTTTGCGCTCTTCTTCGCATCCTGGGATGCGGCGATAGCCTTCTCAGCGGCTTTCTGGGCAGCCGAGACCGACTTCACCTGCTGCTGGGCTGAAGCCACCTGCAGCGAGGCAAGGAGTGCGAGAGCTAAAAAGATTCGTTTCATAATCGTTTATTTTTTTAGTGTTGTTATTCTTCAACTGCCTGAGGCTGTTCTTCCTCTTCTTCTTCGTGGGCCACCACCGACACCGCCGCTATGCTGTCTCCTTCGCGGATGTTGATGAGTTTGACGCCCTGGGTCGCACGGCCGCAAAGCCTGATGTCTGTCACCGCCATCCTGATGGTAAGGCCCGATTTTGTGATGATCATCAGATCGTTGTCTTCGGTCACGTTCTTGATCGCTACGAGGGCCCCGGTCTTCTCGGTAATATTGAGGGTCCTGACTCCCTTCGCGCCTCTGTTTGTATGGCGGTAATCATCGCCGTACGAACGTTTTCCGAAACCGTTTTCACTGACAACCAGCACGGTGTGATTCTGCGCGTCTTCCGCCGACGGATTGCGGCTGATGGCGCCGACCACTACATCGTCTTCCGCAAGATTGATGCCACGTACGCCCATGGAGGCCCTTCCGAGGGTTCTCGCGTCGTCTTCGTCGAAGCGCACGCAGTAACCTGCGCGGCCCGCGATCATAATCTCCTCGGTACCGTTTGTAAGCAGGGCGTCCAGCAGGCCGTCTCCTTCCTTGAAGTTGATGGCGATAAGGCCTTTGTTGCGGCTGCGGGCATTCGCATACTCGGTCAGGCAGGTCCTCTTGATGATGCCCTGACGGGTGATGAGGACCACGAAATGAGCGTCCGTATACTCCCTGCTCTCGATCTTGGCGGCATTCAGGTAAGTCTTGATCTTGTCGTCCTGGTCGATTGCAAGCAGGTTCTGGACCGCACGGCCCTTGGAGGTCCTGGTTCCTTCCGGAATCTCGTAGACCTTGAGCCTGTAGCAGATACCCTTCTCGGTAAAGAACAGCATCGTGCTGTGCATGTTCGCGACGTAGATGTGTTCGATGAAGTCTTCGTCGCGGGTCGCGCTGGCTTTCTTTCCTACGCCGCCGCGGGACTGGACGTGGAACTCGGTAAGCGAGGTGCGCTTGATGTAGCCGAAGTGGGAGATCGTAATGACGACGTCTTCGTCGGCATAGAAATCCTCCGGATTGAATTCCTCGGAACTTAGTGTAATCTCTGTCCTGCGGGGATCTCCGTACTTCTCCTTGAGTGCCTGGGACTCGGCTTTGACGATACCGAGCTGGAGTTCCTCGCTGCCCAGGATCCTTTCGCACTCGGCGATGAACTCGACGAGTTTGTTGTATTCGTCCTGGAGCTTCTCTTTCTCGAGGCCGGTGAGCTGACGCAGGCGCATGTCGACGATAGCCGCAGCCTGCTCCTCGGAGAAGCCGAAGCGGGCGATGAGTTCCGCCTTCGCTTCGTCTACACTCTTCGAATGCTTGATTATCTGGACGATGTCGTCGATTACGTCGATGGCCTTCAGGAGACCCTCCACGAGGTGGGCCCTCTTTTTGGCCTTGTCGAGCTCGAAGCGCGTCCTGCGCACCACGACTTCGTGGCGGAAGTCTACGAAGACCTTGAGCATGTCCTTTAGGGACAGGGTCCTCGGGCGGCCGCCCACAAGAGCAACGTTGTTGAAGGCGAAGCTTGACTGCAGGGCGGTGTACTTATAGAGGGTGTTGAGCACCACGTTCGCGTTCGCGTCTTTCTTGACTATGAACTCGATCCTGATGCCCTCCCTGCTGGTGAGCTCCCTGATATCGGAGATGCCTTCTATTTTCTTGTCGCGGATCATCTCTCCTATCCTGGCGATCATCTCCGCCTTGTTGACCATGTAGGGGATCTCGGTCACGACTATGACCTGGTGGCCGCGGTCGTCCTCCTCAATCTCGGCCTTTGCGCGCAGGACCACCCTGCCGCGGCCGGTAGTATAGGCGTCCACGATTCCCTGGCGGCCCATGACGATACCTCCCGTCGGGAAATCGGGGCCCTTGATGTGCTCCATCAGGCCCTCTACGTCGATATCGGGGTTGTCTATATAGGCGCAGATAGCGTCGCAGCACTCCGCAAGGTTATGCGGGGCCATGTTGGTTGCCATACCGACTGCGATACCGGCCGAGCCGTTGAGCAGGAGCAACGGCGCCTTGGTAGGCAGGACCGTCGGCTCCATGATGGTGTCGTCGAAATTGAGGGTAAAATCGACCGTATCCTTATCCAGGTCTCCGAGGACATCCTCGGCCATCTTGTCCAGCTTCGCTTCGGTGTAACGCATGGCGGCGACGGGGTCTCCGTCCATGGAGCCGAAGTTGCCCTGACCCCACACCAGCGGGTAGCGCTGGTTCCAGGGCTGGGCGAGGCGGGCCATGGCGTCGTAGACGCTGCTGTCGCCGTGGGGGTGGAACTTACCGAGGACCTCGCCGACGATACGGGCCGACTTCTTAGTCTGGCCGCTGTATGAAAGGCCGAGACCGTCCATGCCGAACAGGACGCGGCGCTGGACGGGTTTAAGGCCGTCGCGGGCGTCCGGAAGGGCGCGGGAGACGATGACCGACATCGAGTAGTCGATATAGGCGGTCCGCATTTCGTGGTCGATCTCCACCGGCTCTATTATTCCGTGTACTTTTTCTACTTCTCCGTTCTCCATATTGTCTCTAAAAAAACTTCAAATTTTCAGGGTTTTGTATAAACATACAAATTTAGCAAAAAATCTTGGTGAAAACAACCTAATTTTCCTAATTTTGTTACGTATGCAAACCCAGGTCTCACAAGAGCTTTTGAAGATAATCTCCTACGCCCGCGACGAAGCGATGCGTACCGGTGACTACTCTATCTCCACCGACCATCTCCTGCTCGGGATTCTGCGCCACGCCGACAACGACGCATGCGCCACCCTGAAGGCCCTGGGTGTGGATCTGGCCGAGCTTAAATCCACCGTGGAGGGCAGTCTTTTCCGCCCGTCCGGCATAGCCTACGGCGAGGCCGACAAGCTTAGCTTTTCGCGCAGCGCGCAGAACACCCTCAACCTTTGCATAATAGAAGCCACCATGGCCGGAGCGGACAAGATATTTGCGACTCACCTCCTGCTTGCCATCGCCGGTTCCTCGGGCAGCGTCGGACTCGGCTACCTCAAGTCCATGGGGCTGGACCATTCCTCTCTGTCAGCCCACATGAAGCGCAGCGGCCTTCTTTCGGCCAGGAGCGTCGACAGTCAGGAAAGCCCGGCCGCCGGCTCGATGAGCATACTCAGAATAATCTCCTCCCCCGACAAAATAGCGAGTTAGCCCGATTTTTGCTATATTTGCGTGGATATGGCAGCAAGCGACAAAATACCGGATTACCTTACAGGAAGCCACCAGCTGGCTTCGACCGTCGTCTTCACAACCCTGTTCTCGCTGGTCTTCATCCTGCTTATCTCGCCGTACCTGCGCTTCGTGTGGTTCACCCTCGGCCTGGCCTCCAAGACTTCCCTGCTGACGATAGTGTTCATGAGCCTGGTGATCGTCATCCTCGCCCTTTCGAAGATGACCATGTACGCGGTTGCCAGGAAACACACCCTGATCTTCTTCGACTACGTCATGTGGTGTCTGGGAGAGGCCGTGCTGATTTCTCTGGCCTATGCGGCGTTCTCGATCAACGGAATCGCTGCCGGAGTGATCTCCCATCCCGAAGACATCACTTTCCTTAAGATCTTCATCTCGGCTATGGGCTTCTGCCTGATCAGTCTTGGCGTCCCCTATCTTCTGAGCGCGTTCTTCTTCGCAATCGAAGACAAGAACAACACCATCAGGCTGATGAGTTTCGGCGCAATCACTACAGACGAAGCCCCGTCGCTGACAAGGGATGAAAAGATCACCCTTTTCGACAATTCCGGTGCGCTTAAACTCGTCGTCAGCCTGTCGAACCTTTATTATATCGAAGCCGACGACAACTACATCAAGGTATGGTATCAGGATTCCGAAGGGACCCTCAAGCAGTACATGCTGCGCTGCCGCCTCAAGACGGTCGAGGAGAGTTTCACGGGGAGCGTCCTGGTCCGCTGCCACCGCAAGTACATTGTCAATTTCGACAAGGTGGAGATGATAAGCCGCACAAAAGACGGCTTCGCCATCGAACTCGGGCTGGGAGGAATCGAGCCCATCCCCGTATCCAAGACTTATGAGGACAATGTCCTCGCACGTTTCAATTCAAGAGGAGAATAGAGCATATGTGGCAAAGGGTACAGACACTGTATTTCGCAATCACAGCCGGACTCATGGCAGCGCTGCTTTTCTGTGATTTCGCCCGCGTTCCGGGCTCGGAAGACGCTGTCCGCTATGCCGAATACCTCCCGTATGCAGTACTTGCCGGGCTCGCCCTCGCCTGCGCGCTCGTCGCGCTGTTCGCATGGGGCCGCCGCAGCCTCCAGATCCGGCTTGGCGGCGCCGCCGCTGTAGTTCTCCTCGCGCTCCAGGTCTGGCTCGCCGTGGGCTATTTCCGCCTTCCGGACGCATACGTGGTACGCTGGACCGCAGTGTTCCCGCTGCTGGCGCTCATCTCCAATATCATGGCCATGCGCGGCGTGTACGCCGACGAACTGCTTGTCAGGAGTTCCTCGCGCCTGCGCTCCGCAAAACGAAAAACTAAATAATACAGCATATGAAAATTCCCGAATCGGAACTCATCATCAACGGCGACGGATCAGTATTCCACATCCACATCCGTCCCGACCAGCTTGCAGACCGAGTTATCCTCGTCGGAGATCCCGGCCGCGTAGCCATGTTCAAGCCCCTGCTGGACAGCATCGAATGCGAGGGCCAGTCGCGCGAATTCGCCTGGGTGACAGGACTTAAGAAGGGAGTCCGCCTGACTGTCCTCTCCCACGGCATAGGCCCGGACAACATAGACATAGTGATGACCGAGCTCGACGCCCTGGCAAACGTCGACTTCAAGACCCGCGAGGTGAAGCCCGAACACAAAACGCTCCACATCGTGCGCCTCGGTACCTGCGGCGCCATCCAGCCCGACATTCCGCTCGGATCGTTCATACTGTCGCATTATTCAGTGGGCTTCGATGGCTTGATGAACTGGTACGCCGGCCGCGAACGCATCACAAACGTCGAGATGGAGCAGTCGTTCATGAAGCATGTCGGCTGGGCCTATGGCCTTCCCGTTCCCTACTTCGTCCATGCTTCGCAGAAGATGATAGACCATTTCGCGGACAGCACCGTACGTGGAATGACAATCGCCGCACCGGGATTTTACGGCCCCCAGGGACGCGTGGTCAGGCAGCAACTCGCCATGCCGAACATGCTCGAGGACATCGAGTCATGGAGGTTCGGAGACTGGAAGATCACCAACTTCGAGATGGAGGGCTCGGCCCTCGCCGGAATGGCCGCCCAGCTTGGCCATGAAGCCGTCACCGTCTGCTGCGCCATCGCCCACCGCTATCTCAAGGACGCCAATACAGACTACAAGCCGCGCATCGCGCAGCTTGTACAGCTGGTTGTCGATAAGATGGTGGCTCTTTAATCGCCCGCTTCCTTCAACCTTTCCGCATTTTCAGCTATCTGGAGCTGATCGATGCACTCCTTGATATCTCCGTCCATAAAGGCGGGGAGGTTGTACATGCTCCAGTTGATGCGGTGGTCGGTAACTCGGCCCTGGGGATAGTTGTAGGTGCGGATCTTCGCGCTGCGATCGCCCGTCGAGACCATAGTCTTGCGCTTAGAGGCGATCTCGTCGAGATACTTCTGGTGCTCGAGGTTGTAAAGACGCGAGCGCAGCTCTTCGAAGGCCCTCTCCTTGTTCTTTATCTGCGAGCGCTCTTCCTGGCACTGGACGACCAGTCCCGAAGGGATATGGGTCAGGCGCACGGCCGAGTAGGTCGTATTCACGCCCTGGCCGCCGGGGCCCGATGCGCAGAAGAGGTCGAGCCTGATGTCTTCCCACCTGAGGTCCACGTCGAACTCGCCCGCTTCCGGGAACACGGCAACTGACGCTGCCGAGGTCTGGATGCGGCCCTGGGTCTCGGTCTGGGGCACGCGCTGGACGCGGTGGACTCCCGATTCATATTTCATAACCCCATAAACACCCTCCGAATTGGAACTGAGTTTGAAGACTATCTGCTTGTAGCCGCCCGAGGTTCCGGGGGTCTGGTCGGTGATTTCGAGCTTCCAGCCGCGAGACTCGGCGAAGTGCTGGTACATCCTGAAAAGGTCGCCGGCGAAGATGGCGGCTTCGTCGCCGCCTGCGCCGCCGCGGATCTCGACTATCGCATTCTTGCTGTCGTCGGGGTCCGCCGGAATCAGGAGAAGCTTGATGTTCGCTTCCATCTCGGGGATCTTCGGTTCAAGCTCCGCGATTTCCTCGCGGGCCATCTCGCGCAGGTCCTCATCCTTCTCGTTAAGGAGGATGTCTTTTGCCGAAGCCAGGTTGTCCAGAGTCTTTTTGTACTCAAGACCGGCCTTGATGATGGGCTCGAGCTCTTTGTAGTCCTTGTTGAGCTGGACGAACTTTTTCATGTCCGCCATGGCCTCCGGACTAGAGAGCTGCTCCTGCAGGGATGCGAACTTCTCCTGGAGTGAGAGTACCTTTTCAAGTAGTGTATTTTGTGCCATTTTTGTAAATTTGCGCTGCAAAGATAAGAAAATTTTGCGCATGCACACAAGAGAGGAAAAGATTGCCGCTTTCGGGGAATTGCTCGACATAATGGACAGGCTCAGGGAAGACTGCCCCTGGAACGCCGCCCAGACAATGGAGACAATCCGCCCCATGACAGAGGAAGAAGTCTATGAACTGAGCGACGCCATAATAAAGGGCGACCGCGAAGGGACTGCCAAGGAAATAGGAGACCTTCTCTACCACATGGTCTTCTACGCCAGAATAGCCGAGGAAACGGGCGATTTCGACATTGCAGACTGCCTGCGCAAGATCTGCGACAAGATGATCTTCCGCCACCCCCATGTCTTCGGCGACGAGGCCGGAAAGCCTACCTCCGCAAAGGAAATCGCTGACACATGGGAGCTTGTCAAGGCGAAGGAAAAGGGCGGCAACAAAACGGTCCTGGGCGGAATACCCGATGCCATGCCGGCCATCCTGAAAGCGCTGTCGATGCAGGAAAAGGCGCGCGGGTGCGGCTTCGACTGGGAGGAGAAGCCGCAGGTCATCGACAAGGTCCGTGAGGAGCTTGGCGAGGTCGTCGACGCCATCGGCGGCGGCGCGCGCGACCACATCGAAGAGGAATTCGGCGATCTGCTGTTCGCGGTGATCAACGCCAGCAGGCTCCACGGAATAGACCCTGAGGAAGCCCTGAGCAAGGCATGCAGCAAGTTCCGCAGGCGCTTTAACTACCTTGAATCAAAGACCCTGAAGGTCGGCCGCAAACTTACGGACATGACCCTCGCCGAGATGGACGAGATCTGGGACGAAGCCAAGGCCATGGGCCTGTAATCCCCTATTTGAAGAAAGTGAAGTGGACCCTTCCGTACTCGCGCTCCTTGAAAAAGCGCGGGCGGGAGGCGAAGTTGTGTTCTCCGCCGTGTTCGAGGATGAAATAGCAGTCCGGATGCAGAATGTCGCGCTCGAAAATCTTGTCTGGAATTGTATCCAGGCCCTCAAGCGCGTAGGGCGGGTCGGCGAAGATTATATCGAACTTTTCGTGGCAGACGTTCAGGAAATCGAAGACGTTGTCGCGCACCATCGTGACATTGTCCAGGCCAAGGCGCTGGGCTTCGCGCTTGATGAAGCTGGCGTTTTCGCGGGCCATCTCCACGCACCACACGCGGCCGACGCCGCGTGATCCGAACTCGAAAGAGACTGCGCCCGTGCCGCCGAATAGATCGAGGACCTTCAGATCTTCGAATTCGTATTCATTGTCAAGGATGTTGAAGAGGGCCTCGCGTGCGAAATCGGTAGTGGGCCTGGCCTTGTAGCCGGCCGGGGGCAGGATAAACTTGCCTTTGAGTTTGCCGCCTATTATCCTCATAGGGTTTCGACCGCCTTGAAGTAGCGGTAGAGCGACATTTCGTCTTCAGGACTAACCGGAGAACGAAGGCAGATGGTCGATATCTCGGGATTGAGCTGGAGCGAGCGCAGCGCCAGGAATATCCAGTACTCGGCGGTGGTGAAATCCGGGGCTTTGTAGGTATTGGCAAGAAGAAGGGTCTTGCCCTGGGCTATCGCCAGACTCAGCTCCGAACCGTCCCACGCACATAGTATCTTATTGTAGTCGGGGCATTTCCCCAGATCCCGGAGTATACCGAGCATTTCTGGCTCGTCGGACGAATCCGAAGCCCATACCAAATAGGCGTTGTACTGGGACAGGAAAGACGAGCGGACGGGGCCTGAGGGTGCGTCAACAAAAACTTGTGCGAGATATTCTCCCGCACAGTTTTCATCGTAAAAATTGGAAGGTACCAGAGTACACTTCATTACTCCCAGTTTCCTGCGTTGTTGTTAGGCGCGGTAATGCTTCCCACCTGAAGGCCTTCGTACTTGTTTCCGTTACGGCGGTCTGCATCAAGGTTGATCCTGAGCTGGTTGTCCATGCCGTAGAGGAGTTTCTTGTAAGGCATGCGGGCCTCGAACAGAGGGACGTTCACGCCGGAGACTTTCTTGACTATAGCTTCCATCTCCACTTTCTGGCCGCCCGAGAACGGGATGGTCTTCAGGGAGTCGATCTCGAAGCCGACGCGGCTGTGGAACAGAGTATCCTTCACAGGAATCTTATTGTCGATGGAGAACACGAGATTCTTGTCTCCGTCCTGATAGAGCTGATACAGATAGCGGTTGAGGTTAGCTCCGCGGAGCCAGTAACGGGCCTGCTTGATGGACTTTGTATGGGCCATGGCAAGGGAGTCGTCCTTGGAGCCGATCTGCATGCGGACTACGATATCTCCGTTCTTGTAGAAATCCACCAGGGAGTCGATGTCCGAGACATACTTTCCGTTAACGCTCTTGTAAGCATCCTGAAGAACACGGATGTCTTTCAGGCGCTCGATTCCGACAAGTTCCCTGGCCTCTTTTTCTTTGTTGAAATGGACGGGCTGGAGGACGCTGTCCACCAGCAGATATCCGAGGAAAAGGATGCAGAGGGGAAGGAACACGTACACTACGACAGTGTTGACGACTTTGTTCTCCGTGAACTTGAGCAAGTCAAATTTTGCCATTGTTATATCTTTTTACTTTATAATCAGCAGTCTGACAAAGTTAGAAAAATCATTTATTAAATGCAATAATCTTATTAAATTTGCGCCTATGGAAACGGCTGAGAAAATCCGCGTCTTGAGCAGTCTGATCGACGCTTCGTCCAGAATCGTCATCTCCACGCACATCCACCCCGACGGCGATGCGCTTGGAAGCAGCGGCGCCGTTTTCCACTATCTGCGCGAGGTCTGCGGCAAGTCCGGAGTGGCCGTGGTGCGCGAAGCCGCCCCCCAGACCATCGCCTTCATCGACGGCCGCCTCAAGCCCGCTGCGCCCGAAGCGATCTCCGCCGCCGACCTTATCATCTGCACTGACTACAACGGCCTGTCGCGTTCGGGCGCGCAGTCCGAGTCCCTGCTGCGCTCCAGCAAGGCCCCCAAGGTCCTGATCGACCACCACCTCAACCCGCAGGAGTCCGAATTCGACCTTGTTTTCAGCCGCACGGAGGTCTCTTCGGCCAGCGAGATGGTCTATGAAATCCTGCGCGCAATGCCCGGGATCGACGGCCGGACCTCCCGCCTGCCGATGTCCGTCCTGAACTGCCTGATGGCTGGAATGACGACAGATACGAACAATTTCGCGAACTCCGTCTTCCCGTCGACCCTTGAGATGGCAGCGGACCTTATTGCTTCAGGAGTTGACCGCGACGCGATTGTCGCGGAGCTTTACAACCGTTACAGGCCCAACCGCGTGCGCGCCATCGCCCACATCCTCTCCGAGCACCTCACAATTCGCCCCGACGGCCTTGCGGTAATCATCGTCACCAGGGATCTGTGGCACAGATTTAGCTTGCAGGAGGGCGAACTCGAAGGCATGGTCAACATCCCGCTTACCATAGACGAAGTCAAGGTCTGCCTCTACCTCAGGGAGAGCGAAGACGAGCCCGAAATGCGGGCCTCGATACGCTCCAAGAAAGGCTGGTCTGCAAACGCAATGGCGGCCCGGTACTTCCACGGCGGAGGCCATGAGCAGGCTGCCGGCGGTAAACTCCTCATCCCCGGCGACATCCCGGACGCATCCGCAGCGGCCGCCTTCACAGACAAGATTGAAATATGAAAAATACAGTAAAGATATTGCTCCTTTCGGCAGCCGTCTGCCTTGCAGGCTGCGCCAAAACCCCGGAGACCAACTACGGCGAACTTGCATCCATGCAGTTCAGCGCCTGGGTTTCCATAAACAGGCAGGCCGGCTGGGAGGAAACCCCTCTGGGCGGATGGATAATCGAAAAGGCGGACAACCCCGCCGGGGCCGAGCTCGGTTCGGTCGACGATTATCCTTACATGCGCATCACCTACACGGTAACAGATCTCGACGGCGAGGTCAATTCCACGACCGACATGCTTGTAGCCCAGAAAATCGGCAGCTACCGCCAGAGCTACTACTACGGCCCTCAGGTCAACCACCGCGGCCCGAACGCCATCTACGCCGGAGTGGAAGAAGCTATTTCTTACCTCCATGTCGGCGGCCGCTGCAAGGTGATAGTTCCAGGCTGGCTGCTTACGCACAACCGCTATACTACCAGGCAGAAGTACCTGGACAATATGACCGAATCCGTCTCCCCTCTTGTCTTCGACATTACCGTCGTGGAGATGATACCGGACATCGAAGCCTGGGAACTCGGAGTCGTAAAATCCACCCTCGGGGCCGAACTGGCCAAGGCCGATTCGCTCGCTGAAGGAGTATATTATGTCCAGGACAAGGAACCTTCCGACACGACCGCATACGAGTCCGGCGACCAGGTATACATCAACTACATATGCCGCAGGATGATGGACGGCCAGGGTGTGGACACCAACATCGCCGATTCCGCCAAGGTATTCGGCATCTATAACTCCAGCTCCACCTACGGCCCTACCCTCATCAACTGGGCTTCGAAGGCCAGCGAGATCACCATGACCAGCAAATCAAGCTCAGTCGTGAGCGGTTTCGGAGCCGCCATCTTCCACATGCACGCCCATGAAAAAGGACGGGCCTACATGGTCTCAGGCCAGGCCTACTCGACCAACGGACAGGGCAGCGCGATCCCCGGTTACTGCCCCCTGATTTTCGAGATCGAATTTGTCGACAAGCCCGAATAGAGATGGCAGTCCAAGGCGCAGCACCCACAGAACTCGGCACCGAGCGCATAGGAACCCTGCTTCGCAAGTATGCGGTTCCGGGCATCATCGCGATGATCGCCAGCTCGCTCTACAACATGGTCGACAGCATCTTCATCGGCCATATCCCCGCCGTGGGCGCATACGCAATTTCCGGCCTTGCCGTCACCTTCCCGCTGATGAACCTCAGCACCGCCCTCGGGACCCTCGTGGGAGTGGGCGGCCAGACCATGGTCTCGGTACTGCTGGGCCAGAAGAACTACGACGGAGCCCAGAAAGTGCTCTCGAACGTCGTGAGCCTGAACACCATCATCGGAGTGGCTTTCGCCACCGTCTGCCTTATCTTCCTCGACCCCATCCTGTACTTCTTCGGCGCCTCGGAGAACACCCTCCCTTACGCCCGCGAGTACATGACTATAATCCTGCTGGGCAATGTCGTCACGCACCTGTACTTCGGCCTCAACGGAGTTATCAGGGCTTCCGGCAACCCGAAGACGGCCATGGGCCTTACGATCTTTACGGTCACGGCCAACGCCATCCTCGACCCCGTCTTCATCTATGCGTTCGGACTCGGAGTGAAGGGCGCCGCTATTGCTACTGTCCTCTGCCAGTGCATGGCCCTGGCCTACACGATGTGGTTCTTCCTCAATAAGAAGAACTTCCTCCACCTGGGCCGGCCCATCTTCCAGCTCCACCGCCGAATTGCGAGGGCTTCGCTTTCCATCGGCCTCGGACCCTTCCTCATGCATTTCGCGGCCTGCATAGTAGCCATCTTCATCAACCAGCAGCTTCGCAAATACGGCGGCGACCTAGCCATCGGCGCCTACGGTATCTCGAACCGCATCACCTTCATGTTCCTGATGATAAACCTCGGTTTCAACCAGGGCATGCAGCCTATAGCAAGTTTCAACTACGGCGCCCGGCAGTACAAACGCGTGAAGGAAGTATTCTGGCTCACCACAAAATGGATGTGCCTGATGAGCCTTATCTGCTTCCTGGTCTCCGAACTGCTCACTACCCCTGCCGTCCGCCTGTTCACGGAAGATCCCGAGATGATTGCCAAAGCCGACAACGCCCTTCGCCTTATGAACCTCATGGTATGGTGCGTAGGCTTCGGAATGGTCTCCGGCAACTTCTTCCAGAGTCTCGGAATGGTCCGCAAGAGCATCTTCCTTTCGCTTACGAGGCAGCTTCTGTTCCTTGTTCCCCTGGTGTACCTGCTGCCGCTGTGGCTCGGCGAGAACGGCGTGTGGCTCGCCTTCCCTATTTCGGATTTCCTGTCCGTGGTATGCGCGGCAGTCCTTATAATCAACATTTTGCGCAAGTTCGACAAACTCAATGACGGCGACGACCCGTCTGTGCTCGGCAGCGCGGTTTAACTTTTGGCCTATGGAGAAGAAACTCACAATCACTATCGGACGCCAGTTCGGCAGCGGCGGAAAAGCCGTTGCGGAAGAACTCGGCCGCCGGCTCGGCATCCCGGTCTACGACAGCGAACTGATTACCGAAGCCGCCCGCAAGAGCGGCATCGCGGAGGAGTTCTTCAAAAAGAGGGACGAAAAGCGCCGCGCACTGTTTATCGGCATGCGCTCCGGAATGGACGACGAAATCCTGTTCGGCATCCAGAGCGACACCATACGCGAACTGGCCTCCAAAGGATCCGCAATCTTCGTCGGACGCGCCTCAGATTACGTCCTTCGCGAAATGGACTGCATAGACGTATTTATCTGTGCGCCCCTTGAGGCCAGGATCAAGCGCATAATGGAGCGCCAGAACCTTTCGGCAGCCGATGCCGAGACCCTCATCGACCGCAAAGACCGCGGCCGCGCCGAGTACTACGATTTCTTCACCTTCTCGAAGTGGGGCGAGGCCGCCAACTACGACCTCTGCATAGACTCTTCAGTCCTCGGAATCGAAGGAACAGCCGACTACATCATCGAATTCGCCCGCCGCCGCGGACTTCTTTAGCAGAAGCAAACCACACCCCAGAGCCGCTTTTTCCCGGATTAGGGTCGCTTCCAGACGCGGATTGTTATAGCAGAAGCAAACCACACCCCAGAGCCGCATTTTCCCGGACTAGGGTCGCTCACAGACGCGCAGCGTCATACGAGCGATAGCGGTCTCTGGGGTGTGGTTTGTTCTGCTTAGATTACAGGGAGTTTACGATATTCATCGTGTCGATCGCGATCATGAGCTCCTCATTGGTGGGAATCATGGCGACTTTGACGGTGGAATCGGGGGCAGAAATGACGGCCTCGTCGCGCGCGGCGTTGGTCGCTTCGACATCCATCTTCAGCCCCATATACTCGAAATGCTTGCACACTGCAAGCGGGAGCCAGGGATTGTTCTCGGCGATGCCGGCGGTGAAGATGATGAGGTCCACTCCGTTCATCTCGGCGATGTAGCCGCCGACGAGTTTCGAGATCTGATGGACGACCATGTCGCGGACGAGCTGGGCGCGCTGGTCTCCCTGCTCCGAGAAGCAGACCATGTCGCGCATATCGGAACTCTTCTTCTGCAGCCCGATGAATCCCGACTTCTTGTTCATGATGTCCGTCATCTCGTCCGGGGTCAGGTTCTCCTTCTTCATGATATAAGGCACGATGTTCGCGTCAATCGAGCCGCAGCGCGTGCCCATGATCATGCCCTCGAGAGGAGTGAAGCCCATGGAAGTGTCGATGCTCTTGCCGTTCAGGATAGCGGTCACCGAACTTCCGTTGCCGATATGGCAGGTAATAATCTTGCTGTTGTTAATGTCAAGGCCAGCCTTCTTCGCGCCGCGGCGGCTTACGTAGTAGTGCGAGGTTCCGTGGGCGCCGTAACGGCGGACGCGGTACTTCTCATAATACTCGTAAGGGAGGGCGTACATATAGGCCTTCGGCTCCATGGTCTGGTGGAAGGCGGTGTCGAACACGACTACCTGCGGGACCGTCGGAAGGACCTTCTGCATGGCCCTGATACCGAGGATATGGGCGGGATTGTGAAGGGGCGCGAAATCGCAGCAAATTGCGATCTTCTCCATCACCGATTCGTCGATCAGGCACGAGCCGTCGAAGAAGTCGGCGCCCTGGACGATGCGGTGTCCCACTGCATCGATCTCGTCGAAACTGCCGATGACTCCGTAGTTGCTGTCGGTAAGAGTGTCGAGCACAAGCTTCATTCCCAGGGTATGGTCGGGAACGGGCTGCATCAGAACGACGGCTTCTTTTCCGGCGGGTTTATGGGTGAGCTTGCTGTCGGGCAGCGAGATTTTTTCCAGATTACCTTTCGCGAGGAGCTTGTAGTGCTCGGCGTCTGTCATCTCAAGCAACTGATACTTGATTGATGAACTTCCACAGTTAATGACGAGAATTTTCATATCGCCCGCAAAGGTACGCAAAAAATACGTATCTTCGTCTTCGACCTTGCTTATCGCGCTATGGAAAACCGCCTTTCCCTGAGCATATCCCTTCCCTTCGTCGCCGGGACCGCCCTCGGCGCCGCGCTGCCGGTGTGCGATTGGGGCGCCTGCGCAGCGTTGACGGCCGTCGCGGGCTGCCTTGTCATGCTGGCCTGCGGCCGGCGACGCGACCGTATCCTGCTCGTTCTGCTGCTATTCTCCCTCGGGCTGTTCTGCTACTCTTCGCGTGCGGCGGACCTGGCAGGATTCCCGGTCGGGGCCGGGAGTGAAGTTATGGTCCATGTGCGCGGGCGCATAGACGACATTCCGTTCGGGCATGGGACCACCGCGCCTTTGCTGCGGGCGCTGATGACCGGCGACAGGTCGGGTCTTGACCGGCAGACCGTGACGATGTTCCGGCGAAGCGGCGCGTCGCACCTCCTCGCGCTGTCGGGGCTCCACCTTGGGATAATCGCACTTTTCCTGCGCTGCCTGCTGACAGCGCTGGGGAACTCGCGCCCCGCCCGGATTGTGCGCGCGACCGTGCTGGTCGGGTTTTGCCTCGCGTACACAGTCGGCTGCGGGGCGTCGCCCTCGCTCTTGCGCGCGCTGCTGTTCATCATACTTCAGCAGATTGCCGCCCTTTCGCCCGGCCGCCGCAGTTCACCGGCCGACCGTCTGTGTATCGCAGCCACCGTGCAACTGGCCTTCGATCCCATGGCCATAGGCTCCGTCGCGTTCCAACTGTCGTACATGGCCATGCTGGGGATAGTGTTTATCGCCCCGCGGCTGGAGGCATGGTATCCGTCGACCCGCCTGTCTGCCCGAATCGACCCGGTCCGCTGGATATGGAAGGCAGCCTCGCTCGCCCTCTCCTGCCAGCTCACCACCGCCCCGCTGGTATGGCTGCGCTTTGGCTCCCTCCCCCGCTATTTCCTGCTGACCAACCTGCTCGCCATGCCCCTGTGCGAGCTGCTGCTCCCGCTGGGAATTGTCACGCTGGCGCTGACGAGCCCCTTCCCTCATTCCGAACTTGATCCGGACTCCGTCCTGATACGCGCAACCGACGCCCTTTCCACCCTCTTCCTTCAGGTCCTGCGCATCATCGCCGACCTCTGAAATCCGCGTGGCGGCTAACTCCCTGTCCCACAGCAACTTCGACTAAAGACGGCTCCTCAAATCGCGGAGGCGTATTTCAGCAAATTGCTGAGAATGAGGGGGTTGGCCGCCACGCGATTGGGATGCGGGCTAGCGGGCGTGCCAGAGGGAGTCCGAGGTAATGAGATACGCGTCCAGGTCGGGGCGTTTGGCAAGATACGCGCGGGCGGAGTCGGCGCCGACGACCATGAAGAAAGTCGCGAGGGCGTCGGCCTCGGCGGCGGTGGGGGCGATGACGGTGGCGCTGAGGAGGTCATGCTCCACCGGACGTCCGGTGCGCGGGTCAATCGTATGGGAATATTTCCTGCCGTCGCGGATGTAGAATTTGCGGTAGTTGCCTGATGTCACAACGCCATGGTCACCGCCATCCGAAGTCCAGACCTCGCGGATGTCTTTGCCGGGAGTGTTGTTGCCGTCGACCGGATTGTCGATGCCTATGGACCAGCCCTTTCCAGAAGGGTTCAGCCCGCAGCAGCGGATTTCGCCAATATCGACCAGCATGTCGGTGACCCCGAGGCCCCTGAGCATGTCGCAGACCAGGTCGCAGCTATAGCCCTGAGCGATAGCGTTGAAATTCAGGACAGGAAGAACTGCCTGGTTGGACTTCAGCAGCGCGCGGCCGGTGACGGACGCGCCGGCGCGGGCGAGGGAGTCCACTGCGTCCGGCCCGACGAGTCGGGCTGTCCCGCAGGCAGCGAGCGCCGCGCGCACCTGCCCGTCATCGGGCATGGCGCCCTCTCTGAAACCGAAGCCCCAGAGATCGAAAAGCGGCCCGCAGGCCACGTCGAACGCACCTCCGCTGAGTTCCCACATCTCATAAGAGAGGCGGTAGATTTCCGCAAACATGGAGGTAAGTACAACGGTGTCGCCACCGTTGAGCCGGCTCAGGAGCGAACCTTTGTTGTAACCGGAGAGGGTGAAGTCGACTTCGCGCAGCAGCGAATCCGCCATCTGACGGACCGTTTCCGTCCCGACTGAGGCGCCGCGGTATTTGATGGAATAAGTTCCGCCCTGGGCATAGCCTGTCACCTGATAGTAACGCCTGCCCGTGCATGAGACCGAAAGGACCATGACGGACAACAGGAGTATGGCGGACAGGCGGCGCATCTGGCAAACTATTTGCACAAAATTACTGGAAATTTTGCATCTTTGTACGTTCAATACGACTTATCGCTGATGAAACTCTATAGGATACTTCTGATTGCGGCCCTGGGAGCCCTCTCCCTTGCGGCCTGCAAGAAAGATGAAGAAACCACCACCTCCAAGTCGATGACCGGCGCACTTACCGTCGGCGAGGTCGCCGAGTATTCCAACCCCGGAGACAACTATACCCTTACGGCATCAGGCCTTTCTCTCGCCTCCGACGAGACTGACCAGTCCATAGAGATAATCTATTACTTCAAGGTTGACGACTTCACCGACACGACCAACACCATGACGGTGATTATCCCGGACACCCTCGGCACATACAGTTTCTCGGTCTACGGTGCGGCGACGGGCTACTACACGAAGTCGCTTGCAGTCAGCACTACCGTAGTCAGCGAACGTTCGATAACCAACGCCAGAAGGCTCGGCGCCCCGGACTGCGTGGATGCGCGCGACAATAAGGAATACTACACCATGACGGCCGGAGGCCTCAGCTGGTTCACCCAGAACCTCGCATATTTCGAAAAGGATACTGAGGGAGAATACACTTTAGGCCGCCCGTACTCCTCATGCAAGGCTACGGAAGACGTCATGGGCGGATTCTACACATGGACGGACGCCCAGACGGCATGCCCTGCCGGATGGAGGCTCCCGACCGCCGATGAGTTCGACGCCCTGGCAACCAATGCCGGCGACCTCATGGTAGACGCTTATTTCAACGGCAGCCGCCTCTGGGAATTCTGGCCCGGGGTCAAAGTAACCAATGCTGCCGGCTTCTTCGCAATGCCATTCGGCTACGCTACTGTAGTAGATAACGCATATACCTTCTATGGTTTCGGCGATTACTGCTACTATTGGGTAGACAACGCCGGCGCCCCTGAGTGCCGTTCCATCTATGTCAAGGATTCCGACATCAAAGTCTGGGGCTCAACAAGTCCAACGGACTTCGCGGCGCAAGTCAGGTGCGTGAAATAAAATAATCCCCGGCCTTCCGACCGGGGATTATTATTACTTCTTAATATCGATAAAAGGTAAGGCGCCGGAACCGTTGTAGGTAGGGAGCTGGCCGTTCCATTTCTCGATGGCATACTGCTGGACGAGCAGCGAATTCAGGGAAGCGGACACGACGCGGTTGTAGTAGGCCTCGCCGTCGCCCTTGATCTTGAGAGCCTTAGCTTCACCTTCCGCCTTGGCGATTTCGATCTTGGCCTCAGCCTCTGCTTCCTTCACCTTGTTCTCGGCCTTGAGGGCGTTCTGGACAGCCTCGTTCTTGGCGTTGATGGCGGCGGTAAGCGATGCCGGAGGATCGATCTTGGTAGTGAACTCGCGCACGATGAAGCCTTCCTGGTTCATGGATTCGTCCAGACGGGCGCGGACCTCAGTCTCGAAACGGGCGCGGTTGGCCATGAGCTCGTCCGAGGTGTAGTTGTTGGCGCAGGTTCGGTACGCTTCGAAGATACACGTCTTGATGTAGCCCATCTCCAGCTCGCGGACAGGCTTTCGGTACTTGATGAAGATGTCGGTTGCCTTCGCCTCGTCGATCTGGTAGGCCAGGGTCGGAGTCATGGAGAAGATAGCCGCATCCTTGGGGTTCACGGTGAAGGGATCGTAAGTCACACGCTGGATGTAGGTCGGATACTCGAAGATGCGCTCGGTGATGGGGTTGAACCACACCCATCCGCGGCAGGTTCCTTCTACACCGCCCTTGAGGTTCTCGTTGGCGCTCCATTTCTTGAAACGGATACCCACCGAGGCAGAATCGATGGTCGTGCAGCACGATGCCATCACGATGATTGCGATGACCGTAGTGGTCAGGGCAATAAAGGTACTTTTAGCTTTTCTGTTCATATCTATCTGAGATTATAATTTGCAGACTGAATCCGCCAGCGCGATGGCGGCGGGGCGATGAGTGATGCATATGATGGTCTTCGAACTGCCAAAGCGTTCGCGTATGCGCTCCAGGACGAGTTTCTCCGTATCGGCATCCAGGGCGGAGGTTGCTTCATCCAGAATCAGGATGCCGCCACGGTGGAGAAGGGCGCGGGCGATGGCGATTCTCTGGGCCTGGCCCTCGCTGAGGCCGCGGCCGATTTCGGCGCAGGAGGAGTCGAGTCCGTCTGGCAGGTCGAGGACGAAATCGGCCGCGGCGGCATGGAGGGCCGCCCGCAATTCCTCATCGGTCGCCTCGGGCCGCGCCATCAGAAGGTTCGCACGCACCGATCCGCTGAGCAGTGAATTCCCCTGAGGAACATACATGAAGTTGCACCGCGTCGCCGGGCTCACTGGAATCGATTCCATTGCGCCATAAATCTCTATGGCTCCCGCCGAGGGCTCGAGCAGCGCAAGCATCAGCTGCGCCAGCGTGCTCTTTCCTTCGCCGGTAGGGCCCACGACTACCGTCATCTGCCCGGGCTTGAAATCGAAGGAGAAATCCGAAAGGACCTTTTCGGAACGCCCCTCGTAGGAATACGACAGGCCCGAAACCCGCAGGCCGGGCGCGCCTTCGAGCAGCACGTCCGCATACGCACCCTCCTGGGGCATCTCCCCTATCTCCAGCAGCCGCTCCTCCGAAGAGAGCGAGCGTATGAACGCGGGTATGTAGAGCGCCAGGTTCGCCACCGGCCTCTGGACCTGACCGACCATCTGCAGGAATGCGACCATCAGACCGTAGGTGACCGAGCCGTCGCGAAGGCCGAGCACGCCCCAGATGAAGGCGACAAGGTAGCCCGCCGAGAAGCCGACGGACATGAAAGCCCGCGACATGGCAGAGTAGCCAAGGCGGCTGACCGTCCTGTCACGCTCCAGTTCCTGCAGCGAACTCAGTTCGTCCTGCGAAGCCCCCACGCTGCCGAGCGTCTTTACCAGCACGCGGTGCTGGAGAGTCTCCTGGAGGTGACCGTTGATGCGTCCGTCGATAGTGCGGATTTCGGTCGACAGGGCGCGCATCCTGCGGAACCACAGCCGCGCTCCTACCACCGCCACCGGCATGATCCAGATAAGGATCCATGCGAGCGAAGCGGAGAAGGTGAAGAGCATCACGACCGCGGCAATCATCTGCAGCACTGTCACGCAGGCCTCAGGGATGTCGCAGCAGATGAACTCGGTCACCACACGGATGTCTTCCTCCATGCGGTTGGCCATGTCGGCGCTGTGGAATTTGTCTCGCCCCGTCCAGGTGCTGCGCAGCGCCTTTTCAAAGACATCGGAACGGATGCGGTTCTTTGCAAGAATCGTGATGCGGCCTTCGTAGTATTTGACGAAGACGCGGGTAAGGACCTGCAGGACCATGATACCGACGAGCAGGGCTATAGCGGGGCCAAGTTCGGCGTCAACGTGGCCGGTAGCAATATCGACGACACGTTTGCTGAACCACACGAAAGCGAGGGAAGCCGCGGCCGCGACCGTCTGCAGGAAAGCGCTGAAAAGCACCTTCCACCTGACGGTCCGGAGCAGTCTCCAGACTCCCTTGAGGCATGGTCCGAAATCTTTCATTCAGAAGCTATTCCTATTTCCACCCATTTCGCGGCCACGGCTGCGGCGTCTTTCAGGGCTGTCGCGGCGTCCACTTCGTATTTGTCTGTCAGCAGCGAAGCAAGCTGCTCCACCGTGAAATCACCTTTCCCGTTCACCTGCTCCCAAAGATAGGCGGCGGTGGCGTTGAGGTGTATCATCTTGTTGAAATTGACGAGTTCGGTGCTCTCCGGCACTATTATGAACTCGCCGCATATTTCCCTCAGCCTGAATCCTTCAAGTGTTTTCATATAAGTCTCCTGTATATCGCCAGATAATATCTTCTGATAATGTACGGCAGGGCGTTCCACCTGCGGGCGCGGGCTGCGAAGCGCCTGCCGCAAAGGTCCACTGTCTTCCCGCCCGGCCTGACAACGGTTATCGCCTTGCCCTTGATGTCCGCGAGCCTGCAGCTTTCAGTGCCAGCCAGGTTCCCGTCACCCTTCAAAGTTACGCAATCTCCGTCGATCTTCACAATACGGTGGAGCACAAATCTGCCGGGCGCAATCTCGGCCAGCACGGCATCCCCCGTTTCGTAGGCAGGAGCCGCTTTTAGCCTCACGCTGTCGCGGTCGCCCACTATGAACGGGAGCATGCTCGAACCTTTGGTGCGTATCTCCACCTCGCTGCCGCCGGCGAGCAGCTGCGCCACTTCGGGCAGCAGCACTTCGTTGGGAAGGGTCAGGTTCATAGGGCAGTGACTCCGTTAAAACAAACGCGGGCCGCGTCTTCGTCCGGCAGGCAGTGCATGGTGAACGAAGGCGCGCCCTGAACGGCGGCCGATATTGCATTATGGAGCCCGTCACCCATTGCGCGGTCGGCCTTGAAACCCGAGCAAGACGAATAAACGCTCGCATACGCCTCCACCACCGAGAGCTTCTCCAGCCGGTTTTCGGTGGCACGCACAATGCGCACGAACGCCCCGACGGGGAAATCTTCGTTACGGTAGCATGGCGTCTTCCCGCTCCATGGCGAGCCGTAAGCCATGACCCTGCCGTCTTCGCCAACGCGCACGACGGGATTGTCGTCGTTCATCAGGTGCGTCCCGGGAATAGCCTGTAGCCACATGCGGCTGTGGGTGCTCTTCCCTGTGCCGCTCTTCGCAAGGAAGAGGTAGGCCTTGCCGCCGTTGACGACTGTTGAAGCATGCATCTCCAGCGTGCCTTTAGTCGCGGTCGTGAAAGCATACTGCAGCATCAGCGAATTGTTGAGGGCAAAGTCCGCTTCCGCGGGCCGGAGTATATACAGCGTACTGCGCTTGAAGTCTTTTTCCAGCACCAGCAGCCCGGAATCCGGACGGCCAGGCGACGGGGACATCCTTACGAGCCAGCCGCCGGCGGTGCGCCACAGCGAAATGACCGTCTCCCCCGGTTCGTTGCCCTGGTCGATCACCAGTTCCGCACCCGGGAATTCAGGCGCTCTGCCGGCGGCCACTTCCAGCACGAACAGCTTTTCTCCATCGGGAGCTTCGAACGGCGCATAATTATCCATCCTGAAGGCCTTCTGCAACCCTTCAGGAATGTGCACCCCGAAGCGGTGCCCGGCTACGATGAACTCTTTCATCGCAGGTCAGTGATTACCCAGTCGCCGTTGAAGGTATTCTCATCCGGGCTGAAGACGGACATGTCGCCGCTCGGAGGCAGGAACTGGATGTTCTTTATGGTGAAAGGTATGAGATTCCCGGAGATGGGTTCGGCATAAAGGCCGGAGAGCCAGCCGTTGTCTTCAAGAGTCAGCTCGCTCATGTAGTCCATGTAGTCCATCTTTCCGGCTGCCTCGATATAAGCTTCCTTGCCGTCGAGGTCGAGGGTCCAGATATTGACAGCATCGCAGAGGATCAGCAGGCCGGCACCTTCCATCCTGAAGCAGTTGTCCTGGATGACGGCCGAGCCTTCGACCATGATGTCCGGCATGCCTGAGATCACGTATTCGTAGTCCACCGTCACTCTGTGGCCTTGAGCCTGCGCCAGGAACGCCTCCACCTGCTTGTCCTGGGCTGGCAGAGCAAGGGAGAACAGCGCAGCGGCGGCTATGAGTATCAGGCGTTTCATACGTTTCAGTGAAGCATCTGGTCAAGTGTATCCAAATCCGATACCAAAACCTGACGGGGCTTCGCTCCGTCCTGCGGACCGATGATTCCGGCGTCTTCGAGCTGGCTCATAACCCTCGATGCTTTTGCAAAGCCCATCGCGAGACGGGTCTGCAGGAACGAGGTCGAAGCCTTCTGGGAAGTCACGACCAGACGGGCCGCTTCCTCGAAGCGTTCGTCCAGGTCGCCCACATCGACCGCTCCGCCCTCTCCGCCGGCGGTTTCGTCCTTCGGGACGGGGAGGTAGTAAGGAGTACTGTAACTCTGGCCGTATTTGGTCTGGGCGCCGATGAAGTCCGTCACCCTGCGTATCTCTTCGCTCTCGATCAGGCCGCACTGGATACGTTCGTTCTCAATGCCGGCCGAGAAGAGCATATCGCCGCGGCCTATCAGTTTTTCGGCGCCGGGGGCGTCGATGATGGTCTGGGAGTCTATGCGCGACGAGGTGCGGAAAGCGATCCTCATCGGGAAGTTGCTCTTGATGATACCGCTGATAACATCCACGGACGGGCGCTGGGTCGCCAGGATTACATGGAGACCGGCGGCGCGTCCTTTCTGGGCGAGGCGGATGATGCTGTTCGTGATACTGCGGCTTGCCGCCTTCGCCTCAGGCGACGCGCCGGTGGTCATCGTAAGGTCCGCGTACTCGTCCACTATCGTCACGAGGTACGGCATGAATCTGTGGCCATGCTCAGGGTTGAGCTTGCGGTCCTTGAACTTGTTGTTGTAGTCAGAGAGCTTCGCGACTCCGGCCTTGGCCATGAGAAGATATCTGTCGTCCATCTCGATGCAGAGCGAACGGAGCACCTTCTCGGCGTCCTTTGCGGACTTTACGATAGCATGGGCGCGCTCGGACTCTTCGTCTTCGGCGTCAGGCAGAACCGCCAGATAATGCTTCAGGAGTTCGTTGTAGGCCGTAAACTCGACCATCTTCGGGTCTATGAAGACGAGCTTCAGCTCAGACGGGTGCTTCGAGTACAGCAGCGAGCCTATAATCACATTGAGGCAGACAGACTTACCCTGCTGGGTAGCACCTGCGACAAGGAGGTGCGGGGCCTTCGCGAGGTCGACGACCTTCACCTGCTGGGTGATGGTGTAGCCGAGCGCGACGGGAAGGTCGAACTTAGTATTGCGGAAGGCATCGTCGTTCAGCAGGCCGCGCAGAGGCACTATCGACGGCTGGTCGTTCGCGACCTCGATACCCACCGAATCCTGGAGGGTCACCACACGCACGCCCTTGGCGTTCAGCGACATGGCTATGTCGTCCTGCAGGTTCTTGATGGCGGAAATCTTGATACCGGGAGCCGGCGTGACCTTGTACAGCGTCACGGTCGGGCCCACGACGGCCTTGATGTCCGTAATCTCAATCTTATAGTTTCGCAGGGTCGCGATAATCTGGTTCTTGTTGCGGCCGAGCTCCTCCGAGGACATGACGTGCTTGCCGTCCTCGTAAGTCTCGAGCAGATCGAGCGAAGGGAACTTGTAGTTCGGAAGACCGTAAGGGGGATCCAGACGGTTATCGATACGCGGGAGCTCCTTGTGGATATCGGTCTCGAGGCCTTCGCCTTCGATGACTTCCAGCTCGACTTCGGCTTCGGCTCCGCCTTCGGCCTGTTCAGGGGTCTTGGAAGGATGATCGGAATCGGCCATGACGGGTTCGGGTTCCAGCTCAGTTTCAGGTTCCGGTTCTTCCTTCGGGCTGATGTCTTCTTCTGCGCTCTTCGCCTCAAC
Organism: Bacteroidales bacterium; assembly: GCA_017962165.1. GTDB lineage: Bacteria > Bacteroidota > Bacteroidia > Bacteroidales > UBA932 > Cryptobacteroides. Next base: position 29,076 of record JAGCVW010000003.1, on the reverse strand, counting down.
CCTCGACTCGACAGGCTCGGTCTGGACTCCCAGATCCACGGCGCCGGGCTCAATGTAGCCGTTGCCTTCTTCTTTGGTTCCGATGGTTCCCAGCCAGTGGACGAAACGCGAGCTGCTGAGCAGCGCCACGCAGACCACGAGTACCGCGAGCACAAGGCCAGTGACCAGAACGCCCATCGCGGAGATTCCCCAGCCAATTATCAGGGCGCCGCAGTGGCCGCCGAGGCCCCCGCCGAAGACGGTTTCAGCCCCGAACAGACGGCCGGCGTAGGCGAGGACAAGGGCGGCCACGAAGGCATCGCCCAGGGTCATCACAGTCGTCTTCACCAGCGAATAGTTCCACTTATGGAATATGAGCCTGACGGCTATTGCGGTCAGGATAACCAGTATTGCAAGGCTGCCGAGTCCGAAGCAGTCACACACCAGGAAACGGCCGAAGCCGTAGCCCAGGGAGCCCGCGGCGTTGCGCAGGGCATCCCCCGCCATGTCCGCCCTCCAGTGGAGGAGGTACGATACTATCGCGACAAGGGTAAAGACTGCAAAAACGGCCGTCACGAGGCCGGTGAGCTTCGCGATGGCTTCTTTCTTTTCGGGTTCGAGCCTCAGTCGGGGAAATTTCATCTGCGTCTGTTCTTGTGGCCGCCCTTGCGCTTGTTCTTGCCCTGGCCTGCCTGGTTGCCGATTCCGGGACGGCTGAAGTCGGCATTCTCGGAGACCTTTCCGAGGGTGATTCCCTCAGGAACCTTAATCTTATACTCAGATAACTTCTCGATATCGGCGAAGATAGTCTCGTCGGAGACGCTGTCCTTGTTCCAGATCAGATACTGCTGACGCATGTAAATTGCAAGCGAGCGTATCATCTGGGTCTTTACCTCGCCGTCCGGCTCGCCGGCCAGCAGGTCGAGTATCTTCTCGATATTGCGGCCGTAGTGCGAAGCGCGGATTTTCGTTCCCTTCATGGGAAGCGGCACAGGCTTCGTTTCGAAGTCTTCCTTCATCGGGCATGGATAAGGGGAATCCACATCCAGGTCGAAGCCCGCTATCATATAGAGGTGATCCCAAAGCTTCTGCTCCCAGTTCTCCTGCTGGCGGACCTGGGGATTCAGAATCTCCATGGTCTTGATGACCGCCCTCGCCTGCTCCGTGCGCTTCTCCCTATCGGGAATCTCGCGGAGCAGCTCCACCATCTTCAGTATGTTGCGTCCGTACTCGCTCATCTTGAGCGGCTCACGCTGAGTATTGTATTCAAGAGTTATGCTGTCCATACTTGGGTATTTCTACAAATATAATAAAATTAGCGCCTGACTATACGCTCGATCCTGCGGGGGACGGAGGTCAGAATCTCGTAAGGGATAGTTCCGAGGATCTGCGCGAGTTCTGCGACTGTCGGGTCCTCTCCGAAGACGGTAACCGTATCGCCGACCTTTACGCCCAGCCCCGTAACGTCAATCATGCACATATCCATGCAGATGTTGCCGACTGTCTTTGCTCGCTTGCCGTTAACGCTGAAACTCACCGCTCCGCAGCCGAGCCGGCGGTCCAGGCCGTCGGCATATCCTACCGGGATAGTCGCTATTTCCATTCCTCCGGCGGGAATCTTGCCGCGGCGGCTGTAGCCGACGGTCCCGTCCGAGGCCGAAAGCTTCTTCACCTGCAGCACTTTGACCTTAAGAGACGCGACCGGTGTCAGCCTGACTCCCGGAAGCGCGGAGATGCCGTAGATTCCGATTCCAAGGCGGACCATATCGTACTGGTACTGGGGGAAACGCTCTATCCCGGCGCTGTTCAGAAGGTGACGCATCGGCATGTATCCCAGCGCGTCGGAAACAGCGGCGGCGCCTTCTTCGAACATCCGGACCTGGCCTAACGTAAACTCGTCCTGGGCGGGATCCTCGGCGGCGGCAAGATGCGAATACACCGACTTCACCTTCACCGCACGGCAGTCCTTCAAGTAAGAGAGCAGCGCAGGCAGTTCGGAGGGCATGAAGCCGAGGCGGTGCATGCCGGTGTCCAGCTTGATATGGATGGGATAGTTCTCTATTCTGCGGCTTTCGAGCTTCTCGACCAGTGCCTTGAGGGTATCCAGATTGGGGATACCGGGTTCCAGGCGGTTGTCGATGATTTCCTCGAAAAAGTCCGTCCCGGCGGTCAGCACCAGGATGGGCAGCGAGATACCGGCCTGCCTGAGCTCGACGCCCTCGACTGGCAGGGCCACGGCCAGATAATCTGCACCGGCCTGCTGCATCATCGAAGCGAACTCCACTGCTCCATGGCCATAGGCATTCGCCTTCACGAGCACGAGCAGCTTGGTGGACGGCTCGAGCAGCCCGCGGAAATAGCCGTAATTCGCGAGGCAACCCTGGAGATCGAGCTCCAGGCGGCTGAAATCGTTCTCCCTACTCATCGTCTTCGAGCTTTTCTTCCGCGTCCGGATTGATATATGCGTCCATTTCGGGCTTGTACTCGGTCATGATTTCAAGCACGGAGGTCGTCTGCGCCAGCGGCGCGAGGATGAAATCGTCCACCTCTGCCGGCATGAGCAGGGTATCGCCCGCCTCCAGCTTGTATTCCAACAGGCCCACCTTCACCATGGCCTTGCCATAAAGGCAATGGTAAACCGCGTAGGAATTGTGGTCCCCGCCGGTGATATGGAGCGGGTCGCGAAGGTCCATCTTCCGGACTGTAAACTGCGGGAGGTCCGCAAGGAACTTCATGCCCTCGCTGCCAGATGCCGGGGCCTCCGGTGCCGCATAAGCGCCATAGTCGATGAAATCCAGAGCGTCGACCACGCTGAACGCAGGGTCGAACTCTTCCTCGCCGAGGGGCTGCCCCCACGGGTACACGCAGAAATCGAGGGCCGACGATTCGGAGACCTCGACGATTTCGAGGCTGCCTACGGCGCCATGCACAAGGCCCGGCTTAATCCGGAAGCAGTCCCCGGCCTTTACCGGGACCATGTTCACCAGAGCTTCTATTCCGCCGCTCCTGATGCCTCCGATCAGTTCGGACGCATCGATATTGCGGGACCAGCCCAGACACAGGCGGGCGTCGGCAGCGGCCTTGGCAATGTACCAGATCTTCTCGCGGCCGAGCGAGTCGTAGCGCTGAGAGGCGATTTCATCGTCGGGATGGACGCGAAGGGGCATGCGGCCCTCGCATACGATGCGCTTGAGCTGCACGGGGAACAGCCGGCCGTAAGATGCGAAGACATGGTCTCCGACCACACGGTCCATGTAGGTATCCATCACCTCGCTGAGAGTGTTGGCGGCAAGCCAGCCGTCCGCGACTACGGTGTCGCGATACCCCAGGTCGGCGACCTTGAAACAGTCGCGGCCCCAGGCGAACGAATCTTCCAGAGGGAGGAACCTAAATGGATACAGCTTCTTCTCTTCCATATCGACAATCGTACAAAAATACTCAAAATTCCCTATATTTGACAGTATGAAAGGAATCAATATTTTTCTTGCGGACGGCTTCGAGGACATTGAAGCCCTCGCGGTAAACGACGTCCTGCGCAGAGCAGGCCTGGACGTATGCCTTGTCAGTATCGGCGAAGACCCGTTCGTGGTGTCGTCACACGGCGTGACGGTGGGCCCGGAAGCGTATCTTGCCGACTTCGACGAAGACCATTCCGGGACTTCGGCGAAAGACTTTATGATCTTCCCCGGCGGAATGCCCGGATCGAAAAATCTTGCTTCATGCAAGGCGCTGATAAGGGCGATGAAGGAGCACTACACTGCCGGCGGCTCGCTCGCCGCGATCTGCGCGGCTCCCGGCCTTGTCCTTAGCCAGCTCCCGGACCTCAAAGGCCTGCAGTTCACTTGCTTTGACGGCTTCCAGGACGCCCTGATTGCCAAGGGCGGACAGTTCGTGAACGCCCCGGCGGTCCGCTCCGGCAGGATCATCACCGGCCGCAGCGCCGGCCACGCCGTCGCATTCGGCCTGGAAATCCTGAGCGCCGTCGCCGGCGAAGCCGCCTCCCAAAAAGTCCGCTACGCACTTTTGCTTGATACGAAATAGAAAAAGGTTATGGCCATTTTCCGAACATTTTCCCGGACTAGGGTCGCCGTCAAACGCGAAGCGTCTTAGGCGATTGAGAGGAAAATGGCCATAACCTTTTTCAAACGAGAAAATAATCATCAACAATCTAATAATCAATTATTATGAAGAAAAAATTCAGATGTTTGGTATGCGGATACGTGTACGAAGGCGAAAACCCTCCCGCAGAGTGTCCCCTTTGCCATGCTAAATCCGACAAATTCGTCGAGGTCGTGGAGCAAAGCGAAAAATTTGCCTGCGAACATAAACTTGGAGACGGTCAGGTAGAGGACGCTGAAATAATGGAGGCGCTCCGCCACGATTTTGCGGGCGAATGTTCCGAAGTCGGAATGTACCTCGCGATGAGCCGCCAGGCGGACCGCGAGGGCTATCCTGAAATCGCCGAGGCCTTCAAGCGCTACGCTTTCGAGGAGGCCGAGCACGCCGCCAAGTTCGCCGAGCTTCTCGGAGAGGTCGTTTGGGATACCAAGACCAACCTCCAGAAGAGGGCCGAGGCCGAGGCCGGCGCCTGCGAAGGAAAACTCGCGACCGCCGTCAAAGCCAAGAAACTCGGCTATGACGCCATCCACGACACCGTCCACGAAATGGCTAAGGACGAAGCCCGCCACGGCGCCGGCTTCCGCGGCCTGCTGAAGAGATATTTCGGAAAGTAGGCCTACTCCTCAGAGTCAAACGAATCCCAAAGGGCGTCGATGGTTCGGCGCTCTTTTTTTGTGGGACGGCCGGCGCCGCGCTCGCGCCGCACGAAGAAGGTTTCGACAGGGGCGTGGAGTTTGTCGATCTCGCTCTGCGGGGTGAGGTTCTCGGCATAGTCGGCCACCAGCGCGGCGCCGACGCGTTTCTCCAGAAACGCCAGGACCTTGTACGTAAACACCGCCGAGCCCTTTCTGACCTCAATCACCTCCCCTATCTTCAGCGGCCTCGAAGGCTTGCAGTTGCTTCCCCCTATCTTCACCTTTCCTCCGTTGCACGCATCGGTCGCCTCCGTGCGTGTCTTGAACGCCCGGATCGCCCACAAATACTTGTCTATTCTTACTCCGTCCATGCTGCAAAGATAATGAAAAAGGATCAACCGTTCACCCTGAGAGGCGTGCCCACCCCCGGGCACGGGAAGGGTCAATGGTTGATCCTTTAACTAAAAAGAGGTCCCCGTTATTCGAGGACCTCTCCGTTAGAGTTAAGAAATTCGTACTGGAGGATGCTGTTGCCGGTGGACTCGACCACCTTCAGCCTGCATTTGTACTTGCGTCTCCACTTCGCGACAAAAGAACGGAAGCCCCTGGTAAGGTATGCGCCCAGAATGGGGCTTACCCGAAGGGTGAGAGTCTTCACGCCTTTGTCGGTGACAAAGTAAGCGAGCTGACGCTCCACCTGCTCGTCGATAACCACCGTCGAAGCGATCTTTCCCGTGCCGTGGCAGAGGGGACACTGCTCCGTGGTGTTGATTTCTGTTACAGGACGTATTCTCTGGCGGGTGATCTGCATCAGGCCGAACTTGGTCAGAGGCAGCACGTTGTGCTTCGCCCTGTCTGATTCCATAAGGTCCATCATGTACTTGTGGAGTTCATTGCGGTGTTCCTGCGAATCCATGTCGATGAAATCCACGATGATGATGCCGCCCATATCCCTGAGCCGGAGCTGACGCGCGATTTCCTCCGCTGCTATCTTGTTGACCTCGAAGGTATTCTCCTCGTGGTCCGTAGTCTTTGCGCGGATGCCGCTGTTTACGTCGATTACGTTCAGGGCCTCTGTAGATTCGATCACAAGGTAAGCGCCCTGCTTCATGGGGACGACCTTGCCGAAAGAACTCTTGATCTGGCGGGTGACCTCGAAATGGTCGAAAATCGGCTCCTTGCCTTCGTAAAGCTTCACTATCTTCTCCTGCTCGGGAGAGATCAGCGAAATGTACTTGCGGGTTTCCTCATAAACGGTCTGGTCGTCGACGTAGACATTAGTGAACGAATCATTCAGGAGGTCGCGAAGGACGGTGGTCGTCTTCGAATACTCGGTAAAGAGCAAATTGACCGACTTGTTCTTCGCTATGGTTTTCCACGATTCTTCCCACTTGTCGATAAGCGACTTCGCTTCGCCTACCAGCGCGGCCGCATTGGTGCCTTCGGAGGCGGTGCGGATGATGGCGCCGTAGTTCTTGGGGAGGATGCTCCGCACGAGGGTCTCGAGCCTCTTGCGCTCTTCTTTCGAAGAGATTCTCTGGGAAACGCTCACTTTCTGCGCGAAAGGGAGCAGTACAATGTTTCGTCCTGCCAGCGAAATTTCAGCGGTCAGCCGGGACCCTTTGGTCGAAATCGGTTCTTTGACAATCTGGCAGATAATCATCTGGCCTACCTGAAGCACATTCTCGATCTTGCCTTCCTTCTCGAGGGCGGGGCCGATCTGGATGTGGGAGTAAAGGTTCTTAAGGTCGGTATTGGGGTTCGACTTCTTTACGAAAGTATCGAACGAGTTGAAATACAGGCCCAGATCCAGGTAGTGGATGAAAGCTTCCTTGTTGTCACCGATATCGACGAAAGCGGCGTTCAGGGCGGGAAGGAGCTTCTTCACTCTTCCGAGGAAGACATCCCCCACCGAGAAGTTGTGGCCCTGGCTCGATTCCCTGTTGTACTCGATCAGCTTATGGTTCTCCATAAGCGCGAGCTTAACCTCTGAGGGGCCTACTGAGACCACCAGGTCTTTTTCTGACTTTTCGTTGCTATCCATAGACAAAACAAAAAGGCCCTTCGGATCTCCCGAGGACCTAGTGCGACACAGAATTATTTCTTCTTGTGCCTGTTCTTGCGCAAACGTTTTTTACGCTTGTGCGTCGCCATTTTGTGACGCTTATGCTTCTTTCCGTTGGGCATAATATTAAGGTTTTAAAATTACTTGCTGACCTTCTCCATGAAGCTGTCGGCGGGCTTGAACGCCGGGATATCGTGTGCGGGAATCACGATTGTGGTCTTCTTTGTGATGTCACGGGCGGTTTTCTCTGCGCGGTGCTTGATAATGAAGCTGCCGAAGCCACGGAGGTAAACAGGCTCGTCCTTCGCTAAGGACTCGATCACGCTCTCCATGAAACCTTCAATGACCGTCTGCACTTCGGTCTTCTCGAGGCCGGTGTTTTTTGCGATCTTGTTAACGATGTCTGCTTTTGTCATCTTTGTAAATATCTAATAACTAATAAATTGCTTTAACCAAAAATGGACTGCAAAAATAGAAGTATTTTTTTAGAAATCAAATATAGAAGTGTAAATTTGTCACCCGGCCCCGGATTGGCACAGTGATTGACCGATAAGGAAAGGCTTATTATAACTGACAATTTGACAATTATATGATAAAAGACAAGGACTTCTTCTCGCAGAATGCCGCAGAAGTGAACATAATCCCGGTCGTATCCGGCGAAGGAGTGGCGAAGATAAGCGACAGCGAGCTGCCCCCTACCCTGCCTATACTGGCACTCAGGGGCGCGGTCCTCTTCCCGGGGACTATTTATCCCATCACCATAGGCCGCGAGAAATCCATAAAACTTATACAGGACGCAGAGAAACACGATTATTTCATCGGCGCGGTGCCCCAGCTTGACCCCGCGGTGGAAGATCCCGTGGAGACCGATCTGTACAACTTCGGAACGGTCGCGAAGATCCTCAAGACCCTCGAGATGCCTGACGGGACTATAACCGCCATCCTCCAGGGCCACAAGCGCATCGAGATGCAGTACGTGATTGACTACGACCCTTACATTACCGCCCAGGTGCGTTACCTGAGCGACGTACTGACAAAGGAGAATTCCGATGATGTCAAGGGCCTCGCCTCCATGCTGAAGGAAAAGGCCGGCCAGATCATCGCCGCCAGCAACTTCGCCCCGAAGGAAGCCATCGCCGCCATGCGCAGCATCGACAGCTTCGCCTTCCTGGTGAATTTCATCGCCACGACGGTCGAAGTGGAGAACTTTACCGACAAGGCCGAGCTCCTGCAGTACGACGACGTAAGGACCAGGGCCATGAAACTGCTCGTCATCCTCGACGCCCAGCTCCAGCTCTCCAACATCAAGAACGAGATCAACCGCAAGGTAAAGAGCGAGATAGACCAACAGCAGAGGGAGTATTACCTCAACAACCAGCTCCGCACTATTCAGGAAGAGCTCGGAATGGACGAAAACGAAGAATTCGACAAGTTCCGCGAAAAGGCCGCCCAGAAGAAGTGGCCCGAGGAAGTCGCGAAGATCTTTGACAAGGAGCTCAGCAAGCTCGAAAAATACAACCCCAACTCCCCCGACTATTCCGTCCAGTACAATTACCTGGAGTTCATGCTCAGCCTACCGTGGCAGGAAATGAGCCAGGACAACCTGGACCTCAAGCACGCCAAGGCCGTGCTCGAAGAGGACCACTACGGCCTGGACACCATCAAGGACAGGATCATAGAATACCTGGCAGTCCTTAAACTGAAGGGGAACATGAAGTCTCCCATCCTCTGCCTCTACGGTCCTCCGGGAGTCGGCAAGACCTCCCTCGGAAAGTCCATAGCCCGTGCGCTTGGGCGCAAGTATGTAAGGATAGCCCTCGGCGGCATGCACGACGAAGCGGAGATCCGCGGCCACAGAAAGACCTACGTAGGCGCCCTTCCGGGCAGGATACTCGGCGGAATCAACAAAGCCGGGACTTCCAACCCCGTGATAGTGCTCGACGAAATCGACAAACTTTCGTCGGACTTTAAGGGCGACCCCAGTTCCGCTCTCCTCGAGGCCCTCGATCCCGAGCAGAACGTCACCTTCCACGACAATTATCTGGATATAGACTACGACCTCTCGAATGTCCTCTTCATCACCACCGCGAACACCATCGCCCCTATCCAGCCTGCATTGCTGGACCGCATGGAGGTAATTAATGTCAGCGGTTACCTTGCCGAAGAGAAGATAGAGATCGCAAAGAAATACCTCGTCCCCAAGCAGCTTGAGATGCACGGCCTGGACAAGAAGACCCTTAAAATCAGCACGGCCGCCCTCAAGAAGATCATCGACGAGTATACCCACGAAAGCGGCGTGCGAACCCTCGAAAAGCAGATAGCGAAGATAGCCCGCGTCACGGCGAAGAAAATAGCCCTTGAAGAGGACTACCCTTCGACTATCGAGCCTGAGCACCTTAAGGAGTATCTGGGCCTGCCTACTGCAGCCCACGACCGCCAGAAGGGCAACGAAGGCCCCGGAGTCGTCACCGGCCTGGCATGGACCCAGATGGGAGGCGAAATCCTCTTCATCGAAAGCTCCGTCTCCGATGGAAAGGGCGTCCTCACCATGACAGGCAACCTCGGCGACGTCATGAAGGAATCGGCGACGATAGCCTACCAGTACATCAAGGCCCACCCGGCCCTCGCCGGGATGACAAGCGCCGACTTCGCGGCCAGGGACCTCCATGTCCATGTCCCCGAAGGCGCCACCCCCAAGGACGGCCCGTCCGCCGGCATCACCATGGTCACATCCATGATCAGCGCCCTTCGCGGCAAGGCAATCAAGAAGCATATCGCCATGACGGGCGAGATGACCCTCAGAGGCAAGGTCCTGCCGGTAGGCGGTATCAAGGAAAAGATCCTCGCCGCCAAGCGCGCCGGAGTCGAGACCATCGTCATCAGCGAGGAAAACCGAAAGGACGTGGAAGACATTAAGGAAATCTACGTAAAAGGCCTTACCTTCCACTACGTAAAGACCATCACCGACGTAATCGACTTCGTATTTTGACGGTACAGATAGAACAGTCCTGGAAAGAAGCTCTGCAGAGTGAGTTCGACAAGCCTTACTTTGCGGAGCTTGTAGGTTATCTCCACGCCGAGAAACGTGCCGGCAAGGTAATCTATCCACCCGGACCGCAGATATTCCGGGCTTTCGAGCTGACTCCGGTAGGCAGCGTGAAGGTCGTAATTCTCGGCCAGGACCCCTACCATGGACCCGGCCAGGCCATGGGCCTGTCGTTCTCCGTGCCAGACGGCGTGCCCGCACCCCCGAGCCTGCGCAACATCTTCAGGGAAGCCGAAGACGACCTCGGGATACGCATGTCAGGCCGCCCGAACCTCGAAGGCTGGGCCCGTCAGGGCGTGCTGCTCCTAAACGCCATGCTCACCGTCCGCGCAGGCGAGCCGTCATCCCATGATGCGATAGGCTGGCAGCAGTTCACCGACGCGGTCATACGCTATATCAGCGACAACTGCGAACATGTCGTATTTATGCTGTGGGGAAACTATGCCAGAAGCAAGGCCGCTTTTATCGACCATTCGCGGCATCTGGTTCTCGAGGCCGCGCACCCGTCGCCCCTTGCGCGGGGCGCATTCTTCGGAAGCCGGCCCTTCTCAAAGGCCAACCGTTATCTTGAAGCGACGGGCAGAGGACCCGTCGACTGGCAACTCTAGAAGAGTGTCGGGTGGAGTTCGTCCAGCCCTTCGAGCACCCTTTCCATTATCGCCTGGCGGAACATCGCCGACTTTGAGGAGATGTGGTATACCTTGCAATACTCCTCGATAGCCGCAATCTCCCTGTCGTTGAACAGGACGGTCTTGCGGTGGCGGTGGCGGAGAGCCGCTCTCTCCTTCGCCAGATACAGGGGGTCGATTTTAGCTTTATTCATTGTTTTGCAAAACTGATTCATAGATAGCCAGAAGCTGGGCCAGGGCCTCTACCTCCAGGCGGCGGCCTTCGATCTTGCCGTCAGCTCCCACGAGGAACATCTTCGGGGTGGACAGCACTCCGTATTGCTTCTGGTAGTCGGAGTCTATTTCAGGATCCCAGAGGTGGACGATCTCCACATTGGGATTGGCGCAGCTGAAGCCGGCCCTGAATTCCGCCCATTCGTCTCCGTCCTGCCCGGTATAGATCATGAACAGGGCGATGGGGAACGAACCGTTTTCCAGGACATGGGGCAGCATAATGGTAGTCGCCTTGCACTTGCTGCATGAGGTGTCGAAGAAATAGAGCACCGACGGCACTCCCTTACGGGGCACGGTCACCTTATCAGGGCCTACCGGCGGGAGCATCTCCAGCACGGGCGCCTTCAGACCGAGCAGGCTGCTGCGGTTGAAGTCCACGAACAACTTGGCCGAAAATGCCAGCCAGTCATCAGCTATCGAAAGCGGCCCTTCGGCGAACCATTTGTCGTAGAGGTACACGGCCACCGCTTCCTCGCCCATCAGGGGCGGATCCTCCATATAGTGCTGCAGGATGCGGGTAGCAACCCACTGGCGAACCAGAGAATCCGGACACGACTCGATAAGGAAGTCGCATTCCTGGAGCTTCGCAGGCATCGCCTCATAGATCATCGCTTCATAGTATTCCTCCAGCAGAGAGTCGAGCGGCGCAAGCCGCGTCGAGTCAAGCTGCTGGGCGGGAGCAACCGGGGCGAAAAGCGCAAAAGCCAGGAATATGGTAATTATCCTTTTCATTTCAGCGGCGGAAGTTCAACTCCTTCCGGGACGAAGAGCGAGGTATCTCCATTGTGCCTGAGGATGTCGCGTACGGCGCTCGAAGAGATGTGGGCGAATTCCTGGGCGGTAGGAATGATGATGGTCTCAATCTCAGGCGCAAGCCTGCGGTTCGCATCCGCGATGCTGCGCTCCGTCTCGAAATCGAGCATGTTCCTTACTCCCCTGACTACATGTTTGATGCCAAGCTGGCGGCAAAGGTCTATCGTAAGGCCGTCGTACTTCACCGCCGAAACGCCTTCCAGGCCCTTTACGGCCTGCTTTATTATCTCCACGCGGGTATCGTTGTCGTAGAAGCCGGGCTTGTCCTGGTTCACGCCAACGGCCACCACCACTTCGTCGAACATGGTGAGGGCCCTCCTCAGGATATTGAGGTGGCCTGCGGTGAATGGATCGAACGATCCGGGGAAAAGTGCTACTTTTTTCATTTCTTCCTTATAAACAGCCTGACGAGCAGCGCGAGCGCCATCAGCACGAATACAAATGTACAAAGTCTGCCGACAATATCACCATAGCGGGCGAAGAAAGTCTGACGCTCGGTCAGGTTTACCCTGCCATGGAGCAGGTAGGGCACCCACCATCCGGACTGCTCCACCACCTCTCCCCTCTGGTCGATGAAAGCGGAGATTCCGGTATTGGCGCAGCGCGCTATGTCGCGGCGCAGTTCTATGGCCCTCAGCCGCGAATAGCTGAAATGCTGCCTGTAACCGGGGGTGTCGCCCCACCATCCGTCATTGGTAATCACAGATATCAGGGTAGCGCCTTTCTGCACATAGCCCCTGCACCATTCGGGATAGATGGACTCGTAGCAGATCGGCACTCCGATGGGCACCCGGCGGACGGGCTGGCCGTCGGGGCCGTACTCGCGCGCCTCGAGAAGGCGCGCCTCTCCCTGCGGCACGCAGCGGCCCATCAGTCCGCCGGGTGCGCCGAGGACCTTGCTGAGCCAGTTGTCGAAAGGCACGAATATCTTCGGGAAGGGGGTAAGTTCCGTTCCCACTACCAGCTTACTCTTGTCCACGCGGTCTGTGCGGCCGGTGCTGTCGGTAATATAGGCCGAATTGTAATTGAGGTACCAGCCGTTTCCGTTAGCAAAAGGCCGTGCTAAAATATGCGGTCTGGAGGCTCTGTAGAATGCCTTATGGACGGAAGCCCCGAAGATCAGGTTGACATTTGGATAAGACCTTGTCATGCCGCTGAAGGCCTGCCATGTCGGGGATTTCTTCTCTTCGCCCGCCCAGATGTCCGAGGTAAAAGTCTCGGGAAGCACCATCAGGGAGAACTCCGAATCGTCAGCACGGCCGTTCAATTCGCCCCGGAACAACTCAATGACCTGAGCGTTCTGCTCCCACTGGGGAACCGCGCGCTTCTTCTGCCACGGGTCGAAGTTCGACTGGGCCATCACTACATCCAGGGTCCCGGCATCCGAACGCTCTTCGCAGTGGCGGTAGAGCACGGAAGATGCTACTATCGGGCCGGCGATAATAAGAGCAAGGCCAGCGATGGAAGCCACATGGGCTTTGGGGGTCCAGCGCTCCCAGAAGCCGTTGGAGAGGGCTACCATAAGGCCGAAGAGGCCGAGGTTGACTGTCCATACCCACAGCGAGCCTCCGAGCATGCCTGTCCACTCGTACCACTGGATAAGGCGGGTAGACTGCGCGAAGGCGTTGCCCAGGCACAGCCATGGCCAGCTTATCGAGGCCATGACCAGGTAGAAACGCTCCCAGGCTATCCACATCGCAGCGAGGAAGATGTAAGGCAGCACTCCGGAGAAGCGCCTGCGGCTGATGCGGAACAGGCCGAATATTACGGCCATCTGCAGGGCGTTTGCAAGGCAGGCGAAGATTCCGCCGCCGACAGTGGCTTTGCAGACCCACCAGGTCGTCAGGGCGTTGAAGACCACGAACGCGGCGTAGTACCACCAGAAGAAGTGCTTTATGCCGAGTCCTGTAGCAATGCGCTCCGCGCAGAGCAGGGGCACGATAGCCACCAGAGCCAGCACCCCCACATGGGGCACGAGCCACGGCAGGCTGATCAGCACCGCGAACGCGGCGAGCAGCAGAGCTATCAATCGTTTATCCTTATTCATCTTCTGTCTCTTCTTCGGGCATGTTGCCGCAGTAGCGGCGCCATTTGTCCAGCAGGCGGGTCATGTCGTCCGGCAGCGCCGAATCGAACTGCAGCAGTTTCCCGCTTGTCGGATGTACGAAACCCAGCGTCCTGGCATGGAGCGCCTGGCGCGGGCATATCTCAAAGCAGTTGCGAATGAACTGCCTGTACTTTGCATAAATCGTTCCCTTGCGTATCTCCATCCCACCATAGCGCTCGTCTGCGAACAGCGGATGGCCGATATGCGACATATGAACGCGGATCTGGTGAGTCCTTCCTGTCTCGAGGCGGCACTCCACGAAGGTTACGTAGCCGAAGCGCTCGAGAACCCGGAAATGGGTCACCGCATGCTTGCCCTTTTCGGGATCGTCGCACACTCGGAAACGCAGGCGGTCGTTCTGGTCGCGGCTTATCGGGGCGTCAATCGTTCCTTCGTCTTCGGTGATATTGCCCCATACGACGGCGTTGTATCTGCGCTCGATTGTGTGTTCGTAGAACTGCTTCGCGAGCCGGAGCTGGGCCTGTTCGTTCTTGGCAATGAGAAGAAGGCCTGAAGTGTCCTTGTCGATGCGGTGGACAAGAAGGCCCATGCGTTCGTCGTCCTGCACCTCCCCCGGCTTCAGCCCAAGGTGGAAGGCCAGCGCGTTGACAAGAGTCCCCTCGAAATGGCCGTGGCCCGGATGGACCACCATCCCGGCAGGCTTGTTCACTACCAGCACGTCTTCGTCTTCATAGACTATATCAAGAGGAATGTCCTGCGGGATAATGTCTACCCCGCGGCGCCTGTATGGCATCACGAAGCGGATGATGTCTCCGGGGCGGACTATGTAGTTGGCTTTAACCGGCTTGTCCGCGACATGGACATAGCCTTCCTTGATGGCAAGCTGGATTCTGTTTCTGGAGGTGTCCTCCAGATGCTCCGACATGTATTTGTCGATACGTATCGGGGCCTGGCCGGCATCCACCGAAAGGCGGAAATGCTCGAACATTTCCTGCCCCTGGGCTTCTCCTTCGACAAGGTCTGCCTCTTCGGTATCGAATGCGTTGTCCAGCCAGTCTGCCATTATTCCTCGATTTCAGGTTCTTCGGGAAGGGCCGGCAGGCGTTTCTCGTCGACCGTGAAGTAGAGGGTCACGGAACTGCCGAGTATGATTTCTTCCGCTCCGGCCGCAGGGCTCTGGCGGTAGACCATGGCGGCGAGGGTGTCTTCGGCGGTCTTGACCGAGCTGTCGAAGACGACCTTGCCGAGGTTGAAGGAATTGTCCTGAAGGTAGTTCAGCGCGCGGCGGTACTCCATTCGGGAGAAGTCCGGCATGGTCGTAAAGCCGTCGGCCCTGTTCAGGCCAAGTTTGAGGTCGATTACAGTCCCCACGTCCACGCTTGTCCCGGGAGCTATTTCCTGGCCCTTATAGAGCTGGGCAAGCACCAGGTTCGTCGCCATGTCGTCCACATACCTGAGGCGGCCGAGCTTGAGCCCGCGGGTCGTAAGCTCCACCTTCGCCTGGCGGAGCGACAGGCCCACGAGGCTGGGCACCTCGGCCTGCTTCTCCTTCTTCGCGTTGACTGTCAGGTATATCTTGCGGCCCCTCTTCACTTTGTTGCCGGCCTTGGGGTTCTGGGCATAGACGCTGCCCTTGGCAAAGCTGCTCACGAACACTGAATCCGTCACGTAAAGCTCCAGCTTGCCTTTCTGGGCAAGCGCCTCGGCATCCGAAAGCTGCATGCCCACCATGTCGGGCACGTCCACGGAAGTATAGTGCTGGGTGGTGATGTGGAGGAACAGCCACACGGCCCCCGATATCGCCAGAATAAAAACAAGGCCACAAAGAAGATTCTTTATGACCCAGTTCATTTGTTTCTTTTCAGTCATAATGCACAAATATACAAAATATATTTGTCACTATCTCATCGGGGGCGGGCCTCCGGGACCGCGTCCGCCGGGACCTTTCATTTTGCTGCGGTCGAAGGTTCCGAACCTGTAAGTGAAGGACAGGATCACGTAGCGGCCGAGGGTGTTGTTCAGCGACTCGGTGTGGACGTTTCCGGAATCGGACACCGTGATGTTCTTGGCCTGGCCGAGGATGTCGTAACCCTTGAGGGAGACCGTAGCCTTGCGCTTGAAGATCTGCTTGGAAATCTCGGCGTTGAGGATGTACTCGTCCGGCTGCTGCGTCGCATAGCCCCTGTACCAGTGGTACATGAACTCTCCCTTGAGGCTGAGGCCCGCAAGGTCGTGGGTCCAGGTGCTGTTGGCGGAGATTTCGTTGTTCCAGGTAGTGGTCTGCGAACGTGTGTCGGCAAGGACGTAATCGGTATGGCTCATGCGGGTGCGGCCTGAGACCTGGAATTCCAGTGCGTCGATGCGGTAGGTCACGCGGAGGCGCTCCGTAAAGCTCGTAGTACTGGTCTCGTTCTCCGTAAGCTTGGGCTTGATAATGTCATAATCCGCGAAGAACTTGGTGTAGTTGAGCGAGCCGTCTTCGTTCAGGTAGGTCGCCGTGTTGATGTCCTTCCCCACATAGCTGGAATTCTGCGACCAGTTCACGCGGAGCATGTTAGCGACCGTGAAGTTGGTCTTGGGAATGGGTATGTTGGCGAATACGTTGCCGCCGAAGCTCATGCTGGCAGGGCCATTGATCGGCATCGAATATGTGACACCGCCCGTGTACCAGTTGGCATTAACGATGGGATCCTGGGTGTAGGAGCCGTTGATGCGGGCATTGACCGAAGCGAAGGTCTTCTTGTTGTTGTAGCGTATGTCGCCGTTGAGGTTGTGCGAGAAATACGGCGCCAGGTTGGGATTACCGAACGAAACGGCCAGAGGGTTGGAGTTGTCGGCGACGGTAATCAACTGGTTGGTCGACGGGGTCTGGGAACGTCCGCGGTAGAAGAGGCGCACGCTGCCGTTCTCCCCTATCTCGCCGAACACCATGGCCGTAGGCGACCAGTTGAAACGGGTGATGGTCGTGTCGACCTTGTAGGCAGCTCCGCTCTGGGTGTAGTTGTGGGTCTTGCTTGGAATCACGGCGAAGCCCAGCTGGGCGCGGAAGCTTTCCTTCTGGTAGAGCAGGTTGGCGCCGGCCTCCTCGCTGGAGAAATCGTTGGTGATGTGGTTCGAGTAGCTGTCCCTGACCAGGCCCGTTCCGAGGTCGATCGTCTCCTTGTCGGAGAGCGACTTGCTCCAGTTGTAGGCGAGGTTGACCTCGGCGTAGAGGTTCTCTACGAGAGGCTGGGTGAAGGTGGCGCGGGCGAAGGCGCTGTAGGAATTCTGGGTCTGGGTGTAGCTGTCGTTGACCGTTTCCGTAACCGGGGTGGCGCCAAACAGCTTGGTGTTGGATCGGTTTACACCGTCGGTCCTGTTCTGGCTGGCGGAGAAGCGGCCCATGACCGTAAGGGTGCGGCCCGGGATGCCGAGTTTCTGGCGCAGGATGGCGAAGCCGCTGGCCGAAAGGTTCTTGTTCTCGCCTGTGTTGAGTTTCTCGCTGACGTTGGTCGAGTCGACTGCGTCCGTAGCGAGGGTGCGGGTAAGTGTCGAAGTCTTGTCTTCCTCGGAGAATCCGCCGCCGCCGAAGTTGATGCGCGGCTCGAAGATCAGCGAGGTGTTGTCGGAGAATTTGTGCTCCATGCGCATTCCGAAGCGGTGGCCGCGGGTGCCCGTGACGCTGTTGCCGCTGGAATTGTAGATGAGGTCGGAATCCTCGAGGTGGGTGGTACGCGCCGAGGTTTCCTCGACCGTCTGCTCAGTTCCATTGTAGAGGTAGTTGCCGCTGAGTTCCATCCTGTCTTCGAACAGGTTGGTGCCCACGTTGAGGCCGCCCATGTAGGAGGTCGTGATGCCGTTGCGCTGGCCCCAGCCGCCCTGGCCCATGCCCATTCCGGGGCCGCCCATGCCGCCGCCGCGCATGCCGCCCATCATACTGCCGGCAAGGTCGTTGAAGCCGCGGTTGTTGGTGTTGTTGGCGTTGAATACTCCGCTGACCTGAAGGTCCGTGGAGAAATTGCCGACGAATCCGCCGGTCTGCCAGCGCCAGTCGCCGTTCTGGAGGTCGGTGTCGTGGCCGAGGCCGCCCATCACGTTTCCGAACATGCCGTTCATCATGCCGGGCTTGATGCTGAGGTCGAGGATAGTCTCCTCTTCGCCGTCGTCTATGCCGGTGAATTCGGCCTGATCGGATTTCTTCTCAACGACGCGGAGCTTGTCCACTATCTTGGCGGGAAGGTTCTTGGTGGCGACCTGGGGGTCGTTCAGGAAAAATGTCTTTCCGTCGATGGTGATCTTGCTGATTTCCTTGCCGTTGTGGGTGATGGTGGCGTTTTCGGATATTTCCATTCCGGGGATCTTTTTCAGAAGGTCCTCGAGCATGTCGTTGTCTGTAGTCTTGAAAGTCGAAGCGGTGAAGGAGATTGTGTCGCGCTTCATCTGGATGGGGTTGCCGCGGTCGGTGATCTTCGCAGCGTCGAGCATGCGGGTGTCCGGAGAGAGTTTGATTGTTCCGAGGTCGAGGTCGGCGTCCTTGACTTCTATCTTCTTCTCGTACTTTTTGTATCCGAGGATTTCGGCCTTGAATACATACTGGCCGTTCTTGATTCCGGTAAGGGTGGCCTTTCCGTTCTCTTCACTGAGCTCATAGGCAATACCCTTGTCGTCCGAGGGGTTGTGCAGAGAGACTGTTGCGAAACCGACGGCTTCGCCGGACTGGGAATCTTTGAGGACGGCCTTCACCGAATAGGCCTGGGCATGCGCGAACACGCCTGCGAAGAGCAGGAGCGCTGCAACTTTAAGGCTCAGATTCATTCTTTTTACTTTACCCTTCCGGGGTTGTCTTTGATAAACTTGGCCCACGAATCACCGCCTTTTGTACTTGTAAGCGGGCTCGAAAGCTGGTAATAGTGACACATGGCGATCGCCAGGGCGTCCGTTGCGTCCAGGTGCTTCGTATCAATATTTATGCCAAGGGTTTTCTGCACCATGGTGCTTACCTGCTCCTTCGATGCGGAGCCGTTTCCGCAGATTGCGATCTTGGCCTTTCGCGGCGCGTACTCGGTGATTTCCACACCGTTACGTGCGGCGGCGACCATGGCTGCGCCCTGCGCCCGGCCCAGTTTGAAGATGACCTGGGCATTCTTGTCGAGGAAGGGCGACTCTATGGCCATCCAATCCGGGCTGTAGGATTTGCAGAGGCCGTCCACGAACTCGTTGATGCGGGCGAGTTTCGCGTAAGGGTCTGTTTCGCGGCGGATGTCGAGAACGCCCATGTCCACATATTCGGGCTTTCCCGATGCATTTATACGGACGACCCCGAAACCAAGCAGGTTGGTTCCGGGATCGATTCCGAGTATGGTGCCGGACTTAGTCAATCTTGTCGAAGCCTGTGTATGTACGCAGGACTTCGGGGATGACTATACCGTCCGGAGTCTGATTGTCTTCGAGAAGCGCCGCCACTACTCGCGGAAGGGCGAGCGAGCTGCCGTTGAGAGTATGGGCGAGCCGGGTCTTGCCTTCGGCGTCGCGATAGCGGAGATGGAGGCGGTTGGCCTGATAGGTCTCGAAGTTGCTCACCGAGGAGATTTCGAGCCAGCGGCCCTGGGCCGCGCTCCAGAGCTCGAAGTCGTAGGTAATGGCGCTCGTGAAGCTCATGTCCCCGCCGCAAAGGCGAAGGATCCTGTACTTCAGGCCGAGTTTGTTAACCAGCGACTCTACGTGCGCTACCATATCGTCGAGGGCCTGATAGCTGTCCTCGGGCTTCTCAACGCGCACGATTTCGACTTTGTCGAACTGATGGAGGCGATTCAATCCTCTTACATCCTTGCCATAGGAGCCGGCTTCGCGGCGGAAGCAGGGAGTATAAGCGGTAAGACGCTGCGGAATCTCGTTTTCTGCAAGGATCACGTCACGGAAGATGTTGGTGACGGGCACCTCGGCGGTGGGGACCATATAGAAGTCGTCCACCTCGGCGTGATACATTTGGCCTTCCTTGTCGGGAAGCTGGCCGGTACCGAAGCCCGAGTCTTTGTTGACCATCACCGGGGGCTCCACTTCCTTGTACCCGGCTGCTGTGTTGCAGTCCAGGAAGAAGTTGATCAGAGCCCTCTGGAGCTTAGCTCCCTTGCCTTTGTAGACAGGGAAACCGGCTCCGGTGATCTTGACTCCCAGGTCGAAGTCGATGATATCGTACTTCTTTGCGAGTTCCCAGTGAGGAAGGGCGCCTTCCGGAAGATTGACCTCCGGTCCGCCCATCTTCACTACCTGGTTGTCTTCCGCTCCCTTTCCGGGCACGACCAGATCACAGGGCATGTTGGGCAGGAGCACAAGATTGCTCTCGAGTTCCTTCTCGGCGGCGTCCATCTGGGCAAGGAGGTCGTTGCTCTTCGCCTTAAGCGAAGCGACCGCCTCCTTGGCCTTCTGGGCCGCTTCCCTGAGACCCTGCTTCATCAGCGCGCCGATCTCGGCCGCCTTCTGCTTCTGCTCCGACAGGAGCGCGTCGCTCTCGGTCTGGAGGGCACGGCGACGCGCGTCCAGCTCGATGATCTTGTCTACGAGGGGCGCGGCGTCGAAATTCTTGATCTTGAGTTTTGCGATGACCTTGTCACGGTCTTCGCGCAGCGTCTTGAGTGTAAGCATAATTTAACCCCTGAGATTAGTTCTCGAAGGGGACTACCGATACGTAAGACTTGTCCTGGCGCTTGCGGGTGAACTTGACAGTTCCGTCCACGAGGGCATACAGGGTGTGGTCTTTACCCATACCGACATTCTTGTCAGGATTGTGGACCGTACCTCTCTGGCGTACGATGATGTTGCCAGCCTTTACGGTTTCTCCACCGAACTTCTTGAGACCAAGTCGCTTGCTCTGCGATTCACGACCGTTTTTCGAACTTGATTGTCCTTTCTTGTGTGCCATAATTCATTCTGTTTTAAGCAGCGATAGCGATCTCTGCGATACGGATCTTGGAGAGTTTCTGACGGTGTCCGTTGCATTTCTGGAAACCTTTGCGACGGATCTTCTTGAATACGAGGACTTTGTCAGCCCTTGCGTCGTCTGCGAGAACGGTTGCCTTGACGGTAACGCCCTTCACATAGGGAGCGCCGACCTTCACCTTACCCTCGTTGTCGAGGAGGAGGACCTTGTCGAACTCCACATCAGCACCTTTTGCTTCCGGGAGACGGTTGCAGAAGATTTCATTGCCAGCCTCAACCTTGAACTGCTGGCCTGCAATATCTACGATTGCGTACATTGTGTAAAAAACTTTGTTAAAAAGTTTCGGCCGTAAGCGTCAGCCCTCGCGGCTGCTCTTTACCTGCTCAGCGGTCATCTATAAAAACGGGCGACAAAAGTAGGAATTATTTCTTTCACATGCAAAATTATTTGCTAATTTTGTATTTGGCCTGTTTTAGCGATGGATACTGTCTTTACTTACGACCGTTACGTCACCGGAAAAAGCTTCATCGGCCGGCGCGCCGAGCAGGAGCAACTTGCGGATCTTCTGACCCGCGGGGCGAATGTCGTGGTATACGAACCTCCCAAGACAGGCAAGACCTCCCTTCTTCGCGAGACCTTCATAGGAATGCGCTCTTCCGGCGGAGATTTCCGCACGGTGGACTTGTCTCTTATGAGCGTCAGGACCGTAGAGGCTTTCGCCGTCAGGCTCGCCTCTTCCCTCATCGGGCTGTTTGCATCGACCCCGGAGGAGATTCAGGCTCTCTGCGGGCGCCATCTGGGAGGCGGACTGCGCTTCGACCCGGAATCCTACGCCCGCGGAGGCGATTTCCTATCGGTCGACGGGAGTCTGACCGATGCCGGCCTCCGCGCAGCGCTGAACCTGCCCTACCGCCTGGCCGCTGATTTCAGCGGAAAACTTTTCGTGTGCGTGTTCGAGTTCCAGAACATCCTTCTGGTCGACGATCCCGACCATGTCCTTCAGATTTTCGAAGAGACGGTTCGCAAGGCGCCGAAAGGCCCCTGCAGCTGGGTATGGATCGGGAGCATGGTCAACGCCATGAAAGACATTTTCGAGGAACGCCGATACTTTTACAAGATGGTAACGCGCGTCGCGCTCGAGCCTATCAGCGTGAAGGAAATCGAAAACCATGTCACCAAAGGTTTCCTGGTAAGCGGGAAGGTCATCGAAAAGGAACTGATACGGGATGTTTGTGCGAAGCTCCGCTGCAACATCTATTACATGAACCACTTCGCCGCTATCTGCGACGGCTTGAGCCGCGGCTACATCACCGCGCCCGTAGTGGAAGAAAGCATGCTGTCGCTTATAGCCATGCACGAGCCCCGCTTCATGGCAGTGATGAACGGCCTTACCAATTTCCAGGTATTTCTGCTGAGGGCAATTTTGGACGGCGAAACCAAATTCAGTTCTTCGGAGGTCATCGCCCGCTACGGCCTCAACTCCTCGGCCAACGTCGTCAGGCTCAAAGACGCCCTCGCCAAGAAGGAGATAGTCTCGTTCCTTCCCGGCGGCGGCGCGCTCATCCTCGACCCTCTGTTCGAATACTGGGTCCGCAAGTATTTCTTCGGAATGTCCTGATTTGTCCGTGGCGCCCAACCACCTATCAATCAACAACTTGCTGAAAGACGGCTCCGCGATTTGCGGAGCCGTCTTTCAGCAAAACGCTGTAAATCAGTGGGTTATGGGGCACGGCTGGCCGCGAGTCTACCACGGCCTGCCGCCACCTCCACCCGGGCCGCCGCCGGAGCTGGAGGCGGTGTAGGCGGCCAGACTCACGGAGGAGCCGCCGCTGACGGTTCCGCCCTCCAGGATATGCCCGGCGGCGTGGCTGGCGGCCCCGCTCACCGAACTTCCCTTGACGAGCGTCGGCTCAGAAGAACCTGAAACCACAAGTCCGCTGCCGCCGCTTTCTGGCGTATAGAACGAATAAACTGAAGATCCGATTGTCATGGTGTACCATGTTGAGGGACTCCATGAAGAAGCCTGGTAGCAGCTCTGGGACAGGGTGGAGCCGCCCTCGAGCCCGCCGATGGCGAAGATCGTGCCGCCGGTCAGGGTCAGCTTGTAGCGCTGCTCGGTGTTGGCGTCGATCGCGACTTCCGGCGAGCGGGCTCCCGCGGCGAACACGACTCCTCCGCTGATGTCGAAGTCGCCGTTGGCATCGAGCCCGTCGTTGCCGAGCGAAATGCCGGTGACTATGCCGCCGGTGATAGTGAAGGTGGAGGCGGAGTTGATGGCGTCGTCCTTCTGAGAGAAGGCATATACGTCTCCCGCGCTGATCTTTATGGTGCTTTTCGATTCGATGGCCTCATGGCTAACGGCGGTGGCGCTGACCGTGGCCCCGCTGAATTCGATGGCCCCGTCGACCTTTATCGCCTTGGCGGAAATATCGCCGGAGGTGTAGTTGGCCCCGCTGGCCGAGACCTCGACCGTGCCGCCGGAAAAGACCGCCTTGCCGTCGACGCTGATGCCTTTGCCTCCGGTGCCGCTGTTGGTTACGGTAAGCGCGCCGCCCGTGAAAAGGAGATCTTTGTCGGCCTTCACGCCCGCGCTGCCCGAATATGTCTTGTCTTCGGAATCATAGGCCGCGCTGCCGGTAACCGTGATTGCGGTCAAGCCGCCCTCGAAACGGACATTCGCGTCCGAAGAGATGCCCTTTTTCGTGTCCGCGGACACGGTGACGGTGAGCGTGCCGTTTGAGACTGTGACGCCGTCTTTGCCCCTGATGCCATGGCCGGCCGAAGAACTGACGCTGACCGTGGGCGCGGACATGAAGCGAACGTAGTTGTCGGAGGTGATGCCGCCCTTGCCGAGGGCAGTGACTGTAAGAGAGCCGGCGCCCGAGAAGACGAGCTGCCCTTCGGAGAAGAACGCCGCCTTCTGGTCCTCGCCGGCCGTGGATGCGTATGTGCTGCCATCCTTAAGGCTGTTTTCGCCGGTCACTACGACGAACGTGCGCTTGTGGCTCTGGTTGTTGATTGCCGCGCCGGAGGGGTTAGTAAGCCGCACGCCGTTCAGGAAGATGACCTGCTTGCGGGAGCTGTAGAGCTTGAAACTGCCGTTGGAGGCGGTGCCGCGGAGTTCATAGACGATGCGGTCGCCGCTGCTGTTGGTTACGGTGACATGGTTGCCGCCGATTCCGACGGAGACGCTGTCGCCCTGTTCGGACACGGTGGCCTGACCGCCGTCCTTGAACTCGACCGTAATCCAGCGGTCGAAGGTGCTGGCCCCGATGTTGTCGAGGTCAGTCATGTCTGTATCGTCCGAGGCGAACGAATATGCGCCGAGTCCGTCGTCGGGCTCGTCTTCTTCGTCGGCCGTTATTACGATTTGCTCCGGCTCACATGCCGGCAGGAAGCAGGTCGCCAAAAGAACCGTTATGAACAGGGGATATAAATTTAACTTCATAATATCAGGGCTTTAGTACTTTGACGCTCTTCGATCAAAGGCCATGCCACAAAAAAGCCGCCCTCTCGGGGGCAGCTCATTTTTGTTGGAGGTGAGGCCGATTACTGGTCTTCCTCGAGGCGGAGATGCTGTACGTAGATAGCCTTCATCTTCGCGACACGGCGCTTGACAGAGGGCTTCTCGAAAGTCTTGCGGGAGCGCATCTCACGGACTGCACCCGTCTTCTCGAACTTCCTCTTGAATTTCTTCAGGGCGCGCTCGATATTCTCGCCTTCCTTAACCTGTACGATAATCATTCCTTATACCACCTCCTTTTCTCAAAAATGGACTGCAAAGGTAGACATTTTTTCGGAAATCCAAAATTTCTCGCTAATTTTACTTTGTTATGAAGAAAACGATACTTCTTGTTATAAGCGTCCTGTTTTTAGGCCTTGGAGGCTTTGCTCAGGACAAAGCGCGCGAGGACTCCATCCTCGCCGCAAATCCCAACCGTCTTTTTGGTTATAACGACGTCATCCGTCCCGATGAATTCGAAGCACCTTCGAAGGCTCCGAAAGGTTATGAGCCCTTTTACATCGCCCACTACGGCCGTCACGGCTCCCGCTTTGCCTGGAGCAAAAAGACATATACGCTTGTGGACGAAGTGCTGAAGGACGCAAAGGATCAGGATAACCTCACTGATTTCGGCCTCACCCTTCAGGCGGCCTACGAGCCTTTCGCGGCATTGTGCTTCCCCCAGACGGGCGATTTGACCCGAAAGGGTTGGAATCAGCACAACGCGATAGCCAAGCACATGTACAAGAGCTATCCCAGGCTTTTCAAGAAGAATCCGTCTGTTTTTGCGGCATCCAGCAATTCCCACCGCGCGATGATGAGCATGCAGTCTTTCTGCCTCGGCCTGAAGGAGTGTGATCCGAAGCTGGATTTGTATGCCCAAATGTCCTCGATTTATTTCGACGACTGCATCCCGGAGTCCGGCAGCAACCCGAACAAACTCGGCCCCCAGGACAGGATCCCCAGAATCCACGCCGGCGAGATTGATGAGTACACAGACAATCTTGTGGACACTGACGCCATCTTGAAGCGCATCTTCAAGGATATTGACAAACTTGGCGATAAAAAGGGCGATTTCCTGTATGAACTTTACCTGGCCTACATCGGCCAGAACAGCCTGGACTTCAAGGCGAATCTTCCTGAACTGATCACTTACGACGAACTTCTGGGACTTTACAAGAGCGACTGCGTGTATTTCTACCATGAAACCCGTCACGGTCTCGAGTATGCAAACATCATCAAGAGGCTGATCGTATCCGCCGACGAAGCCCTTGCCTCGGACCGTCCGTCGGTAAATCTCCGCTTCGGACACGATTATGTGCTGGATCAGTACCTTTCGCTCGCCGGAGTGAATAATTTCGGCAAGGAGATCCCGTCCATCGACTACGCCTATGTGTATTATCCCGTGAGGGAGATCCCCATGGGCTGCAATGTCCAGTTCGTCTTCTACAAATCGAAGAAGTCTCCCGATGTGCTGGTGAAGGTGGTTCTGAATGGCAAGGAGGGCACTCTCCCCGTCGAGCCCGTCTCCGGACACTATTATAAGTGGTCAGACTACAAAGCCTGGCTCACAAGCACCGTGCTGGATAAACTCAAATAAGACGCAGGGGCGCCCCATAGTGGCGCGCAACAGCCTAATATTCAACAACTTGCATAAAGACGACTCCGAGTTTTGCGGAGCCGTCTTTTATGATTTGCCTGAGAAAGAGAAACTTAGGCGCCACGCATTCCCACGACGATGGACTGCACCATAAGCATTACTTTGATGAGGGTGGCGATTAGTCAAGCAGCACTTCGCATGGCTTAAATATCTGGTAAACAGAAACTTAACATTGTTTCTTTTCTCCAGAAAAAGCATTGTTTTTCTAGTTGGCTTTACTACTTTAGCCCCCAAAATGCGCTGAAATGAACAGAGTAATTCATGTTTACCAACGAAGTGTTGATTGGGGAGTAATTTTCTACACTCGTCACGATTGTCTTGTATTTTATACGTTATTCTCAGTATTTGTTCGAAAATACAATGTTCAAGTACTGGGGTTAGCTATAATGTATAATCATTTTCATATTTTAATTGCAGCACAATACCGTGCTCAAATCGAACAATTTGTTTCGGTTATTACATCGCTGTTCGCCAGATATTATAATGATGATACAGGACTGGGAGGCGCAGTTTTTCATAAGTCCTTTGGCTCGTCTGTCAAATATAATGATAAAGATATTCGGACTGCCGCAGGCTATCTGTATAACAACCATACCAACAAAAAACTCTGTGATAAAGCCGATGAAATCAGGTGGAACTTTCTTCCTTATGCCCATAACAAATATCCCTTCTCAGACCCCATCGTATTAAACAAATCCAGAAAAGTACTTAGAAGGGCCATTAAGTTGATTGATTCCTTAAGAAAACAGGAACTGTATCTAGGGTACTCTTTCCTGAGAACTATTTTTAAAGGGTTAACGCCGACGGAAAAAGAGCAAGTAACCGATTATATTATCAGTTCATACAGTTGTATAGACTTCCCAACACTCGAGTGTCTTTATCGATCCTATGATGAAATGGTGTATTCCTTCAATGCAAATACTTTCAATGAGTACGATATCACTGAAAGCAAAGACGAGAGACAAGGAGATGATCGAGTTTACGGTCAACTGGCTAGAGCGATAATATCTTCCGGTAAATTCTCCCGATTAAAAGAAATACTGACCATGTCGCCGGACGCCCGTCTCCAACTGGCACTAGAATTACATGCCAAAACGGAAGCGCCTTTCACTTCCATTGGGAAATATCTTCATCTGACAATACAGTATAACTCTGCCCCAAAAGACCATTTTTAACGTGGCGCCTAATTCATTATCTATCAACAACTTACCGAAATACGACTCTTCGTTTCTCGGAGCCGTATTTCAGTATATTGCTGAGAATCAGGTGGTTGGGAGGCACGGGGTAGGCGATCGACTACAGCGCGAGAGTGTCGACAAACTGGCGCATGCCGGAGGTGGCGACGGCGCGGATGTGCTGGAGACGGGGGTCATGAACCATGACCTCACCCGGGTCGATGATATAGACCGGGGCGTCTGGATTCGAGTAGCGGTAGAGACCGGCGGCAGGGTAAACCTGGAGCGAAGTGCCGACTATCAGGACGAGGTCGGCCTGAGCGACCAGGTCGATGGCCGCCTCCATCTTGGGGACAGCCTCGCCGAAGAAGACGATGTGGGGCCTGTACTGCGCTCCGTTGGGGGCGAGGTCGCCGAGCGCGACGCGCTCATAGCCGCAGTCCACCACATAGCGCTCGCTGAAGCCGTCGAGTTCGTTGCAGGTATTCTCAGGCCTGATCTTGGTTACTTCTCCGTGGAGATGGACGACGTGGGAACTGCCGGCGCGCTCATGGAGATTGTCGACATTCTGGGTAATTACATCGACAGTATATTTCGACTCCAATTCAGCTATCAGCCTGTGGGCTTCGTTGGGCTGAATGTCGCGGAGATGCTCCCTCTGCATGTTATAGAAATCGAGCACGAGGCCGGGGTTGCGCGCCCAGCCTTCTGCTGAAGCGACCTCCATCGGGTCGTAATTGTCCCAAAGACCACCGTTGTCGCGATAGGTAGACAGGCCGCTCTCGGCGCTCACGCCGGCCCCTGTAAGAACTGCTATTCTCTTCTTCATATCTACAAATATAATTATCTTTGCGCAGATATGGTCAAACTGACGACTCCCGTAGAAGTTCAAAAACTGCCTTTCGGCATCAGCCTGAAAGACGGGATCATCATGTTCGGGAGCTGCCTGGCCGACGATCTTGGAGCCAAGTTCACAGATGCGGGATTCGAGACCATGGTCAATCCCTTCGGGACGCTCTACAATCCGCTGTCGATAGAAAACGCAATAAAGCGACTGGACAGCGCAGAGCCGTACACGATGGCAGACTGCGTGGAAATGGGTGCCGGCGCCGGGCTCGTCTGCTCGTGGGAGCACTACACAAAGTTCGCCAGGTCCACGGCGGAGGAGTTCCTGGCCGGCGCGAACCGCGCGCTGACAGACGCGGCAGCGAAATGGCAGCGCGCCACGAGGGTCATTCTCCCCCTGTACACCGCATGGGTCTGGGAGTACCAGGGTCGGCCGGTCGCGAATTGCCTCAAGCGCCCGCAGACGCAGTTCGTCCGCCGTTTGCTGAGCGTCAGCGAAGCGTCCGAATCAATCGGCCGAATCACGGCGGCGCACCAGGACAAGCGGTTCCTGTTCATGGTCTGTCCCATCCGGCAGGCCGGCGACCTGCGCGAGAATACGCTTGGCAAGGCGACGCTCCAGCTCGCCATCCATGCCGCCGGGGTCCCGTACTTCCCCGCTTTCGAGATTGTCCATGACGAGCTGCGCGACTACCGTTTCTATGCCGACGACCTGGTACATCCGAGCCCAGCGGCCGTCCAGATCCTTTGGGAGCGCCTGGCCGAAGCGGCGTTTGATCCTGCCGAGCTGCCGGCTATCGCAGCGAACGAAAAAGAATCCAGGGCCACGGCCCACCGCAAGATATGTCAGAAGAACTGAACCTGGTGCGCGACCTTGCCGTCATTCTGGTGTCGGCGGGCGTTTTCGCCATAATCTCCAAAGCTCTCAAGCAGCCCCTCGTGCTGGGCTACCTGATAGCCGGCTTCCTCGTGGGGCCTAACATCGACTTCTTCCCCGGCATCTCGAGCCAGGAAGCCGTGAGCCAGTGGTCGGAGATCGGCGTGATCTTCCTGATGTTCGCGCTGGGTCTGGAGTTCAGTTTCAAGAAGCTGCTGAAGGTGGGCAGTTCGGCGCTCGTGACAGCCGGGACCAAGTTCCTGGGCACCTTCATCCTGGGCTTCATCGTCGGGCAGGCTCTGTCGTGGTCGCTGATGGAGAGCATATTCCTGGCCGGACTGCTGTCCATGTCGTCCACCACCGTGGTTCTGAAGGTCTATGACGACATGGGCCTGAAGACCAAACCATATGCCTCGCTGGTGTTCGGCACTCTGGTCGTCGAGGACCTGATCGCCATTCTCCTTATGGTGCTC
>JAGCVW010000002.1 GCA_017962165.1 Bacteroidales bacterium | reverse complement strand
GGTGTGTATGAACACAACCAGTGGCTGGCGAAGAAGCGCGCGAAAGAGTTCGAGAACGTGGTCAAGAAGGAACTCGGTCTCGACGAAAGCGGCCTGAACGTAGTCGTACGACCGGGCGGAGAGGCATGGGAGCTGCTGCGCGAGAGGATAGTTACCGACGAGAACATCTCCGATGTGGCCCGCGAGCGCATCCTCAAACTCCTGGACGACCCGAAGGTGGGCTGGGATACGAAGAAATGGCGCATGGAGAACGGCAGGCTTGGCAGCACCCGCAAGGAGGGCGACCTCTACCGCTGGCTGCTCGTTAACCACTACCGCTACCTCCGTTCGCTCGCGGTCGACATCTATGTGTCCAATGTGCTGGTCGCAATCGACGGCGGCAAGGTCGACGTGGTCCCGGAAGAGCCCGTCATGGAGCAGGAGCCTACGCAGACCGAGCCGGCAGACAGCACCGAAATCCTGTTCGAACCGGAACCGACCCTGACCGACGAGGTCCCCGAAGCGGGCGTGACCGTGAATGTAGAGCCGCTGGAATACGAGCCTATCGAGAGGCTTGACAGCATCGTCCGCCAGCCCGTGCTGGTCGACCATGAGCGCAAGTGCGCGCTGAGGATGCCCGAGCGTGGCGAAGAAGCGGCCATGGACGAAGAAACGGCCGAGACTGGAGAGTCTGCGCAGGAACAGGCAGCCGAGCCGGCAGAAGCTGCGCCCGAGCAGGATTACGGCCCCTTCTGGCCCGTCCTCGGCGTGGGTACCAACCTGCTCTATGACCTCACGTATATCCCGAACTACGGCCTGACCTCCATCCCGTCGGTAAGCGTGGAGTACTACCCCGAGAGCGGCAAGTACACCATCGGGGCCGACATCGAGTGGCCCAACTGGCGCCATGAGGGCGAACACCGCTTCCTCCAGATCCACAACATCGGGCTGTGGGGACGCTACTACTTTAAGCCGGAGCAGTACCGCTTCAACGGCTTCTACCTGGGCGGCGGCGCCAACGCGGCCATGTTCGGCCTGGGCTGGAACAAGAAGGGCTGGAACGGCGAAGGAATAGGAATTTCTGCGGGCGGAGGCTACAAATGGACTTTCGGACGCATCTATATAGATGTAGGCGCCGCGCTTGGCGTGTTTTACGCCCGCTACGACTCCTACACATGGGGCGGAGACGCCACCGGCCGGTACTACTACGACTATGTCGGCGACCCCGAGAAGTTCGTGCCGCGCAGCAAGCGCTGGCTGTGGCTCGGACCCACCAGGATACAGGCCACCGTCGGAATCGACCTTTTCAACCGCAATAGGAGGAAGGCAAGATGACAGGAAAGAGGCTCATAAGGACCATGCTGGTCGCGGCGACGATAGCCGTGGCCGGGTGCACTATCCAGCCTATCCTGTACCTTAGGAAGGCCGTCCGCACTGAAGTTGCCATCTCGCCGAAGATCAACGTCGACGTGATGTGGCAGCTCAACTGGACCGCCAACTGGAAGTTCAACTGGAATGTGACGGCCCTCGGCCCGGTGGGCTACACTGCCCCGGCCAGTCTCCGCATGCACATCTTCACCCATGGCGCCGAAGGCGACCATATCGCCCATGTAGTCCACAACTTCGTGGGCGACGAGGCCCAGATGGAGATTTTCGTGGGAACCCACGACCTCCTGTTCCACAACAACGACTCCGAGGCGCTGCTCTTCCAGCAGGCCAGCGAATATGACGATGTCCACTGCTACACCCGCAAGCTCGCAAACGGCCTGAAGCCTTCTACCGAAGTGCTCACCGTGGCCCAGAAGATTGCAGGCAAGACCAAGGCCCCGGAAGCGGTAGACGAACCGGTCAACCTTACCCCGGACGGACTCTTCTCGCTCTACGATCCCAATCAGGTCATCACCGACAACCTCGACGACTACGAGCTCGTGGGCGACAAGTACATCCTCCGCATCGAGGGCGAACTCAGCCCGCGCACCTTCATCTACCTGTTCCAGGTCAAGTTGGCGAACAACGAAGGCAGGGTGGTCGGCAGCAACGGCGGCGCCGCCCTTACCGGAATGTCTCAGGGTGTCGACCTCATGACAGGTCAGACCTGGGAGCAGACGGCCAGCTTCCTGACCGATGTCTATATCGACAAGGCTCAGGACCTGCTCGGCGCCAAGATCTACACCTTCGGTGTCCCGGGCTGCGACCCTTACGACGAACAGTCAGTGGCCGATGCGCCCGAAGTAAAGCACTACCTTGTGATTAACATAACCTACGTCAACGGCAGCAACCGTAACATTAGCCTCGATGTTACTGACAAGATACGCGAACTGCCCACAGGCGGAGTCGTCGACCTCGAAATCGACGTCAACGACTTCCCGCCCGATGAAAGCGCCGGCGGCGGAGGCGGCTTCGACGCCCTCATCGGCGGCTGGGGCGAACAGACAGGAAGCACGACGATAATCAACTGATATTCAACAATTTTTATTATATTTACCAAATTTCATCTCAAAATTTTATGCGTATGAAAAAATTAATGATTCTTGCAGTTGCAGCCATCGCACTGGTTGCCTGCAGCAAAGAGTTCGACACGAACAAGTCCGCGTCGAACAGCGCAGCGATTGGGTTCAACACCTGGGCTGAGCAGCTGACAAAGGCCCGCGATGCGGGTAGCAGCACTTTCGTCTCCGGCGACTACTTCCTTGTTTCCGGCTTCAAGACGAAGAGCACCACTTACACTGAGGTGTTTGCAAACGACACCGTTAAATTCAACGGATCTGTCTGGTCGTACGACAACCCTCGTTACTGGGATTCAGGAGCAGACAGCTACACCTTCTATGCTGTTTCTTCCCCTAATACAGCGTTAGCTTTCACCGGCGCAGCCAACAGTAACTCTCGCACAATCACGGCCACTGCTGTTACCTTCAGCGGAAGCAACAACGACATTTTGCTCGCCAACAGCGTTGATGTTCTCCCTGCCAACTACAAGACCGATGTCCCCGTTGCGTTCAACTTCAAGCACATTGGTGCACTTGTTGACCTCAAAGTCAAGAAGACTTCAGCTCTTGATGATGCTACCGTAGAAATTACCGCTATCGCTCTTGAGGGCGTTTATGATGAGGCAAACTTGGCCGTTACCGAATACACCGACAATGTACCCACAGTTGCCTGGACTTCCCTGGCCAACGCGGTCGCGCCTCTTACTTACACCAACGCAAGCGGCGTAACTCCCGTGGATCTGCCCGATGATGTCAGCAGTGCAACAGCCGATGATCTTATTACCAGCCTTATCGTTATCCCTCAGACTCTTACGACATCCCAGCAGATTCTTAAGATTTCTTACACCATCACCGACGGTGCCGGCAACATTAACACTTTCACCGACAAAACCGTTGACCTCAATCTGTTTGATGACACCGACTATCCTACCGATGATGATGATGAAACAGACGGTAATCAGTACAACGATGGTGACCCTATCAGCTCGTGGGCAGCAGGCACCCACTACATTTACACTCTGACGATCGATGCCAACACCATCAACTTCACGGCGTCAATCACTGATTGGACTACACCTGCCACCAACGGATATTACTACCTCGTCAACTAATTTGCTGAATGTTTAACCGCATCATACGCATTATGGCGACAGCTGCGGGCTGCGCCCTGATTCTGTCAGGGTGCAGCCTCAGGCTGGACCCGGTCGAGACTAAGTCGACAGCCCCCGCAGGGGCTATCGGCTTCAGCGCCGGGTCCTCCGCCCTATTGCTCCATGATGCAATCCCGACAAAAGGCGGCATCGACCTCAAAGAAGCTTTCGACAAAGCTTCCGACGATCCGCTTGTCGGTGCGGCAAATGCCGACAACTTCTTCGTGTTCGGCGCGAAGACGGTTTCCGGCACCCGCTACAATGTGTTCGACGGACCGAAGGTTACCCTGAAAAACACCGGCGCCAGCGCTGTAGACAGCAGCGACGATACATGGGAGTATTCTCCCCTTCGTTTCTGGGACGACAACGCCAGCCAGTACGACTTCCTCGCGATAAGCGGTCCTGCATCGGCCGCAGGAATCACCTGCAATCCGGCCGGTTCGGGCCACATCAGGGCCAGTTTAACCTACAGTCCAACTGTCGCCCAGTACGACCTGCTTGCAGCCGGAGCCCAGCGCTCCGACGGAACCGTCACCCCGGTGGCCTTGAGTTTCCAGCATGTCCTGAGCGCAGTGAGGGTTGAGATCATAAACGAATCGCCCAGCATCGAAGTGGTAGTCAATTCGTACGGCTTCCGCAACATCTGCACGAGCGCCACCGGCACCTTCGAGCAGAGCGGCAACGGGCTTTCCACTATGAGCACCAGCGACTGGTCGACTCCCGCCTACAACGGAAGCGTGGTCCTGGGCCAGAGCGGAGCGTCCGATCCCCTCGCAAAGGGCGGCACCTACAGCCTCCCGGCAGACAAGTGGGACCTGATGATCCCGCAGGAGCTCACGCCTTACGGAGACTACATCCCGCAGCTGATGCTCGACTACGAGTACGACCAGGAAAACAATCTTGGCATCCTCGAACACAACAATCCCGTCTTCCCTATCCGTCTGGACCAGATCAAGGTCAAGAATTCCGACGATCTGATTACAAGCTGGGAGCCGGGCAAAAAGTACAATTATGAAATCCATATCAGGCTCGGAGGCGGTATAGTCGTGACCGTCGCCGTGACCGATTGGAATGAAATCCCCGCGGAAACGCCGGGTCTTACCTTATGATGAACCTGAGTCGCATATATCCGGCCGCCTTCGCAGCGGCGCTGCTTCTCACCATGGGGGCCTGCACAGTCAAGGATCCCCAGCCGGAGGTGCAGGGCAGGATAGCCGTGACTATAGGAACGGGACACTACTTGACCCGTACGCTCGCCGACGACCTTGCGGACGGCAGCGCCATCGTAGTAGACGGATCTGGCTTACCGGATCTCGCGATAGGCATCGCCAACGACCAGGGCAACCTGGTGGCATGGTGGCCGAACAATTTCTGGGGCAGCATGGCCGGGGGTTATTCCTCCGAATGCGAGCCGGAAGAGACCGACGAATCTTCGTCTACCATCTTCTTCTCCGGCCCCACGAGGGGGACCTACACGGTGTTTGCAATCGCGAACATGACCGGAATGACAGGCGAGCAGATCGGCGACATCCAGGCGGCGACCACGATTTCCGCCCTGGAAGCGCTTACGCTTACCTCTGTCAACGCATCGTACATGCCGCTGACCGCCAGGGGAACTCTGAGCGTCAACCGCAGCGGCAACGGTCAGGTGGACCTTCAGCTTCTCAGGCCGGTATGCCGTGTGAGCGTCACCTTCGACGACCAGACTGGCGACGAGAATCCCCTCGACGTCCATTCATGCCAGGTTACGATTAAGCAGATCAATCCCGCCTCGGGCAAACTTTTCCCCCAGGCAACGGATTATGTTGCGGCCGTCCCTCCCGCAGTTATCCCGAATCTGGTAATCAACGGCGCTGAACCCCTGGTCTGGACAAACCACACATCGACCCTTCCGGTCGCGCAGGTTTTCCCCAGCGTTGCTCCCACCCAGCTGGTTGGCAGCCGTTACCTGTGCGACATTTCGTTCAGGGTCACCAAGGAGGGAGAGACCTACGATGCCGGGGACGCCACGACGTTTGATCCGTACACTTTTACGGACCTGCCTATCCACGACAGCCATTCCTCCGATATCCAGTCGCTCCAGCGCAACCAGCACCTAAAGATTGAGACCCGTATCACCAGAAGGGCCGCTACCCACGACTACTCGTTCAACTTCGAGGTCCAGAGCTGGGACGAAAAAACAGCGTATGTATTTTTTAACTAGAAGATGAAACGACTCGCACGCATAGCAGCACTGCTTCTGCTCCTTCTGCCGCTTTCCTGTGTAAGGGAGGCGGAGATGACGGACGTCGCGCTCCGCTATGCGCCGAAGGGCTCTCCCGTAACGCTCAACCTGCGTTTCGGAGTTCCCGACTGGTATGAAGTCAAGATAGGGACCAAGGCAGAAGTCGCCCGCGCCGACGAAGCCCGCATCAGGGACCTCTACGTACTCATCTTCGACGAGAACGGCGACAAGTTCTACGGACGCTACTTCACTTACGAACACCTCAACAATTCCCTGGCCAACCTCGACGAGTACAGCAACGAAGGCTGGTATGTGGAGAATTCCGAGAACAGCCGCGGAGTGGTGAAGATAGCTACCCGTTCAGAGGAGAACTGCACGCTGGTACTTCTGGCCAACGTCGCAAACACCATCGCCTCTCTCGACCACAAAGACGCCGTCGACGTCCTTTCCGGAATCAGGACCTTCGAAGACCTCGAAGACGTGAGGGTTACCCTCGAGCAGGAGGTCGTCAACAGGGGCGACCTGTTCCTGATGATGGACAAGAAGACCGGAGTCAATACCGGCGACCTTACATGGGGCGAGTTCGACGAATCCACCCCTGTGTACGACATGCCCGGCGGCAAGTATCAGCTCAAGCTGAAAGCAATCGACGCCAAGGTCAAGTTCCTCATCAAGTACAACGAGACCAACATTGACCCGGCCAAGTGCGACGCGCGCAAATGGTGGGTCTACAATCTGCCGTCCGAGTGTTTCCTCATCCCGAGGGCAGAACAGGCGTCCGACATCACCTACTTCGACACCCAGAAGGCCTTCTTCGAGGGCGAAGTCTACAAATGCCCCGACTGCGGCCGCGAAACCAACGACGCCGGCAGCTGCCCAGACTGCAGCGCTACACTTAACGGCCCCTACCAGGAGTTCTCGTTCTACATGCTCGAGAACCTTCAGGATCCGAAGGCGTCCATAGAGTCCCTCGGCACCCCTGATTACTACCTTCGCGAGAAGGAGACCAATCCGGGCGCCGACGAGGGCACCTACATCTACGCTCCCGAGAAGGGAACATACGTGAAGTTCGACATGCTGCTCGGACTTACCACGGCAGGCATCCAGAATGCAACGGGCAACAGCGACGCCAACCATGCCCTTACTTCCGAGGCGGTATATACCGTCCACCTCGGAAATTTCCTCGACAGCCGCAGCAACCAGAGCCACGATTTCGACAATTACGACGTCGAACGCGGCTCCTCGTACACTTACTTCGTCACCATCAACGGCTCCAGGTCAATCTATGTCGAAGTTCTGGGCCCCGACGGCAACGGCAACCAGCGCGAAGATGAACCTGGCCACGAAGGATCCCTGATGCTGTCGACCGACGACATAGTCAACTGCGACGCCCACTACGAGTACCACTGCCTTACCTTCAGGTACACGCCTGGCCTCCAGGGTAAGAAGGTGTCGTGGTACGTCAAGACTCCTTTCGACGAAGGCGGAGCCAATTGGATACCCGACGACAGCACTCCCGATCCCAACGACGGCGACTGGGAATTCAACTGCAAGGACTACCTCTGGGTCAAGTTCGGGCTCAACACTATTTCTGGAGGCACCTACTCCCATAACAGAGTTTCATACCCGGGAGACACCTACGACGTTGATTGGGACCACGAAAACGATGCGTTGGCAGCGAATCAGCTGCTGGACATCCACCAGCTTTACAACTACATCCTCGACCAGACAAAACTACGTAACCAATGGCTCGAGGAAAGGGCCGCATACGCAGCGGGAACCGGTCCGGATCCCGGCGCTTACAGCGGAGCATTCATGCTCGACACTTCGCTGAGCACCGGCGAGGAGGATGACGACGAAACCACATGGGTGGATGAAAGCCACGAATACGTCATCCGCATGACCGCCTTCATCGACGAATACTACTATGAAAAAGACCCGACGCTCAATCCTGACACAGCTCCGGCAGACCCCGACCTGTGGAGGCAGTTCGTCAACGCCGATCCTCGCGAGCTCCATATCCTCTCCGAAGCAGTTTACAGCGATGACGATCAGAGCGACGTTATCAAGTCTAGCCACTCGATAATTCAAAGGTCAATCCAGACCTTCTACAATATTTATTCGCCCGATCTGCGAACCCTTTGGGGAACTGAGCATGTCGACGAAATGGAATACCGCATCCGCCACGAAAAAGATCCTTCGCAGACCGTCTGGCGCTGGTGGCCGAGCGGCGAGAGTCTGCCGACTTCAGCCAGGCCCAACAACGAGGAAAACGGACGTATCAACACTGCCGCCATCTGGGGTGTCGCTCCAAAATCGACATGGGATGAAAACACGGCTCCCGAGTGGGAGGGCGAAAACGGATTCCTCGACTATACGGTCGACAACAACACTCCTGAACTCCGGTCCGCTTATCAGGCGCTCGCCTACTCCTGCCTCACCCGCAACAGGGATAACAACGGCAACGGAGTCATCGACCCGGACGAGATACGCTGGTACATAGCAGCCGTCAACCAGATCATCGGCATGTGGGTGGGCAACGAATCGCTCTCGCCTTCTGCCCGCATCTACCAGCCTGTAAACAAGAATGACATTTCCAGCGGCCTAAACTGGCGCTCATGGGTGGTTTCGTCAACTATCTCGGGAAATGCCATAGAGAACCCCCGTACCATCCGAGCAGAGGAAGGTTGTACAAAATCAGACTACAACTTCTACAACTGGGTGGACAATCCGGCTTTCGACGAGGATAAAAGGCATCAGGTGTCCTCGGTGCGCTGCGTGCGCAACATCGGAACGTACAACGAAGGCGGAGTGGTTACGGACATCAGTTTCTCCGATTACGATCAGCCCATCGACAATTACTACGAGTCCCCTGCCGGCCTGGACGGCAACGGCAAGGTCCGGCCGAATCAGGACGGGACTTACACCCTGCGCTTCTCGCGCCTCGATCCACGTTCGCTGCGCGAATACACTTCTGTCGACCTTCCCTACCACGAAGAGTATTCGATGCACAACCGCGTGTATCTCGAACTCAACATGCAGAATCCGTCGAACCGTGTCTATACAGACGGTACCGGAGAAGGATCCATTGCAGGGCTCAGCCTCGACGAAGAGGATATCAACAACGATATTACAGATACCGGTCACAACACATATTGCCCTTACGGTTACCGCATGCCGAACATGACAGAGATGCTGCTCATGGTGGGACTCCAGCCTTCTTCTTACTGGACGAACAACAAGATGTATCCTTGCCGCACATATTTCTCCCGTGGAAAACTCGGGAGCAAGGTAACGACCGGCGAGCACGTCAAAATCGGCTGGGGATATTCATCCAGTACCGGTCGTTTCCATATCCTTGATGACGACTCAAAACTTACCGGCCTTCGCTGTGTTCGCGACAACAACTGCACGGGCGAAATTACCGGAAGCATCTCGGTACCAGGCGGAGAGTACCTCCACATGGGCGACAACTGCAACATCAAGCTCAACATCACCTCGATGGGCTCTGCAATCAAGTCGCTCTCCCTCAGCCTCGTGTATGTAAATACCGGCGGTGTGGAGACCACAATGGCCATACCGACAGGCGATATAAAGCTCTCCGGCGTCGCCATCCAGGATGAAGTGGTGCCTTGGACCGTGCCAAACAACCTTACCCTCCTTGGCAACATGTCCATCAGGGCCGTGGTAGTCAACAACGCCGGAACCCAGAAGATACTCGAGGCCCCGATCAGGGTGCTTTCGCCGGTATTCGCATCCGTCAGGCTCCTGCCCTGCAACTACGATAACTCGGAGAATCCTTCGTTCCCTGTCCTGCTGACCGCCTCTGCGCCGGCGCCGGCAACCATTACAAGCTGGAGGCTTTCGATTAAGGATCCGGACAAGGAGGTCGAAAGCATCGCCCTCCCGGCAGACGGCAGGGACAGCCATTACTGGTCCGGCACCTTCGACTTCGACTATACTATGTCCGATCTCATTACCGGCACTTATACCTTCCAGATAGAGGTCGTCACCTCAGACGGCTATCATACCAGATCCAATACCGCCTCGATGGATGTGTTGCACGTTAATGAAACCTGGAATAAGACGTATGGGGAATACGATACGGATGATGATGGAGTTCTCGACCAGATACCCTGGACAGATTCCTGGTGGCAGACTTTTGAGAATGCCAATGCCTGGCATAACGGTTTGCCGGCATATGACGAGGTGGCCAGCAAAGATTTCCGGCAAAAAGGATGGATCTCGGAGGTCTATCCTGCGGAACAAGTGACCGATATAGACTTCTTCAAGGGAGACTTCGTCGAAGCGAATCTGGATGTCTCTAACTGCACCTTCATCAAGACCGTGGATGGAAACCTGAATAGTCAGCCTCAGAAATCGCAGGTTATTGGCCTTGACAATATTTTCAGCTTTGGTAGAACCTCTATAGATTGGCAGGACGGAGCACTTCATTTCTACTATCCTGCGCATCTCGGCGCCGGCGACGACCAGTTGCAGATTGATCCCGTGCTGGATGGTGGTCACTCAAAACTGACTTGCGGGAGTCTTGACGGGAAACTGTTGCTTTTGCTGGATAGGAATGGTATCAAAGAGAACGGGACCACCTTAACATTTAGCGATGAAAAGTATACCGGTGTCGTCAATTCGCTGATTAATTCCACATCGCTTCTCATTGGAGCCCAGGAAGGTGATCATCGTTCGCGTGCTCGCTATTGCTTCGTGCGCGTCGTCCATAACAGCGAGGAGAGCAACGCAGCCGGCGGAACGGTCGGTTTCGATAATGACCCTCAAAACGGAGGAAGCCTGTGATGAAGAAGTTTTGGTCCATACTGCTGATGTGTGCGCTGGCGCTTTCCTGCACCAGTGAGCCGCAGCGCGAAGTTGACTCGCCCCGCGAACGTTCTTACTCGAACGTCCACTATGAGCTGTCAGCCTCGGGCGCCAGGTTCACGAAGGCGACTCTGAACGGAAGCACGCAATATGTGTTCGAAGCCGGCGACCGCCTGTTCGTCAGCCACGGCGACGACCTTTTCGGCTTCATGACTCTGATTTCCGGTGTCGGAGAGACGAACGCCTCGTTCGAGGGCGACCTCGTCTGCGCCGATGATTTTGATCTGTCTTCGTCTACTACCATCAATGTTACTCTGGTCAGTACCGCCGACAGGGTCCACTCGAATGCCGGAGGAAAGATCACCGGAACTTCCTATCCGGCGGGCGAATATGCCTCAACTCTCGCTGAAGCGGTTCAGAAATACAGCGACTTCACCTGTTCCACCACCTTCGGCAGCCGCACTATCACCCTGGAGCAGAATTCTACCTTCGTGGTCTGCAAGATAAAAATGCCGGCGACCAATCTGCCTGCGGCAACCAGCGTGAGCACCGTCCTGGCTAACAGTGGAACTCCCCTGTGGAACGGAACGGTAACCTCTACGGTCCACGGCGCTGCCGCCAAACTCGATTTCATCGTACCTCTTGCAGGAGGCAGCTCTCTCTCAAGCGCGACCCTTGAATTCGACTGGACCGACGCCCTTGACGCTCCGCAATCCCAGGATTTCGATCTGACCGATAAAACTCTCGCCGCCAACAACTATTATACTGTCGACAAATCTACCTTCTCCTACGATGGCTTCAGAATCAAGGCCATAAGCAACGAGACCGACGTCACCTTCAATTATGCCGCTCTTGCAGACAACATTGAATACAGCCGCGACCTGGGAGAGACATGGACTGCTTACACCAGTATACACGCTATTACGCTTAATGCTGATGAAGAAATCTGTTTCAGGGGCGAAAGGACCAACTACAAGAACGCGCTTACGGACACATATGGCACTCCCGGCCCCACTCCCATCTTCACGGCCACCAAGAAGTGTTATATAGCAGGCAATATCATGAGCCTTCTCGAAGATGAGGACAATCTGGTGGAAGACGCTTTCAACGGTGCATTCTCAAAAGGCTCCGGTACGGCGGTCACATATATAGATATAGATCCGGACGACCCCTTGATTCTACCTGTCACCACTACCGCTGTGAGATGTTATAAGGGAATGTTCCGTAAGTGCACCTCCCTTACCCACGGGCCTGACCTCCCAGCCACAGTTATGGCGGCCGACTGTTACAACAGTATGTTCCGCGACTGTTCCGCCCTCGTCTCTGTCAGATGCTATTTCAGCTGCTACTTAGGAGGAGGATACGAGAAGGCCAATTACGACAGGACCAGCATCATGAGCTGGCTGGACAAATGGATGGACGGCATAACCACCACCGGCAAAATATATTGCCATCCCGACATGGTAACCTATTGGACCAACTCCAAGAACCAGAACGGCCCGTGGTGGACCACTGACTACACAAAAGCCACCATGTCTAAAAACTGGACGGCCGAAGAGTGGTCTTCCTTCCCCAACTAATTTTTTCTTCTCCCTATCGGCGGCGTATGTTTTCGAAATATCAACTTTTAAGTTGATTATTCGAAAACGATTACTATATTTGTATGCGTTCAACTTAATTAAAACTTAGTAGCTATGAACTTCGAAAAAATTTTAGAGAACGGCAGACTTTGGGCCGTAGTTTATGAGGAAAATGGCGTTAATGTCCTTGATAAGGTGTTTACACAGTGGACAGATTATCAGTGGTTGCGAGAGTTTTTCGTTAAACACATTGAAGACCTAACCACCTACTTCCACATAACAGATATTGACAGAGCAATTTTTGATACAGTTGATGATGCCGGAGATTTGGAGTGCTTAATTATGGATCTCGATCCTGACGCCAATCTGGACAAGCTTTTTCGTCCCCTGGTCAACACAAGCGCCTCAGAGGTATTGTTAAGTAAGGAAAAGGCCAAAGGTGTTAATCGGTACCACAAATCATGGCTTAGGTTATATGCCATAAGACTGGAGTCCGGACGATATATCATTACTGGTGGAGCTATCAAACTGACTGCTTATATGTCAGAACGAGAACATACGTTAGCCGAATTAAAACGGTTAAATCAGGTGAGAGATTATTTACTTTCTCTTGGGATAGTGGATTATAAAGGATTCGAAGAGTATCATGGCGAAGAATGCGGATAATGAGCTTTATATTTTGGAAAGGCGAAGTGTGAGAACAAACTGGAGAGAACATGCTCAGTGGCGGAGAGAAAACCGCCATTGGCTGCGTTATTCCGGTTTCATTGCGTTGAAGGTGATGAATCGACTGGAAGAATTGAGCCTTAGCCAAAAGGAACTGGCTGAAAAGCTTGGGTGTTCTCCGCAGTATGTTAGTCGGCTCCTTAAAGGGACGGAAAATCTCACCTTGGAGACTATCTCAAAGCTTGAAGACAGCCTTCAGATTGACATTATCCATCAAATCTTAAAGTATTAATTACTTCAGCTAACTGGAGCTCGGCTTTATCTTACGCTTCGATCTGGGAGTCCTTTAAGCCAAGAAAATAA
The DNA here is from genome assembly GCA_017962165.1 of Bacteroidales bacterium. Lineage (GTDB taxonomy): Bacteria > Bacteroidota > Bacteroidia > Bacteroidales > UBA932 > Cryptobacteroides. The sequence goes on along the minus strand of JAGCVW010000002.1, from coordinate 16,868 downwards.
AGAATGCCGTCAAGGCCGACTGTGGAGAGGTTCTGCTCCGCGGTGGCCTTGACTTTTGGTTTGGCGTGGTAGGCGATGCCCAGACCGGCCGTTCCGATCATGGGGAGGTCGTTGGCGCCGTCGCCGACCGCTACCGACTGGGCGATGTTGATGCCTTCGAACTGGCAGAGGAGTTTGAGGAGCTCGGCCTTGCGGCGGCCGTCGACGACCTCGCCGAGGTAACGGCCGGTCAGTTTCCCATCCACTATTTCAAGTTCGTTTGCATAGACGTAGTCGAAGCCGAACTTCTGCTGCAAGTACTTCCCGAAATACGTGAAGCCGCCTGAAAGGATGGCTGTCTTGTAGCCCACCCTCTTCAGGATCTTCATCATGCGCTCCAAGCCCTCGTTAAGAGGAAGGTTCTTAGCAATGTCTTCCATGACGGACTCGTCGAGGCCCTTGAGTAGGGCGACGCGCCTGGTGAAACTCTCCTTGAAGTCGAGCTCGCCGCGCATCGCGGCGGCGGTGATGGCCTTGACCTGGTCTCCGACGCCCGCCCGTGCGGCGAGTTCGTCGATACACTCGGCGCCGACCAGGGTGGAGTCCATATCGAAGCAGATGAGCCTGCGCGACCTGCGGTAGATATCGTCCTTCTGGAAGGAAATGTCGAGGCCCTGACGGGTGCAGCCCATGATGTCGTTCTGGAAGGCGAGCTTGGTCTGCTCGTCGACATGGCCGCGGATGGAGAATTCGATGCAGGAGCGCGACTTGGGATCATGGCCGACCAGCGGCATGCGGCCGGTAAGGCGGCGGATTGCGTCGATGTTGAAGCCGTGCTTTGCGGTTACGTCGGTGACCTTCGCGATATCGGAAGCGTTGATCTGGCGGCCCAGGAGGGTGACGATGTAGCGGCCCTTGCCCTGGCGCGTGACCCATGCGTTGTAGGATTTACGCGACACGGGTGTAAAGCGGATCTGTACACCGAGCTCGGAAGCGGCGAACAGGAGGTCCTTCATGATGAAGCCCGACTGCTTCGTAGACGTACGGAAAAGGATTCCGAGAGTCAGGGTTTTATGGATATTGGCCTGGCCAATGTCGAGGATGAAGGCTTCGTACTTGGCAAGGATGCCGGTCAGCGCGGCGGTGAGGCCCGGCTTGTCGTCGCCGGAAATGTTCACCTGGATTATTTCGATATCACTCATGGTCTGTAACTTCTATTGGAGATTTCTCGACTACGCCTTCGGCTTCGCTCGAAATGACAACACTGCCAGAGTCTGCGGGTGCGGCCTGAAGGGTGTCGAGAGGCTCGGGGGCGGTGTTCAGCGAGTCGATCTGCTTCGCTTCGTCCTCGGAGAGTTCCTCGACGCGGTCGATCATCTCCATGTCGGCGCGGCGTGAGTCGAGCTCCTTCAGTGCCCTCTTTCCTGCCCTGGAGGCGGCATCGGAGCCCTCCTTGTAGACATTGCGGATGGTCATGCGCTGGTAGCGTATCATCTTGTCGACTTCCTTGCGGAATTCGGGCATGTAGGCATTCACGAACTGCGGACGTATCAGGCGCCAGTCGATGTGGTTGAAGTCGGGGCCCTTGAGGCGCACGCCGAACTTGATCAGGATGGGCGAACGGAGCAAGGATACCTTGTAGTCGAAATCGCCGTCGAAGGCATGGGTGCCGCCCAGCGAAAGCGAGTACCGGTCAAGGTCGAGCCTGAACGGGAACACACGCACCTTGCTGTCGGTGACTATGCCGCCGATGTAAAGAGAATCTATACGTCCCTTGCGGCGGTCGCGGAACATCAGCAGCCTGGCCAGTTTTTTGAAATCGCCCTCCTGGTTGAGCGTGAGTTCCTGGCCCTTGATATAGAATGCGCCGTCGAGCGAACGGGGATGAATACGGAACGAGGTATCGAGCTTGGTAGTGGCGCAGAAGGTGCAGTTCAGCAGGCCCTTGAACGAACTGAGCATGGGAACCAGAGAGTCCACTGCCGGCACCATCCCGATTATCTTTTCCGCAGTCACGTCGCGCAGCGAGATATCGAATCCCGCGCCTATGTTCTGCTTGGTCTTTGTCGAGTAGAAGGCATCGCCGCTTACCGAACCGGCATCCGTAGTGGCGGCCAGGTCGGAGACGAGCACGGTCCTCTCCTTCATCTGGATTCTGGCGCCCACGTTGCGGGCGTTGTAGACGTCGTACTTGACCAGATTGGCCTTGAGCCTCACGTCTCCAATGACATTGGCCGGTATTACGAACAACTTCAGACCCTCGGACTCGGCATCGCCGGAGACCATCTCCACTTCCTTGATGTATTCCTCGTCGGACTTGACGGAAGAAGTGTCGACCTCCGCGTCCTTTCCGGCCTCAACAGCCGCTAGTATCTGGTTCAGGTTGAGATACCCGGACTTCGCGTCGAGGTCCACCCTGTAGAGGCCCCTGCCGCGACCTGTAAGGACACGGCCGAAGCCGCGCAGGAAACCCTTGAGCGCCAGATCAGACTCGCCCGTCCTTACGCGGACTGTGTCGATCTTGATTTCGTTGGTATTGAAGCTGGCGTCCAGCCCGTCGAGGCTGTTGCGAAGCGGGAACTTGGGGGTAATGACGACGGCATGGCCCACGTGGATTGAGCCGCGCGGGTTCCATGTCTTGACGAGCTTGGTGATGGAGGTATCGAGCTGGACGTCGATATCTGCCGCGCGGAAATCCTCCTCGCGGAGGAATTCGGGCACTTCCATGCCCTCGCGGTGCGGGCGGCGTCCCCGGCGCAGCGACTCGGTTTTATTGCGCGCGCCGGCCACTATCTTCACATCGTCGGCGGCGATTCGCCCGAAGGGCGTCTGGGCGCGCAGTTTCCCGGTGGACACGCTCGCCAGAAGGTCCGCGCCCGACTTGGCGAGGGTCCCGTCGGCGGAGATCTTAAGATCGCCGTCGGCCGACATACCCTCAGGGAGTAGGGAACGCAGGGCGCGGAGCCGCGCGAGCGCGTCGGCGTCGAGGTCGACCTGCGGGTTCTCACCCAGCAGGTCACGGCCGAGAACCGTAGCGTCGAGCGTCACGCCAAGCGCCTTCAGACTGAAGCCGGTAAGGTCGGCGTCCAAAACTCCGTCTTTGGAGTTTACTCCCTTGAGATTGAATTCCAGCGAACCGTCGCGGACGAGGTCACTGAAATTCAGATGAGTGTCTGCCAGAGTGAAATCAGCTCTGAAATGGGGCAGATTAAGGGGCTCAGGCTCCTTCTCCTCCTTCGGCCCTGTAGGTTTCAGAAGGGCGGTATCGGCAGGCTGCACATCGGCGTAAAGCCCGAATATACCTGCGTCATGCAAATCCAGACATCCTTCCTTGATCAGTGACCATAGATTGAGCCTGGCCTGGATTCTGTCAACCGCCAGTACAGTATCCTGAGTGACGGGTCTGGTCAGCGAAATGTCGTAAATGTAAAGCGAGAAGTCCGGCAGGGTGGTAAGCAGTTTGACGCGTATCTTGTCAACTTTTACTTTACCTTCGAGTACGGGTTCGGTAAACTTCGTTATCAGCTTATCCTTTACACGGGTGTACAGCACGGTGTGGACCGCGCTCAGAATCAGGATAATGAGCGCGGCAAGGACGATCAGTATGATCTTCCACCACCGACCTTTCTTTTTCATTTACAGTCCGAGTTTCTTGAAGAAATCGTTGCCCTTGTCGTCGACCAGGATGAATGCCGGGAAGTCTTCGACGCGTATCTTCCAGACGGCCTCCATACCGAGTTCGGGATACTCCACGCACTCTATACTCTTGATATTGTTCTGGGCGAGGATGGCGGCGACTCCGCCGATGGTTCCGAGATAGAATCCGCCGTGCTTCTTACAAGCATCGGTCACCTGCTGGGTGCGGTTGCCCTTCGCAATCATTACCAGCGATGCGCCGTTTGCCTGGAACTCGTCTACATACGGGTCCATACGGTTGGCGGTAGTCGGGCCCATGGAACCGCAGGGGTATCCCTCCGGGGTCTTGGCCGGGCCTGCATAGAGGACGGGGTGGTCCTTGAAGTACTGCGGCAGTCCTTCGCCGGCATCCAGGCGTGCTTTCAACTTCGCATGGGCAATGTCGCGGGCCACGATGATGGTGCCGTTAAGGTTCACGCGGGTGCTGACCGGGTACTTCGTGAGTTCGGCGCGCACTGCGTCGATGCCCTTGTCCAGGTCGATGACGATGCCCTTCGGACCCTCGCCGGGACGGCGGTACTCCTCCGGAATCAGCTCCGAGGGGTTCGTGTCCATCTTCTCGATCCACACGCCGTCGGCGTTGATCTTCGATTTGATGTTGCGGTCGGCCGAGCAGCTTACGCCCATGCCGATCGGGCAGCTGGCGCCATGGCGAGGGAGACGGATGACCCTGATGTCATGGGCCAGGTACTTCCCTCCGAACTGGGCGCCAAGGCCTATCTTCGCCGCCTCCTTGAGCAACTTCTGCTCCAGGTCAACGTCGCGGAAGGCACGGCCGGTCTCATCGCCGGTAGTAGGCAGGTTGTCGTAGTATTTGATGCTGGCGAGCTTCACCGTGAGGAGGTTCTTCTCCGCGCTTGTTCCGCCTATCACGAACGCGATGTGGTAAGGCGGACATGCCGCTGTTCCGAGGCTCTTCATCTTCTCGACCAGGAACGGGAGGAGCGTCCCCTCGTTCTGGATCGTCGCCTTGGTCATCGGGTAGAAGTAGGTTTTGTTGGCGCTGCCGCCGCCCTTTGCGACCATTATGAAGCGGTATTCGTCGCCCTGGACCGCCTCGATGTCGATCTGGGCAGGCAGATTGCACTTCGTATTGACTTCGTTGTACATGTCCAGCGGGGCGTTCTGGCTGTAGCGAAGGTTCTCCTGGGTGAAGGTGTTGAACACTCCCCTGCTCAGGGCCTCTTCATCCTCGAAATCGGTCCAGACTCTCTGGCCTTTCTCTCCATGGATGATGGCTGTGCCGGTATCCTGGCAAAACGGAAGCACGCCCTTTACCGAAGTCTCTGCGTTGCGAAGGAACTGCAGCGCTACATATTTGTCGTTCTCCGAGGCCTCGGGATCCTGCAGGATCTTCGCCACCTGCTCGTTGTGCGAACGGCGCAGCATGAACTCGCAGTCATGGAAGGACTGCTGGGCCACAAGCGTAAGGGCCTCAGGCGATACCTCCAGGATAGTCTTGCCGCCGCAGCCGCAATGGCCTCCGAACTTGGATGTCTTCACAAGCTTTTCGGATCCCGGAATCCTGTAATACTCTGTCGTGTCTTCGCCGAGCTGGAACATCGGCGCATACTTGAATTCTACTGCCATATCAGTTTTGCATTAAAAATTCTTTCATGAAGGCGTTGAGATCGCCGTCGAGGACGCCCTGGGTGTCGGCGGTTTCGTAGCCGGTGCGGACGTCCTTCACAAGTTTGTAGGGATGGAGGACATAGGAGCGGATCTGCGAGCCCCACTCGATCTTCTTCTTCTGGCCTTCAAGCTCGGCCTGCTTCTCGCGACGCTTCTTGAGCTCGATGTCGTAGAGGCGGGACTTGAGGATCCTGAGGGCGTTCTGTCGGTTGTCCTGCTGGCTGCGGGTTTCCGTATTCTCGACCATGATACCGGTCGGGATGTGGCGCACGCGCACTCCGGTCTCGACCTTGTTGACGTTCTGGCCGCCATGGCCGCCGCTGCGGAAGGTGTCCCACTCGATATCGGAAGGGTTGATTTCGATGTTGATGCTGTCGTCGACCAGCGGGTAGACGAAGACCGAGCTGAAGGTGGTCTGACGCTTGCCCTGGGCGTTGAACGGGGAGATTCTTACTAGACGGTGGACGCCCGATTCGGCTTTGAGGTAGCCGTAGGCATAATCGCCCTCGAACTCGATAGTCGCGCTCTTGATTCCGGCCTCATCGCCTTCCTGGTTCTCGGTAACGGTCATCTTGTAGCCGTTGCGCTCGCCCCAGCGCATGTACATTCTCATCAGCATCGCGGACCAGTCGTTGGACTCGGTTCCGCCCGCGCCGGAGTTGATCGTCAGGACCGCACCGAGGTTGTCGCCTTCGCCGCCAAGCATGTTCTTCAGTTCCAGGTCTTCCACAGCCTGGAGCGCAGTTTTATAACCCTCGTCGAGTTCTTCGGATTCTTCGCCCTCGGCAAATTCGGCCAGCACGTCAACGTCGTCCGCCGCGGAAGCCGCCTTGTCGAACTGCACGACCCAGGATTTCAGACTGCTGAGTTTTTTCAGAAAGGCCTCTGCCGCTTTCGGGTCATCCCAGAAAGACGGGGCCTGGCTTTCGGCCTCTTTCGCCGCAACCTCCGCCCGCTTGCCGTCTATGTCCAGGCAGCGCCTGAGGGTCTCCACCCTGGCGTGCAAATCCTTTATCTGCTCCTGAGTTGTCATATATCAAGCAAATTTAAAGAAAAATATCGGTATATTTGCTGATAGTATGGCGACGATAGGAATAATGGATTCGGGCTCCGGAGGACTTTCAGTCCTCAGGGAGATCCTGCGCCTTCTTCCCGCCGACCGCTTCCTGTATTTTTCCGACAATGCGAACTGCCCTTACGGGGAGAAGAGCGCCGAATTCATACTCGGCCGTTGCCGTGAGATCGTAGGCGGGTTCCTGGCGCAGGGTGCGGATGCGATCGTCATCGCCTGCAACACGGCAACGGCCGCGGCGATAGCCGAGCTGCGGCGCGAGTGGCCTGACGTCCCCTTCATCGGGATGGAGCCGGCGGTGAAGCCTGCCGCCCTCGGGACGCGCAGCGGCGTGATCGGCGTGCTCGCCACCGCCGGCACCCTCAAAGCCTCGAAATATCTGGACACCCGAGACACCTACGCCGGCGACGTAAAAGTAGTCGAGCGCGTAGGCCGGGGCTTCGTGGAACTGGTCGAAAACCTGCAGCTCGAAGGCCCGGAGACCGAGGCCGTGGTCGCGGCCAGCCTTGAACCGCTGCTCAGGGCCGGCGCGGACACCGTCGTGCTCGGCTGTACGCACTATCCTTTCCTGCTACCGGTACTCCAGAAACTCGCCGGCCCGTCCGTCCGTTTCATCGACCCCGCTCCGGCCGCCGCCCGCCAGCTTGTCCGCATGCTTGATGCCCACAATATCGCCCATTCCGGCCCCGCCGATCCTTCCCTTCGCGACATCACAATAAAAAGCAGCGGACAGTCTGAAACTGCCCGCCGCCTTCTGTCTGTAATTTAAGGAGCGACCGGCTGCTTTTCCGAACATTTTCCCGGACAGGGTCGCGAAGCGACTGGGAGGAAAAGCAGCCTGTTGCCCTTAATTATTACCAGGTGTAGTCCTGCAGCTGACCGAGAACCTCGAAGTAGGCTTTGCCTTCGCTGACGGTCATCCTGTAGATAGTCTCGTCCACCTTGAAGTACTCCCTTCCGTCCTTGAGGACTACGACTTCGTAGTCGTCAGGGAGCTCTTCGACCAGTGCGCCTGCAGGAGGTATGATGGTCTCATAACGGCCGTTGGAATTGAGGACGAAGAACACGCCGTCGTCGTAGTAGTACTCCTGGCCTACCGCCGCGTAGCTCTGCATCAGGCCGAGCTTCATAGCAAGCTGGTAGGACTCGGATGCCATCTGGGCCTGTCTGGCCTGGTTAGCCTGGATTTCTGCCTGCTGTCTTGCTATGGTGGCGTTGTTCTGGGCTATGATGGCGTTCTGCTCCGCGATCGTCCTGTAGTTGTCGTTGATCAGGTGATACTGGTGGTCTGCGTAGCTGTAATACCTTACACGGCACCTGAAGGGCTCGTAATAATAGAGGCCGGGATCGAAGTAGTAGCCGAAAGGAGGACGGCAAACGTAGTAGACACCTCCGCGGTAGTAGTAATAGAGTCCGTCGTAATAGTAGTAGCGGCGGCCGAAGTGGTAGTGGACGCTGTGCCTCGGAGGCAGGCTGTGGATCCTGTAACCATAGTAGTGGCGGCCATGGTCATAGAAACGCGAAGGCCTGTTGTAGTCGATCCTGTCGCGGTTTGCCGGAGGAGTCCTGTGTGTTCCGCTGCTGCTGGTTACGCTCCTGCCCTGCTGCTGGCTGGTCGAAGCGTTACGGGTAGCTGCCGAAGGCTTCTGGCTTGAACTGCTGCCGGGGTTGCGGTTGACCGCGCCTGCCGCCCTGGAATCGCTGGACGATTTCTTCGTTACGGTAGTTCTCTGGGCGGGCGTCGTAGAAGTGGACTTCGACGGACGGGAAGCCGACGAGCTCTTGCTTTGGGTGCCGGAACTGCGGCTTGCAGATGAACTCTTCTGCTGGGTGCCGGACGAACGGTTAACCGATGTTGACTTGCTGCCCGTGGAGGAGCTGCGGGTTGCCGACGAGCTCTTCTGCTGTGAGCTTGAGCTGCGGCTTGCCGATGAACTCTTCTGCTGAGTGCTTGACGAACGGGTAGCGCTGGTGCTCTTCTGCTGAGAGCTGGAAGAAGACGACTTGGACACCGAGCTCTTAGTCGAGGACGATGACGAGGACCTTGTCGCTGAAGTGCTCTTCGAAGACGAGCTCTTTGATGCAGAACTCGAACTCTTCGAAGACGAAGACGAACTGCGTGTCGCAGTTGTCGTTTTGGAGCCTCCTGAGCGCGTCTGCGCTGCTGCAGGAACGGAGCAAACGAGTGCGCCTGCGAGGAGAGCTGCGAGTGTGAGCTTAAACAGTTTCATAATACTATGGTTTTTATTGTCCCCAGGTTTGGTCTATCGCCTGGCGGACGTTGGTTAATATTTCAATTGTCAAACCTTTGTAGGCCGGAGGGGTCGGTGTGTTCAGTATTTCCTTGCGCCTCTTGATCACGGCCTTTTTTGTCTCTTCGAGCGGGAGGTCCGGGCTCAACTCTTCGGACATCTTGCTCAGCAGGTAATTCTCAATACCAATATGGTTACTTGCACGAATCGTGCCACCCTCCACCGTGAAGCGTATCGAGCCGGCGAATTGCATGGGCTCGGCGCCATGGATGATGAACGATGCCGGGGCGAAAACGGTGCTTCTCGTAACGCTGTCGAAATAGAGTTCGTCATAGAGCGCGCCGCCGTAATCGATGCGGCCCTCGGACAGGCTCACTCTCTGCGGGCCGGCCCCGTCGGAGATCATCTCGAAGACGATTTCGTCGCCCTGAGCGATCGGCACGTCGACCTTGGGCTGGCGGCGCGTCATGCGCCATGCGACCATGCGCTCGTCTTCGGGCGAGATGCACACCTCGTCCAGAATTTCGTCTAGCAGCGGGCCCGTCAGCTTGTCGTAGTCCTCCCTGAGCGGGCAGACGAACATGCCGGCCATGTCCGCGGCGCCCGGGCTCATGGTGAGGCGGTCGGGGCCCTCGGAATAGTAGTGGTGTGAGCGCACCGCGCCGCGGAGCACCACGAAGCAGCGGTATTCCTGCTTGTAGCAGTAGCAGAACAGGTTCAGGCGCGGCTCGGGCTCGTCGCCGATAACCGGGCAGCAGTCCACGAGCTGGTAGAAGAGCTTCGCGAGCGACTTAGGCGTATCGGAGCGCAGGGCATAGACCCCACGGCAGAAATGCGGGAAATGGAACAGCTTTGCGTCCTGCCCGGTCGCGAGCGGGGTCTGGCCTTCGTCGAGCCAGCGGTCGATTGCCGTCTGGAGCGGAAGCAGCCCGGTCGGAATCGCCTGGTAGTGCATGTGGTCGGGAGCGGAAGCGCCGCTGTCCGGGCCGTTGTAGAAAACCAGGTAGTCCGGGTACTTGCGGGCGAAGTCCATCATGTCCACGAAATTGTGCCACACGGACTGCGGGACATGGACGTCGCGGGCGATGACCAGGTGGTTCGGGAAGATCGGGAACGGGTTGACCTGGACGTTGTACCGGCGCCCCTTTCGGCCGTCGAACTTGATGTGGAACTGCTCCTTGGGGCGGTTCGGCACGCAGAGGAAGCACGGCCTTTCGATGGGGGTCTTCGAGTCCACTTCGGCGGTGGTGCTGGCGATGCGGCAGGGGTTATGCTGGGCCCTGGAGGCGATTCCGCCCACGGCCAGGTCCTTGACGTCAGCTACCTTGAGCGCCCGGAAGTTGGCGGACGCGAGCGGCCAGACGGAGAGCTGGTCCTGGATGAATTTGGTCAGCTCGTCGGTCATAGCAGCGCGAGGATTTTGTCCCGGTAGAGGGCGTATTCGTGTTCGAAGGCGGGGGTGAAGACATCCTTGCCCATGGCGGCCTCGATCTCAGCGAGCGTCCAGTAGCGGCCCTCGGAGACTTCGTAGTTGTCCGGATGGAGGTCGAAGGCGCCCACCGTGACGTAGAGGCCCACCATTTCATGGTCACCGTCCGCCTCGAAGAGGTAGTTGTCGAGGTACTGCGGGTTGAAGTCGTACAGGCCGAGCTCCTCGCCTGCCTCGCGGAACAGCGCTTCCTGGTAGTACTCACCGTATGCGACATGGCCGCCGACGGCCACATCCCAGCGGCCCGGGAAGACCGCCTTATTGGGACTGCGGTGCTGGAGGAACAAGCGAGAGTAGCGGTCCACGATCTGCAGGTGCACGACGGGGTGCAGAAGCTCTTGTTCGTGGGCATGGTCTCGGGCTGCCCTGGCAATCACCAGGCCGTTCGGGTCCACGACGGGCACGGTCTCGGACGCATCAGCCTCCGGCCCGGTCAGCGGCGCCGGGTCCATGGGGTATACCAGCTCGATCATAGCGTCCCTCTCAGGATTGCGAGTTCCTCCTCGGAGTAGAGAAGCCGGTCGATAAAATCTGGTGCATAGGTGCCCAGCAGGCGCAGGGTTACTGCAGCAAGAATTAATATGCCGAGGGTGATCAGCGCCGCCAGGGCCCATTTGGGGAGTTTGCGGGCGGGGGCGATTCCTTCGGGGCGGCGGTCTTTCTTGTCCGCGCGTTTACCCTTGTTGGCTGCCATGCCCGACTCCGAACGGGCGTCTTTATTCTTAAGCGACACCGCCTCCAGCCCGAACCCGTCCGGGTAAATATTGCTGTCCTCGTCCTGCACGAAGAAAATCTGGTCGGACTTTGTCAGGCGGAGCTTTCCGAGACCTTTCAGCTCCACGCTGCGCGTTTCTTTCAGTTGCTTTTTCAGCGCCTCGACGCATTCTGCCAGGCCTTCGCCCTGAACGGTTTGCGGGATGTCGTGATCGGGCTCCTTATCCTCAAACGTCAGCTTCCTGTACGGCGGATTTACCGTGAATCCCTTATCAGAAAAAGAAGCCGGGACCACCTCCGCGCGGAAGATGCCCAGTCCCGGGACCGAGACCTCGTCTGAATCCAGCACGAGGTTCCTCAAAAGAGTGGATAATTGATCTATATCCATATATTATATTGTCACCCCGCATTCCCCGCAGGGCCTCAAAGACAAAGATACGATTTTTTTGCCCATATTTTTTGCGGAATAGATTTTTTGTACTACTTTTGCAGTCCCGCTTTAAGCGGAACTATGAAATTCCTCCTTAGCTCAGTTGGTTAGAGCACCTGACTGTTAATCAGGGGGGCCTGGGTTCAAGTCCCCGAGGGGGAGCAAAAAAGTCTTCAGCGCGCTGAAGACTTTTTTGCGTTATACGGGGGATGACACATCCCCCGACACCCCCTGCGGCCTTTCCGCCTTTCCGTATTTTCTCGCTACGCTCCAAAATACCCGGCCCGGCCGGTCGGCTGATGCCGACAACGGCGCTTCGCGCCTCTATTCGTTCTTCGATTGAGCGACCTACTCCCCTCCGCTGTGCATACCTGGCGAGAAATAGTGCCAGGTGTGAGCGTTTTGGGCCGATTTTGCACACACCTGGTCATAAATTCTACCAGGTATGCACGCATGCAAGTGTAATCAGGAGATGTAACTCAAACGGAAAGGATGGGGTCTTCGCGGGCGAAGGTGCCGAAGACCTGCTCGGAGGCGGCGCGACAGCCACCGGCGCAGCGAGGGAGGAGTGCGCAGGAGGCGCACTTCTCCGGGACGGCCGAGTACCAGTCGCGCACGGCCTGGTCGGTCAAAATCTCGGAGATCGGACGATCAAAGATGTTGCCCAGAACCTTGGGCGAGTGGTTGCAGAAGCGAACTTCCCCACTGTAGTTCACTGTAACTGGGCGGCGGGAGAGGTCGGTCGTGCAGGTGGAAAAGCGGATATGGGGGAAGGCGGAGGTGTCCAGCAGGCAGAGGGGCGTGCAGACGCCGCTGACGAAGGACATGTCCGGGTTAGCGGCGGCGAAGTCATCGACCGCGCGGAAAGCGGCTGCCAGCTCGTCTCCGGAGGGCGCAAGTTCGCGGGCGTTGGCGATACCCATGCCGCCGATATTGAAGCGGTTGACCATGACCGTGCGGATGCCGCAGTCGCGGATTAGGGAGAGGGTCGGCGTGATTCCGGGAGCATTGAGCCTGGTCACGACAAGGACCGCCGCTCCCCGGCCGCCCGGGCCCACACGCCTCAGCGCGCTTACCGCCGTCTCCCACGAGCCTTCCCTGCCGGTCAGGTAGTCGTGGACGGCGGCTTCTGCGCTGAGCAGGGGAATCTGGATCGCGCTCACCCCCAGCCGCAGGAAGTTCTCGAACTTGTCGGGGGTAAGCAGACTGCCGTTGGTCAGGACATTGACTCTGGCTCCATGGTAGCGCGCGTAGAATGCGAGATCGTGGATGTTCGGCAGCAGCATTGGCTCGCCGCCGGAGAAGGAAATCGTCCCGACCCGCGCCTGGGAAAGGAGCTTGCGAAGGGTCTTTAGGGCCTGGCGCGGGTCGGGCGCGGGGATGGCCGCGCCTCCTTTACGCCAATGATTATAACAGAACCTGCAACACTGGTTGCAGGCTCCGGTAAGTTCGAAGACTATGTTTTCTATGCGGAACGAGGGCATTAGATAATCGTTACGCAGTATAAACCCAGGACGTTATTATTCTCCGGATCCTCTTCATTGATCTCCCTGACGAGGATCAACGCAGGGCCCTTATACTCTTTATCAGTGGAAAAGACAACGTCGAACTCAGCTTTATCCTCTTTTATAAGGTCAGCGCTCTGAAGCAACTCGCCAGTAGTGTCGTAGCCATCTCCAGCCCTGACTTCGAGGAGATATTTGTCCATAGTCGAGTCCTCGATTTTTACATGGATAGTATCGCCCGGCTTTAGCTCATCAATCTTCTGCTGGGAATCAACTGTTTTGATACTGATTATCGGATAATTCATCGGTGCGGGGTCATAACACATCACCATTCCGTCACCGTCTTCACCTCCGAAAATTCCGGGGACATCGCAGGAAACGACAGACAAAATTGCCCAAGCGGTAAGGACGATCCCGCCGAGACGATATTTCGCGTTAACCGCCTTCGCGTTCTTTCCGCCGGTCAGGAACACCCACAGGCATGCGCCCAGGAAGGCAATCCCGACGAAAACATATATAAAGAAGAACTTCGTTTTCATACTGCCAGTTTTTACATAACGCGGTGGGCGGTGCCGGAGCCGGTGATAGTGACGTTGGCGGAAGCGCCGCCGCTTACGACGATGGTGCCGCTGACAGTGATGCTGGCGGTCTTGTCGTCGACCCGGACCATGGTCATGCTGGCTGTCTCACGGAGGGTGGCGCTGACGCCGTCTTCAGTGGAGACCGAGCGGGACTCGGAGTGGGTGAAGGTCAGGACCTTGCCGGACGAGCGCATAGAGTTCCAGCTGAAGTTGGATCGGAACTCGCCCGCCATGGCGTTGAAAATCTGCACCTGTACATAGTCGAGTCCAAGGCCGTACTGTACCCGCTCGGCGTCGGGGCCGGTAGCGTTGACTACGGTGGTGACGTTGCCCTCCCAGGCGGTTCCGTCCCACTGGCTGCCGGTCTGCCGGACATGGCCCTCGACCTGGCGAGTTTCGCGGCCATTGGTCGCTTCTATGACGAAGGTCCCTTCGCGTTCGGTGTTGGTAGCGCCGGCCTTGAAGAAGAACGATTGCTTGCCGATGCCGGTGACCGTGCACCAGCCGGGCTGGCTGGTTATCTTCCATGTCCAGTCGGTATCGGGGACAATTACTCCAAAGGCATTCTCGCCGCCATCGGCCGGGATCGTAAGCGACTCCGGACTCAGTGCCAGATCTGTCGGGGTGTGGATTTCGGTTCCGTCGGTGTAGACCATGCCGTCTTCGGTGTAGACGTAGGCCACGACCGTGTAGTCTTTTCCGGGCTGCAGGCCGCTGATGGTTACCTCCGCGGGGAAGGAGGTAAAGTACGGCCCCTGGCGGAGCGAGACGCCAGTCTGCCCGTAGTAAATGTATCCATGGTTAAGCCGGCTGGCATCCGAAACGAGCTGGGTAGTCTCCACACGGAAGACCGCGCTGCTCGCGTCCTTGCTTACCTGTTTGAGCTCGACCTTGTACTCCCTTACGGTTGTTTTGGCCTTTTTGACGTAGGGCTGCAGCTGGGATGATGCGCCAGGCTGGAGGTTAAGGCACTTGGCGGATTCCTCATTCGAGTACATGGCGTCGGAGAGTTCCCCTCCCTTGCGCCATGCGTCACCGAAGGTACTGATTGCCGCATAGAGATCATCACCCCAGATCTTGTTCATGATGTAGTTGCCCCATTTATCCTGCTCTTTGTGCTTGAGCATCTCTTCGAGCATGGCGGGGTCGTCTTCGTAGAGATTGTACTGGGCGATGGGGACGATGATGTTCTTCCATGCCTCGCAATAGGTTTTTGCGCTGCCATCGAAGAGGAAGTTGCTCATGAAGGAGATGTCGTCTCCTATCTGCGAGAACAGGTCGTAGAAGGTCTTGCGGATGGTGGTCTCGATTTCGGCCTTCGTAAGGGCCTTGCTCTGGAGGCTGACGGTCCGCTCCGCGATGCCGATCACGGTAGTGTCTTCCTGCCATTCGGAGTGGCGGAAGCCGGCGACCTTCAGGGTGTTTCCGGTGAGGTTGACGGTCAGGACATCGTTGCCGATGCGGCCTTCGACGGGATTGTACTCGGCCATCGCAATGCCGTCGTCGCTCATGGTCACCATAAAGCGGCGGCGGTTTTTGATGTCCATGAAATTGAAGATATCCACCTTTTGGGTGGCGAATTCGGGATAGGCCATTTCGAGGACGAACCAGTTCTCAGTCTCGAAGCCCATGCGCGGATAGACCTGGTCGGTCGCTTTATCGGGGATGAAGTGATAGGTAGTGATCTCCACTTCAGGGCCGTCGTCGATGGTCTTCGGCGTCGTGTCCTGAGGTTCATCCTTTCCGCAGGCGACAAGCGCCAGCAGGCAGAGGGTTAATAATTTAGCTTTCATGACCGAAAGTTAGGATTAATTTTTGAAAAACACGCAGGGTCGCCCCGTGGCGGCCGGGGATGATGATGTGGTGGTTGCCTATGGGGGCTGTAAGGAAGTATGAGCCGACGAGCGAGGGGTCGTCGAGGCAAAGTTCGATCTGGGTGCGGCAGAGGTCGGGTTCGGAAAGGTTGCGCACTATCGTGCCCTCGGCGATGAAAACGCGGCTCAGGTCGCCCGAGACCTTGAGAATCGTGGCGGGGGCGGAGGGGATGTGGCCTTTGATGCCGACGCCGATGCCCGATTCGAAATGGGTGTCGAGGGCGGCCGAATCGACCATGTCGAAGGGCACTGTGCAATGCGCGAAGACGATCTTGCCAGCGGCCGGGTCCATGCGCGAGGGATTGGCCATGAAACCGGTGCTGCCGGTCACGGCGCGGGCTATGGCCATGGACAGGAGGGCGGGTACGTCTCCTTCGCAGGCGGCGGGGATGCCGGCGGCATTGAAGCGCGCGAGGGAGAGGCAGCCCGTGTTTCCGAAGGCGGTAAGGAGGTCGAAGCAGCGGAGGGTGAAGCCTCCGAGGCCAAGGTCACGGACGATTTGCTCCAGCCCGCGGTGGATCCTGAGCGCGCCGGGGATGGCCGCGCAGACTTTGTCGGCGCGCTGGGCTACCAGGTCGAAGGCCTGGGATTCAGCGCCGCCCTCAGGCGCGGCCTCGATAGCTGCCTTAACCTCTTCCATGGGGATGTCGAGAAGTTCGATGCCGAGTGCCGCTTTGACTCTCGCGTAGTCGGCGGCGCTGGAGATGAGCCAGTCGGAGGGCCGGCCGAGGACACCGAGGCGCAGGCCGCGCAGCGACCGGCTCGCCCGGCGCGCCGCCGCAATCGCACGGACCTTTTCGTCAAGCCCGGCGCCATGGAGGATTTCCCCGCTCATTCCGTTTTGATTCAGGTATGAGAGTATCTCCATCGATGCGGCAAGCGAATTGCTTTTTCCGGAAGTCAGGAGGTAGAAGTGGCTTACGCCGTGCAGTTTTGGAAGGAGTTTCAGGAACTCCCCCTCGGTGCCGCCCGTGCGCACATATATCAAGTCAAGAACATGCTGCCCGAAATCGGAGTAGTCAGTTCCTTTGTAATCGAATCCGCCGTCCGGGAAGACTTCTTTCAGGAAGTCCTGCGACGATGCTTCTATCGCCGCCGCGTCGTGCAGCGACGAGGTCAGGGTGTAAACTGCAATGTTTTTCATTTTTGGATGAAGGTCATGCCGACGGAGGTGCAGCCGCCGTCGGTGTCGGGGCGGTCGCCGACCAGCGCGCAGCGGCAGGGGTCGACGCCCAGACGCGCGCAGGCTGCGCGGAATACGTCCGGGGTGGGCTTGAAGCCGCCGAGCGAAGGGGCGTCTAGCAACGCGTCGAACATCTCCGGCCGCCCGCCGAGGGCTTCAAGCTTCTCACGGACGCAGCCGTAATCGGATAGCACGGCGATCTTCGAGCCCTGCGACTTGAATTCGCGGGCCTTTGCGACCATCTCGCTGTCCATGGAATAGTGCTTTCCCAGCAGGCCAATCATAGTCGGCATGTACCATTCGTTGTACCAGATGCGGACTTCGTCGAAAGAATAGCGGGTGCCTGAAGCGATCGCGGCATACAGGGTGTCGAAGCCTGCGGGGCGTTTTGCGGCGGAGAGCCGGCGGCGGGCCCTGCGCTCGCGCGCCAGCAGGCGCAGGCACGCGCAGGGGCGCCTGGC
>JAGCVW010000039.1 GCA_017962165.1 Bacteroidales bacterium | reverse complement strand
TACCAAAGACAAATACGGATTCCACGTCTTTTACGAAGAAGGCATCGACGGGACCCGTTACGACGTCTGGGCTTCGGGCAATAAGGGCGCCGCACTGGCAAACTCCAAACGCAACCCCGAAAAATTCCCCACATACGCTTCACCGGACGGCTACGAAGGGTATTGTGCTTGTATGAATACCCAGGCTACCGGTACTTTCGGTAACCTCATCGGCAAGCCCATCGCCGCCGGCTCGCTGTTCCTTGGGAACTTCAATATGGACAAGGCTATGACTGACGAGTTGAAGACTACCGAGTTCGGCATCCCGGTGGACCGTCAGCCCCGCAAGGTAGTAGGTTGGTATAAGTACATCCCCGGCAAGACTTACATCGACAGTAAAAGAAGGGAGATCAAGGGCCAGATAGACAGCGCCAGCGTCACCGGAGTGTTCTGGCGCAACGAAAATCCTTCAGGAAAGAAGATCGTGCTCTACGGAGACGACTACAACACCAACCCCTATGTGGTCAGCCGCGGAAGGATCGCCGATATTCCGATTTCGGAAGACTGGGCCAGGTTCGAGATGGTGTTCGAAGGAGATGAGGCGGACCCTGAGATCCTCGCTGACTGGGGATACAGTTTTACCGTCCTGTTCTCTTCCAGCAGAAACGGCGGAGACTTTGAGGGTGCCGTAGGAAGTACCTTTATGGTGGATGAGGTGGAAGTAGTATTTTAGCTATACAAGTATATGCTCAGCAAAGAAACATACATCAAAAGGCGCTCGGAGCTGCTTCAGCTCATGAAGGGCGAGAAGGGCGTCGCACTGTTTATAGGAAACGTCGCGTCGGCGGCGCAGTATCAGGAGTGCGCTTATAAATGGCGCCAGGACAGTACGTGGCTGTATCTATTCGGAATCGACGAGCCGCGCTTGGCCGCTACTATAGATCTTGAGACTGGGGAGACTGTGCTCTTTGGCGACGACTGCGATATCGACGATATCATCTGGAACGGGCCGACTCCGTCGATTGCCGACCATGCCGCCAGCGCCGGAATCGAAAAGACCGCTCCATATGGGGCTTTGGCCGCCGCTCTGAAAGGCCGGCCGGTCCATTTCGTGCCGGTGTCGCGCTGGTACAACGCCGTCATGTTGTCGAACCTGCTTGGCATCAAGCCGGAAGAGTGCTTCCGGGCCGGGAAGGCCGGCTGCCCTAAAGCCTCGCTGCCGCTGGTCCGTGCGCTCGTAAAGTTGCGTCTGGTCAAGGATGCCGAGGAGATTGCGCTTATCGACCAGGCCTGCGTTCTGGGCCAGGAGATGCACACCGTGGCCCGCAAGGGAATCAGAATCGGGCAGATCGAGCAGCAGATTGTCGGCGACATGGAGGCCGTGGCGCTCGCGAAGGGTTGGGGCGTGAGCTTCGAAACGATCCTTACCCAGCACGGCGAGGTCTTCCACTGCCACTCCCATGCCCAGGCCATCGAGCCCGGCAGGCTGCTGGTCGTGGACGCGGGTCTGGAGAGCAACGAGCACTATGCCTCCGATTTCACGCGCACCTACCCGACGGGCGGCAAGTTCACGCCAAAGCAGCGCGACGTCTACCAGATTGTCTACGAGTGCAACCAGCTCGCGTTCGAACTGACCCGGCCGGGCGTGGCTTACCGCGACGTGCATATCAAGGCCATGGAGCACATGCTTGCGAGGCTCCAAGACCTGGGTCTGGTCCATGGCGACCCGTCCGAACTTGCCGCCGCAGGATTCGCCGGACTCTTCTGTCCCCATGGCCTCGGCCACAACATGGGTCTGGACGTCCACGACATGGAGGACTACGGCGAAGACCTTGTGGGATATGATCCGGACCAGAAGCGCTCGGACCAGCTGGGACTGGGAAGCCTTCGTATGGCGCGCAGGCTGGTTGCCGGAAACGTCGTGACCGACGAGCCGGGCATATATTTCATTCCCGCACTGATCGCGAAGTGGAAGTCCGAAGGCATCGGCCTCGGAGTTATTGACTATTCTAAGTTGGAGGCCGGGTATCTGGACTTCGGCGGAATCAGGCTGGAGGACGATGTGCTGGTGACGGCCGACGGCGCCCGCAGGCTCGGAGGGCCAAGGCTGCCCGCCTCGCCGGGCGAAATCGAAGAGGCGATGGCGGCCGATTAGCTTTTGCCTCCTAAACTTCAGACTATGGACAACAGACTTCTTCAGATAAGCTTCAAGGATGCGCTCTCGGCACTGGCGGATTTGCTGATGCCGAGAGTCTGTCTTGTCTGCGGACGTCCCCTGACCCTTCGCGAACGGTTCATGTGTCTCCCCTGCTCTTTTGACCTGCCCCTCACCCACTACGAGCGCTGGGAGCACAACCCCATGGCCGATAAATACAATCTGCGAATAGAAGAGTGTCGGAGATGTCCCCAAGAATGGGAGACCTCCAGCGAAAATGGGGTGTTTTTGCAGGAGATGTCCCAGAAAATGGGACATCTCCGACAGTCCGAGGAAAAGTACGAACCATATCAGAGGGCGGCGGCGCTGTTTTTCTATCGCCGCGGGTCGGGGTACGACAATATTACGCAGGAGTTGAAGTACCACGCGAATTTCGCGGCGGGGCGGTACTTCGCGGCGATGCTTGGGCGGCGGCTGCGGGAATCGCCGCTGTTCGTGGACGTGGATCTTGTCGTGCCGGTGCCCCTGCACTGGACGCGGCGGGCGCGGCGCGGCTACAACCAGGCGGAGATCGTCGCGGGCGAGGTCGCCCGCGTCCTTTCCATCCCTCTGGCCCCGCGCCTACTGCGCCGCGTCCGCCGCACACGCACCCAGACCCGCACCGCCGACCGTTTCGCCAACATTTCCGGCGCCTTCGCCGTCAGAAGCGTGCATACCTGGTCCGATTTACGACCAGGTATGTGCAAAAAAGGCCAAAAACGCTCATACCTGGCGTCTTTTTTTGCCAGGTATGCACGGCGAACAGTTTTTGACGCGAACCAAGTCCGTCACATTTTGCTGATTGACGATGTTTTCACCACCGGCGCGACCCTGACCGCCTGCCACGAAGCCCTCCGGCAGGTCTTCGGCCCGGAGGTCCGCATCTCCGTCGCCACCCTCGCCTTCGCCGAATAATTCTATCAATAAGCGTCAGGTAGTGGGCTACGGCAGGGCATGGCAGAATGTAGGCAGAAGCAAACTGCACCCCTGAGCCGCTTTTTGCCCGGACTAGGGTCGCTCACAGACGCGCAGCGTCATACGAGCGATAGCGGTATCAGGGGTGCGGTTTGTTCTGCCCGACAGCTGGATTATTTGGACATACGGCAGAATCGGACACTCCACAATCTGCGCGAAAAACCTTCCGCGTGTTCATTCTTTGCCGATGATTGCGTATCTTTGCCTTTGTCACTCAACCAATTCACGATGAAACAGTTCCTTAGAATCCTCGCCGTCTGCCTTGCGCTGTTCTCCGGAGGTCATCTTCTCCGAGCTCAAAACGGATACTCCTACGTCGATCTGGGCCTCCCTTCGGGAAACCTGTGGGCGACATGTAACATGGGAGCCTCATCCCCGCTTGATTATGGGGATTATTACGCCTGGGGAGAGCTTTCCGGGAAAGGTTCCTACACCTGGGACTCATACAAGTATTACTCCCCCGCGAACGGCATCACCAAGTATACCGGCAAGGATAAGCTTTTCACCCTGGAACCCGAAGATGACCCAGCTCATCTCAAATGGGGAGGAAACTGGCAGGTTCCCTCGGTTGCCGATTGGATTGAGTTGACATCGAACGTGAAGTGTTACGCAGTCACCAGCAACGGGGTCAAGTATCTCCGTCTGGTCAGCAAGAAGAACTCAAGGGAAATCCTTTTCCCGCTTAACGGCATCCGCAAGGAGAACGGGACCACAGCCCAGGCGGACAATGCTTTCTATATATGGCTTTCCGACCGTATCAACGGTTACCTGGTAGCTGAAGAGGGAGATGCCTTTGCAGCCTGTTCGAAGTATTCCGCTGAGGTCTTCATGGATATGCAGGTAAGCGTTTCCAGGTGCTATGGCCTGGGCATACGCCCTGTTTATTGCAAGCACCCGAAGCAGAACAAGGCCCAGAGGGAGGAGCAGGCGCAAAGGGAGGAGCAGGAGCGCATCCGAAGGGAACAGGAGGAGAAGGCCGGGGAGGTCGTTAGCGTTTTTATGACCACGTACAAACCAATCTATCCCGGAGCCTCGGACTTCTCGTCCTCCATCAAGTTGTTCCAGGAATTCCTCAAGAAGAACATGGCCGTGAACGATGAGTATAGCTTCGTGGGGTCCGTCTTCATCGGCAAGGACGGACGTGTTTACGATGCGAAGATTACCAGGCTAAAAATCGGAGGCGGCAATCTGGAAGCCATCTTCAGGAAAGCTGCCCTGTCCTCCCCAGTATGGATCACTCCGGCAAAGGACAGCGATGGGCAGAGAAACGTGAAGTGCGAGATTCTGGTAAAGTTGGTCAATCCTTAAGTATTCACAACCGGCGCGACCCTGCCCGACAGCTGATTATTTGGACATACGGCGGAATCGGACACTCCACAGAGCCGCTATTTGCCCGGATAGGGTCGCTCCTCTACGCGAAGCGTCCTTGAGCGACAGCGGTCTCTGTGGAGTGGTCCGATTCTGCTACTATTTATTTCGGATGACGACTTTGCCGTCGGCAGCATCGACTTCGATTGCGGCGTCTTTGCGGATGCGGCCGTCGAGGATCTCCACGGCGAGCTGGTTGACCAGTTCGCGCTGGATGAGGCGCTTGACGGGACGGGCGCCGAAGTCGGGGTCGTAGCCGTCGCGGACCATCTGGTCTTCGAAGGCCTTGGTCCAGGTAAGAGTGACGTTCTCCTCTTCGAGCTTCTTCTGCAGCAGGCGCATCTGGATGCCGACTATCGCGCGGATATCGTCGGTCGTCAGAGGATGGAACACGATAGTCTCGTCGATACGGTTCAGGAACTCCGGACGCATGCGCAGGCGCAGCTCGTCTTCGCGGAGGTTCGAAGTCATGATGATGACCGTGTTCTTGAAATCGACCGTGCGGCCCTTGTTGTCGGTAAGACGGCCGTCGTCGAGCACCTGAAGCAGGACGTTGAACACGTCGGGATGGGCCTTCTCGATCTCGTCGAGCAGCACGACCGAATAGGGCTTGCGCCGCACTGCTTCGGTGAGCTGGCCGCCCTCGTCATATCCCACATATCCCGGAGGCGCGCCGACCAGACGGCTGACCGTATGGGCTTCCTGGTACTCGCTCATGTCGATTCGGGTCATCATGGACTCGTCGTTGAACAAGAACTCCGACAGCGCTTTCGCGAGCTCTGTCTTGCCCACGCCGGTGGTTCCGAGGAAGAGGAACGAACCGAGCGGACGGTGTTCGTTCGAGAGGCCGGCACGGCTGCGGCGGACGGCGTCGGACACGGCTTTGATGGCCTCGTCCTGCCCCACGACACGCGCATGGAGGGCCGCCTCCATCCCGAGGAGCTTCTCGCGCTCGCTCTGGAGCATACGGTTCACGGGGATGCCGGTCCAGCGGGAGACGATCTCAGCGATGTCCTCCGGGGTCACGGCCTCCGTAATGATCGGATCCTTGATCTTTGACTGGCGCGCGAGCAGTTCGTCGATCTTCTTCTGCGCCTCGGCGATTTTGCCGTAGCGCAACTCTGCGACCTTGCCATAGTTGCCCTCGCGCTCAGCGACGTCGGCCTGATGGCGGTAGTCCTCCAGCTGCTGGCGGGCGGTCTGGATGTCGTTCAGGATTGCTTTCTCTTCGTTCCAGCGTTTGCCCAATTCGGCGCGCTCAGCCTGCTTGGAGGCCAGGTCGGCTTCGATCTTCTGGCTCTTGAGCGACGTTCCCTCGCGCTTAACTGCCTCCTTCTCGATCTCGAGCTGGCGGATGGCGCTGTCGAGCTCGGCTATCGGCTCCGGGACGGAGTTCATCTCCAGACGGAGCTTCGCCGCCGCCTCGTCGATGAGGTCGATGGCCTTATCCGGGAGGAAACGGCTGGTGATGTAGCGGTGGCTCAAATTAACTGCGGCGATGAGGGCGTCGTCTTCGATGCGGACATGGTGATGGTTCTCATAGCGCTCTTTGAGGCCCCTCATTATTGCGATTGATTCGGCCGGAGAGGGCTCGTCGACCATCACTTTCTGGAAACGGCGCTCGAGGGCCTTGTCCTGCTCGAAGTATTTCTGATACTCGTCGAGGGTTGTGGAGCCGATGGTGCGAAGCTCGCCGCGGGCAAGCGCCGGCTTGAGGATGTTCGAAGCATCCATCGCGCCGGTCGAACGGCCCGCGCCCACCAGGGTATGGATCTCATCGATGAAAAGAATAATCTTTCCCTCGCTGTCCACGACCTCCTTTACCACTCCCTTCAAACGCTCTTCGAATTCGCCCTG
>JAGCVW010000038.1 GCA_017962165.1 Bacteroidales bacterium | reverse complement strand
CGCTTTTTCGGCTTCAAGGGGCTGATAAAGTAGCCTATAGTACTAAAATAAAGCCTTTTCGGGAAAACGATTGGGCCACAAGAGCCTCTTACATAAATACAAAGAAGGTGACCAATAATCTCTTATTAGTCACCCTCTTTTCGCTTCGAGGCCGAGATCGGCTATCTCCCCCGCTGCTTCGCAGCTGCCCCCTCGGGGCATGCCGTCTTCGCTACGCTTCGCCGGGTGCCTTCCGGTCGTCGCATCGCTCCTCCCTCACGGCACGCGCCTGATGGCGCTATCGGTCCTTCGGACCTCCAAGTCCGCACTGCGCGGAGTGACGAGACGAGCGAGGCCCCCGGCCGAGCTAATCTCGTCGAGGCCGAGATTGGCCACATTTCTCCTCCCCACCCTCTTGTGGGGATAAAAATTTATACCTATCTTCGCGAAGAATCTAAATATTAAACTATGCCTACAATTTTATTTTTGTTCGGACTTCGATTTTTCTTCTACTCAGAAGAACACTTACCAATGCATGTTCACGTCAAAAACGGAGACGGGAAAGCAAAGATTATTATAGAAACGGCAGAGGTTGTCAGCAATACTGGTATTAAACCGGCCGACCTAAAAAAGGCGATAGACGCAGTAAAACAGTATAAAGCAGAGATGACCAAAGCCTGGAAAGAGCACTTTGATGAATAAGATGGAATCTATCGTTAAGCTTTGGTTTAAAAACGGAAGGATTTATATCCTTACCGACCAGGGGAATACCTACAGCAGGCCGCTGGAGGCGTTTCCCCTACTGCTCGATGCAACACCCGTTCAAAGACAGGCGTTTGAGATCGGTCTTGAGGGAGATGACATCCGCTGGGAAGACATAGATGAAGATATTCATATCAGCAGCTTCTACGACACCGCCGAGCCTAACCCCAACAATCCGATTGCGGAAGTTTTTAAACAATTTCCTCAACTGAACGTTTCGGAAGTGGCCCGCACAATCGGCATCAACAAGAGCCTTCTATCACGCTACATCTACGGGATCAAAAAACCTTCCGCGGCCAGGGCCGAACAAATCCTTGAGGCTATCCGCAAACTCGGCCGGGAGATGGCCGCTTTCGCACCGGCGGCAAATAATCTTTAGCGCAAAAGCGAAAAATCTCAAGACTATTGTTAGCTTTGTCACACGAGACGACAAGCACGCCCTGGGCAATATCGCACTTTATTACCATTCATCGAGATCCATATCTTCTATTCCGCCACTGAGCGACCCGCCGGATGCCTTGACGGTTACGCTGCAGGTTGCCGAAAGTGAACCGCAGGATGCGGTAATCGTTGCCGAACCCTGCGAGACAGCTACCACCTTTCCAGAGTCTACAGTTGCAACGGTGGGGTCGGAACTCTCCCAACTTACAGCAGGGTCAGTGGCATCACTCGGCAGGACCGTCGCAGTCAGGGTATAGTCGGCCCCTTCGACAAGCGTCAAGGATGTCTTGTCCAACTCGAGAGAGGTCGCCGGAATCACTATCGGCACAGAAGTGCCGTCCTTGATGCAACGCACTGGCACGCCATAACTACGCTGGGCTCCGTTGATATTCTGCGAAGGAGACGAGGTCATATACATCCTGTAGTAACGGCGGGTCGAATCCGTCGTGACGGAGGGAGTAGCGGAGGGGATAAACACCCTGGACGCTTCGCTTCCGCCCGGCCACCATTCTGTCCTGATGGCGAAGTACCGGTAGGATGTGTAGGGGAAATAGAGTCCTTCAGCCTCAATCCTGCGGCCTTCGGAGCTCGATATCTTGTTTTCTTTCGCGATACTTAGGAGCGAGGCGAGGTCGGCGTAGACAGGCACGTGGTAGCCGGGAGGGCAAGGGTCGAACATGGTTTTGGCCGCGGGGACATTCCTCTGT
Organism: Bacteroidales bacterium; assembly: GCA_017962165.1. Classification (GTDB taxonomy): domain Bacteria; phylum Bacteroidota; class Bacteroidia; order Bacteroidales; family UBA932; genus Cryptobacteroides. Next base: position 16,788 of record JAGCVW010000038.1, on the reverse strand, counting down.
CCGTCGCCGGTGATGTCTTTGTTCCACCAGTCGTAGTAGTACTTGACGCTTCCGTCCAGTCCGTTCCAATCCTCAATTTCGGGGTTGTCGGCCTTGCCACCGAAGCGATAACCACCATAGAAAATATGGGGATTGGCTATGGAGTTCTCAAGCGAACCGTCAGTGGACGATGCGTGCGAGACAAAGGGAGCGATAGTCTCCTGCTTCGTGTCCGTCGTATACTTCTGCAGGAAAGGATCCTTGCGGCCCCATTGATAATAATAGCCTCCATAGCCGGTATTGTCCTTACGGAATCCCACCTGATGGGCTCCGAGGTTCATATTGAGCCACACGGAGCCGTCCGAGACGTCCACGTCGGCGATCTGGCTGTTGGCCCAGATGTGCCACGACCATAGAGTCTTGCCTTGTGAATCGACTGCCGAAAGCAGAACAGTACCGGCAGGGATAGCGCCGAATACGGTGGTGAAGCATATATAGTTGCCGATAAGGACAAAATCACCGTCGACAAAAGCGCCTCCGTCCTGATGGTACACCTTCACTCCGGCAATGCCGTCGGTTGCCGAGGCAAGACCGCAGGATGTCTGCACGCCGTTACCCTTGACATCCGCCCTGAACTTATATGTTCCCGGACGGGTAATCATATAGCAGTTGGCTGTCTCTTGGGCGGAGAGATCTTCATACTTGTCTTCAAGGCTCACCTCAACAGTCCTGTAGGCGGAGCGGTCCACGCTCACTGTGCCGTCCACATTGCAGACATAGCCCGCGCCGTTGGTGAGGGAGAAATGGATGCTCACTCCCGTGTAGTCTCCTGGTGCCACCACCACATAGATGGGCTCACCAAAGGGAACGCCATCTTCCGGGCAGGAAACGAACACCGACTTTTCTCCACCGCTGCAGTCCACGACAGGAGCATTTTCAGCCGAAGGATAGTTCACCATGATTATGCCCGAAAGCGGCTCGTTGGCAGTAATTGAAACCGATGTGATCCGTTCTCCGGCAAACAGATCCGACGACGCCACAATCCTGAGCAGGGATGCGGCGTTGCGGAATGCGAAATTGCGCTTCGCGTCCGAATGTGCGACCATAGGGAAAGTCTGCGAAGCCAATCCATTTCTCGCATATGTCTGGACCGTAGGGATCCTGGTCTGGAATGTGCCCGAAGAATAGGAGCCGCCCTCTGCAGGGTAGACCGCATAGAAACTGCTGCCGTCCAGAGGTTCCTCCTCGGCGAAGAGTTCGGCGGTAGTGGAGCCTCCGGCCCCGACATACATGGTCATCTGCTCGTTTCCGTTGGACACCATGATCGGGTCGTCAGTGGTCCACGTAATCGTGCCGGTAGCCATATTGACCGAGGTCTTGGTCTCTGGGGGCGGAAGAACTGCCCTGAACCCCGTTGCGAGACGTTCTCCGGACTGTATTCCTATATCCTGCACCTCAGCTTCCTTCTGCTGACAGGAGGCAAACACGGCAAGTGCTGCTGAAAGGCAAAGCAATAAATACTTTTTCATTGGCTTAATTGTATCGGACTGCGATATAAGAAATCGAACTCGTGTGGGCGTTGTTGTCGGCATCCCTGAGACGGGCGTCCGCGTAATCGGCGCCGCTGCTGCAGACATCGCTGCGCGGCGAGAGGCGGATGTAGACATTGTCTTTTCCGAGCATCTCGGCGGGGAGGGCGAAATTCATCTGCTTGAAGCCCACGACGGAGTGGTAAAGCGGCATAGACCACACAGAGATATCCGGAACAGTATACTGGGCTATTTCGCGCCAGTTGTTATCGTTCTGGTCATCTGTCACGGACCACTCCAGCTTCCAGTATCGGGGAGTATAAAAAGACTGGCAGGTATTGAGCTGGGCTATCTGGAGAGACAGGCTTGTAGCCGAGATTCCCGCCGTAGAGAAGTTAAGGAGCCATCCGTACGGCCTGCCCGTCTCATAATCCCACCAGTAATCGGAGGAAAAGGTGGTGTAGCAGCCTTCAGGGACCAGTCCCTTCCCGACATTAGCCGCGCTATTGTTGTAGTAATTGATGCTGATATACTCATCCGGAGTCATATAGCAAGTGGGATCGGTGGCATGGGGACCGCACCACTGGGGATGCGAGGGATCCGACATATCCACCAGCGATTCCATACTCGGATTCCATCTTTCCTTTGAAGGATCAAGCACGATTCCAAGGCCGTTTTCATTCCCGACGTGCTTGCCGAAGAGGTAATTCTCCTTCTTGCCCTTGGGTCCAAGATAATCGAATCCGATGGACGGGAAGAAATGCTGGTCAAAACTATCTCCGGTGTAGTTCTTGGACGCCACTCCGGTATATTTTGTCTGGTAGGTATGCGTAAACCATCCGTTGGTCCCATAGGTAGGCAGGCACACACCGCGCTGTTTGTCAGGATTCCAGAATCTGTACTCGACGAGCAGTTTTGAGAAACTGTCTTCTACGTCGGCCTTCATTTCTTTCCAGATGTCGTCCTTGATCTGCGGACGGATCTGGTAGGTGCCGATACGCCCTAGGGTGGGCTCGTATTCCATATCCTCGAGTTCCGCCTGGTTCTCCCATTCGAAATGCGGGAACCTTTCGTGGACTATGACGCCCGAAATGGATCCGCTGCCATAGGGCAGGATGGTGCCGTCATTTCGGAACTGGCAGGTACTGTTGGTGTACAGGTACATATCATCTCCGTTAATGTCGCGGATAAGCCTCGGGAATTTATCCAGACGGTGCCCGGCCGCAGCGATGGTATAGCCTTCGTTTACCGGCATAAGATCTCCCTTGCGCATTGGAATTTCCACATCCTTGAGCTTGACATATGTGAAAATATCCTCATCCGTAAGGTCCCTGATGCTGCGCTCCTTGACCGGCACATCGAATGGCTGGCCTGAAAGGGCGCTGACAAACATACCGGATTTGACTCCGTTGATCACGAGGAATTCCGGGTCTTCGGACAGAGTCGGGGCCGTGCCGTAAAGCAACACCTGGATATGGTCGTAGAGATTGACTTGATTGTCTTCCTCGGTGCTGGTCACAAGGCAGATACCCTGGGATCCGTCCTCGGCTTCGAGATAAATGGTCCTCTGGTCGTAGGAATAATCGATCGAGACGGATGTAACCTGCTTGTTTTCGCCCGCGTTCCTGTTCTGTTTGCTGCTCACAACTATGCCTTCGACAATGACATAGGAATCTATGGCCGAGCCGTCCTTGACGATCTCATATTTGAGCTGATCCATCGTGACGGGGGTTCCCACCGTTTCAAGGGAAGTGCGCTGGATTACGTTGAGAGGGAGGCTGATCCTTTCTCCCCATCCGTCGACGAATTCAAGACGTATCTGGGCGGTTCGGGGCGCCAACTCGTCGGGGTTTGGTTCGGTGGTAAGTTTGATGGAGCACGTGCCGTCCCCGCCTTCCGCGAGACTAATATCGGTAATCCAGCCCTGGCCGGATTCGTCTCCCGACGAATAGGTGACCAGTTTCGCGATCTGGTCTGACGGGATATTGGTGTTGAGGGAGAAACTTTCCTCTCCGCCGGCTCCCTTTGTAAGCAGCGAACGGTTGTCTATCGCGAGACGGGCAGTCTTGAAGCCCTTCTGGCGGAAGACCACGGTATCGCGACGCGAATCGACATCGCTGCAAAGAGTGAATATTACCTGACGGCGGAACGAATCGTTGAAGTCACATTCCGCGCGGATATACCCGTTTGCGCTGCGATTTGACGGAAGGGTCAGTCTAAGCCAGTCGCTGTCGGAGCTGGTAATCTCCAGATGGTATGGCCCGTTGGAATAGACCGGGATATTGACTGCGCCCCCGTCTATTTCCATCAGATATTCCTTCTCTCCTGCGCCAAGCTTCACGAGAGGGAAATCCCGCTGAAGCCCCTCCGAACAGGAGACGCCACAGACTGCGGCAGAGAAGACCGCAATCATAAAAGATATATTCTTGAGTAGTTTCATATCTGTCAATTGTATCGGACCGTTATTGTGCCGATTCGAACCGGGCCCTCATCGGTTGCCGTTAAAAAGCCTTTCTCCAGTCCCAGAGCCTGGCGCCAGGCGGTGGCGCTGGTCAACGGGACGATGTCGGTGACAAGATCCGCCACCTGCAGCCTCACTCTTACCTTGCTTCGTCCGAAGCACGAGGACGGGAGTTTGAAAAGATGTTCGGTGTAGCCGGGAGCGGCGTCCTGGGAGGTCGTCGTCCACCACGCGCAGGAGCGCTGCCTGACTATGTCTACCGACGCAAGATCGGCGAAGGTATTGCCCCCGTCGGTGGAGTACAGGACCTTCCAGTGGGAAGGAGCGCAGACCGTCTTCGTATCGCCCAGCCCATGCCCCCAGACTATTCCGAAGATGAGGCTGGTGCCGCTGAGTCCAGCTGTCGAGAATTCGACGTCGAAGTATTTGCCCTCGTCCTTTTCGTAGTCCCACCATACCTGGGTGAGGCTGATAGCGGCTCCAGCGACGAGGCCCTTGAGATTAGAGTTCCCATAGCCGTTGGGAAGGTCTTCGGTCGGGAGATAGGGATTATTGTAGTCGTTTACGAACTTGGTCGAAGCGTCGTATTTGTAGAAATATCCCTTTCCCACGTCCTGGGTGATCTTTTCCTTGCCGTCATTCCAGTTCCACTCACAGATGGTGTTGGAGAACGACTCTCCGTTAAGGTCAATCTCTTCTGCGGACATCGGCCGTATCTGATACTTTCCGAGGTTGCCCCAGCGGACGGGAGCGACATCATCCGAGACGATGATTCCCGACAGGGTGCCGGCTTCCTGAGGCAGGCAACTGTACCACTGCACATCGTTTCCGGTACGTCTCCACGGCGCGGCGGCGTTCGTAAGGATGTTGATGGCATCTCCGGCCTCGTCGTAACACAGAAGCGGCGCCACATCCCATCGGGGCTGGAGGGTTCCGAGCGGGTTGAGCTCGTCCTTAAGGCAGTAGCCCTCGCTCGCATTGGTGTATGACCCCTCCTTCGAAAGGATTTCGACATTCTGAAGACTCACATAAGTGTAAATGTCCGAGTCCGAAAGCTGCGCGATGGTCTTGCTCTTCTGAGGCACAAGCGAGGGGTCGCAAGCCTCCACCGTGATGTTGGAAGACTTGACGCCGCTGATGGTAAAGCGCTGCGGGCTCAATACCCTTTCAAGCGTAAGTCCGTCAAGGGAAAGAAGCGCCTTCGACCATCTGGCCACACTGTTCTGTGAGGCGTCATTGAACTTGAGGCAGAAGCCGTATTTCCCGTCGGTGCTCTCAAAATATGCTGTACGGTCGTTCTCCGTGCGGTCAAAGGCGAACTGCCCGGTCTGGACGCTTGAGCAAACATTGGGGCTGTCGGGGTCGCTCACGATAAAGCCTTCCAGCAGCAGGTTGCCGTGGATCACTCCCGGTGTGCGGGAACGCAGATCCTCAAAACTGAGAAGCTTGTAATAACCCTGCTTCACAGTAAAGGTATCTCCGGCGGTGAGTCCCTCCGGGGATGTCCAGGAAACGGTTATCAGAGCGCTGCGTTCTGCTCCGGAGGTGTTTTCCGCGGTAGTGAAACGCAGACCTTCCTCAACCACCTCAAGTCCGCTCAGCCAGGCGGCATCGGAAGAGGCCGACACCCCCTCAAGCGACCAGATATTGTTGGCCGAAGAAGGGACAATGTGGTCCTGTGCATTCGAATAGACTGTTCCCGACTCGGCAGAAATGCTGAATACCGGGTCAACCGCCGTCTGCACGACAGTGAGTGTCGCTTTGGTTTCCATCCCGGCGGCGTCGGTAATATAGCAGACGAGATCCGCAGTGCGGTCTTCCCCGCTTTCGTTTGCGCTGACGGACACCTCTGCCAGGCCATCGGTAAAGTTGCAGCTCTTGATCCAGGCCCCGGCTTCGGCGGAACCGACCTCGAGGGTATCCCGCTTGTCACCAACGCCATAATAGACCGCCCTCGCCTTGAACTGGTCGAGACCGAAAGCGATGTTGGTGGACACAGACAGAGAGAAATCCGCCTTCTGTCGCGGCAACACGAAGCGGTCAGCGGAAAGTGTAATGAACGGATTCGTGACCAGACCCGACTGGATCACGTTGATGGTCTCCTTCCGGCTCCCGCGGGACACGATGATCTTTACGCTGCGCGCAATGCCATAGTTGGCCGACCAGCTGAGCACGAAATCGCCCATTCCCTCGCCCGACAGTTTGTTGAGCGAAGCCCAGTCGACAGGGGTGTCCAGGCGCACTTTCCACTCGCCGGTCGAGTAGACCGCGATATGGGTTTCACCCGGAGTCTGCGCTATGTTAAGCGTGTGGGAAGAGATACCCAGCTCGTCGAATACTTCGTACTCTTCCTTGCAGCTCTGGAATGAGAGCAGGGAGAGCAGGGCAAAAACTATATATGTAAGCTTTCTTTTCATCTGTATCAAAGGCCGTACTTGTTGTATTCTTTGTTGTCAAGCGCATTCTTGGAGTTGACCACCTCCGTCTCCGGAATGGGATAGTACTCGTGACAAGGAAGCATATTCTCGCGCAGGGCTTCGAAGTCGGTATTGTCCTGGACGGCATCGAACCAGATGCCCCAGCGGACGAGATCGAACTTGCGCTGGAACTCACCGAAGAGTTCGCGGGCGCGCTCGTTGCGGATTTCGGTCACAAGGCCGGACTTGGAGCGCGGAGAGAAAGGAGCAAGGCCGGCGCGGTCGCGGACGATGTTGAGATAGGCGGTCGATTTGTCCATATCGTCCAGTTCGCACCAGCACTCGGACAGAAGCAGAAGGGCGTCCGCATAGCGGAAGACCTTATAGTTGTTGCCGTCATTGCTCTTGACCATATCCGGGCACCAGAACTTCGGCCCCGGCCAGGGGTTGCTGCCGATGCTCGAGAAGGTCTGGCCGTTGTATTCCCAGGCCATGTTGTCGTTCTTGCGGATGTCACGGCCACGACGGGTCTGAAGGCCCTGGCTGAAGTACTTGGTCGGGCGGGCGGAAGTATGGAGGTCGCAGTCCACGCCCAATTCGGGAATCTCCACGCCGTCGAAGACTCCGATGCTGATATTGGTCGCGTTGCTGTTGGGTTCCATATAAGCCGCGAGATTAGATACATACGAGATGCCTCCGCGCGAATATGCGTGCTGGACCTCCATTATGGACTCCGGCGTGTTCTTGTTGCGGAAAGTCGCATTGTAGCTGTAGTCATAGTCCGAGAGATTGCCGTAGATGGGCTCAAGGTTCTCAAGGGCCGAAACAGCAGTTCTGTACCACTGCTCAGCATTTGCCGGATCGTCCTTGGCCGCATTCCACATCGCCATCTTGCCGATCAGAAGCCAAGCGGCCGAAGCGCCGAGCCGCGCATCCTCATTGTCCGAGGTCCTTGTCTGGGGTGCCTTGGGGGCAATCTCGAGCAGGTCCTCGATACAAGCCTTGCGGGTCTGGACTGCGCTCATACGCGGAAGCACCGCAATACGGTCCATCGCATCGAAATCTGTGACATCGTCGAAATAGAACGGGACATCGCCGAACATACAGGTCAGAGTATAGTAATAGAACGCACGCAGGACCTTTGCCTCACAGAGCATTCTGGTGCGGTCGGCTTCGCCCAGGCACTCTGCATTCTCTATGCCCTGAATGGCGAAGTTGCAGCGCTGGACGCCCAGATAGCCGTTCGTCCAGACGGTAGAGCCGTAGCGCGGCAGTGTCGGGGAGACGTCCAGACGGCAGTCCAGGGTACCGTAGTTGATGAATGCGATGTCCGACTGGCACTCGGTGACCGTATAATATGTCTGAGTGTAGATATTCTTGACCGGGATGTAGCATCCGTTCACAACGGACTGACACTCAGCCTTGCTGCGGAAAAAGTTCCCGGGAGTGGAGAGCGAAGAAGTGTCTTCCTTCAGCGAACAAGCCTGAATGAGAAGTACCGAAATAACTATCGAAACAATCTTTTTCATATTCATACCCTCCATATTAATACTTGATCTGCACACCCACCGTGAAGGTCCTCGCCTTCGGATAGGCACCGATATCCACACGGCGGAGCGTCGAGGAAGCCCCCTCGGTCGACACGTCCGGATCGAAACCGTTATAGCGCTTCCAGAGCAGCAGGTTGTCTCCCACGATACTGACCGTCAGGTCCTTGAGCCAGCTGATCTTCTTCGAAATGTCGAAGGTATAACTCAGGGTAAGGGTCTTGAGACGCAGGTAGGAAGCGTCGTAAATCATAAAGTCGCTTGGCAGGGCCTGGTCGGAGATGACACCGGCGCGCGGGAGGTTTGACTCCGGATTGCGCTCGGGATGCCACGCGTCGAGCATATACCTGTACTGGTTTGTACGGCGGCTGCCGGCCATATAGAACTCCGAATAGTTGTAAATCTTGCCTCCGAACGAATAGGCAAAGTACACGCCCAGTCGGACACCATAGATGTAGAAGGTGTTCTGCAGGCCGCCGTAAAGCCACGGATCCGCAGTCCCCTGATAGACGAGGTCGTCCTGGGTAAGGAGGCCGTCGTGGTTGATGTCGTAGTAACGCGGTGCGCCCAGCTCATAGGCATTGGTACCGATGCCGGCGAAGGTGTTGGTAGCCCGGTTGGCCGTGACTTCATCTTCGGAATGCCAGACACCGGCATACTTGAATCCCCAGAGGGAATTGAGCGGATAGCCCTTGACGTAGCCGTACATCATAAAGGAATTGTTGCCCGGGGATGAATACGCGCTTACGAAATCTTCCGAGCCCACATCCTCGACGAGCTGAGTGTTGTGAGACATCGTCAGGGTTGTGGTCCAGCTGAAATCCTTCTTGGAGATATTACGGGACTCGACCGAAAGTTCTACGCCCTGGTTGGTTGTCCGTCCTATGTTGGCGTAGCGCGAGGCATATCCGGTCTGGCGCGCCATCTGGAGCGTCAGGAGAAGGTCTGTGGTCCTGGAGTAGTAGTACTCCGCCGTCACATTGATGCGTTCCTTGAGCAGAGAAGCGTCGGCGGCTATATTGTAGAGAGCCGTCTTCTCCCAGGTCAGATTGGGGGAAGCCAGGCGCGAGCGGTAATAGGCCACAGGCTGCGAGCCGCCGAACACATACCCGTCGGTCGTACTCGACATCGCGGCGAGGGAGCGATACTCCGTAATCGCGTCGTTGCCGGTAAGTCCTGCGCTGGCGCGCACCGACAGGTCGTCGACCCACCAGACATTCTTCATAAAGTCTTCCTTGGTCGCATTCCAGCGGGCGGCACAAGACGGGAAGAACGCCCATTTGTGGCTGTCCGCGAAGTTCGACGCCCCGTCGAAACGTCCGGTCACGGTGAAGTAGTAACGTGACTTGTAGTTCCAGTCCGCGCGTCCGAAGAACGACATCTTCGTCTTCGTGGAATATGATGTCCCGGCCTCGTAGGTTTCCTTGTCGAGGACAGCATTCATATTGTTCCACATCACGGCGTCGTCCATATATCCGCTGCCGCTAAGGGTAAAATCGCGCTTGGAGCTCCTGTAGGCGGAAATACCTCCGAGCAGGGTGAGGGCATGGTCCCCAAGGTCGGAGAACACGTAATTTGCGGTAGTCTCATCCGAAAGGGACCACGTGTTGTACTCACCACGGGTAGCTTCGCCTCCGTCGGTCTCGTTCTTGGCGGGAAGCGCGCCGGGGTTGTACCTGTAGGTCTGGCGGTTGAAGAGGAAATAAGACAGAGTGCTCTTAACCGTAAAGTTCTCGAACGGCTTGAGGTCCACCTTGAACGCGTGGTTGGACGAATGGAACAGACGATAGTAGGTAATGAGGTCGATGGCCGCACGCGGGGTGTTGATGCGGCGGTTGTCGTTGTTGCCGTCCACCAGGGGGTTGTTGTAGTCGTTGGGACCGATAAGCGGCGAGAGGTACTGGCCGGAAGTACGGTAGGAGGTGCCTCCTATGGACGCCTTCGGCATATCCTGGTTGCGGTAAGTGTAGGTGCCGGAGTAGCCGAGCTTGAGCCAGGGGAAGAATTCCCGGTCGAAAGAGAGCCTGCCGGTGAGTCTTTCCTGGCCGCTGCCCTGGATGATACCGGGGGTGTCGTTGAAGGAGAACGAGGCATAGTATGAAGACTTTGCCGACTTCCCCGACATCGACAGCGAATAATTCTGCAGCAGGACAGTACGGGTCATTTCCTTGATCCAGTCCGTTCCTTTGAGCGAGTACGGGTCGGGATATACCGACTCTGACAGGGGCCGGGTCTGGTTGCTGAAGTAGGCGTAGTCGTTGCGGTAAAGGGCGAACTCCGTGGCATTCATAATATCCAGTCCCTTGGGAAGGCCTGCCACTCCAAGGTCGGCCTTGAACGTCACGTTCACCTTGTCTTCCTGGCCGCTCCCCTGCTTGGTGGTGATGATGATGACGCCGTTGGCTCCGCGAGAACCGTAGATGGCGGTAGCCGAAGCGTCCTTGAGGACCGAAATGCTCTGGATATCGTCCGAGTTGATATCGTTCAGGTCGTTGATGGCGTCCATCACCCCGTCCACCACGAACAGGGGCTCGTTCGATGCGGTGATCGAGCGGGTTCCGCGGATGCGGATGGACGTCGTGGCACCGGGGGCGCCGTCAGTCGACATAAACTCCGCGCCGGCGATGCGTCCCTGGAGGGCGTTGTCCACCGATACCGAGGGCGAGTCGGTGATATCGGCCATCTTGACATTGGTAACCGAACCGGTAAGGTCCGATTTCTTCGTTGTACCATAGCCGATAACCACAATCTCTTCCAGCCTGTTGGTCTCGGGAAGAAGGATTACATCGATCACGGTCTGGTCTCCGACCTTGATGTGCTGCTCCTCGTAGCCGATAAAACTGAACACCAGTACGTCTTCATCAGTCACTTCGATGGTGTAGTGGCCGTCGAAGTCGGTGATGACGCCCTTGGAAGGATCGCTCTCGAGCACGACTCCGGCCCCGATCATCGGATAATTCTCCTCATCGTATACGGTACCGGTCACCTTCTTTGTCTGGGCTGAAGCCGCAAAGGCGAGCAGCAGCAGCGAAGCAAAACAAATAATCCGTCTGTAATTACTCATTTGCCTGTCCTCCTGTGATTGTGTCCAGGCCGCTCTTGCCGCCGTTGAGAGGGAAAAGATCCTCGTCATACAGCAGATCCTGCCTGTAGACAAATATGTCGTCGAGGAAAACTCGGCTGCACTGTCCTCCGTCAGATCCCTTCATCGAACCGGCCTCGAAATGGATGGCGGTATTCACCGTGATGGGGTTGGATTCCGTCCCCTCTATAAACACAAGGAAAGAGCCTTTGTCAAACATATCTGAAGGGAACCCGACGCTGTTACGGTCGTAAGTGGGGAGTTCGAACGAGATCGAGGTTCCTCCGCTCTGGACCAGATCGCGGATAAAGCCGCCTCCGGTCACCTTTACCGTAAGCGTGTTGTCGTCTTCCGGTCCATCCGCCTTCTTAAGGCCGGATTTCATCGGGACGATGGGCTCGGTCCCTCCGGTGAAGTCCGGCAGGGGGCCGCCGTTCTGGGCGACAGCGCGGAATGATACCACCAGCAGCGTATCGTGCTGGAAATCCGGACAGCGCGGGGTTATCAGGTCAGCCCCTGCTCCATAGTCGTTGCCGAGCTTGACATACCCCTGCTTCGAATAGACCCACCTGTCTTCCTCGCCGTCGATAAGCGTCGAAGAGAACCCATAACCTTTTTGAGCCGAGGTCCAAAGGCTCATCGGCAGATTCTTATAGTTGTCGTTGGGATCCTCCGAGCCGTAGAGCCATGAGAAATCGCTCGCGATCCTGTTCCTGAGTCCCTGCTCAATGACGAAGAACTTGCCCAGGAACCTTCCCTGCACACCGAGCATAAGCACTCCATAGCGACGGGTATAAAGGCCTGTAACCACTCCGTTTCTGCTTTCGGGCGTGCGCTCAGACACTGGCTGCACAGTCACGTCGATAGACCACAGTCCGTCCGAGATCTTGACCGGAGCGCCGATCCGTGCCCACGTCTGGTCTTCACTCTGCCAGCGGGCGACGAACTCCACACTGGAGCGTATGTAGTAGGTGAAAGTACCTCCTGAGACGCTTACCCAGGCACTGTCGATGGGCGTCTTGCTGTCTGCTGAATCATATACCCGGATAAGGTCGCTCCTCTCGGCATTCGGATCCTGTTTCCTGCAAGAGAAAACCGAGAGCAGCGAGGTGCAAATCACCAGGCACAGTTTTATTGTTGTACTGATATTTCTCATCATTTCGACATATCAAATTCAATCAAAAGAGGACGGTGGTCAGAAGGCACCTTGGGATGTTTCTCGTCCGATTCCGGGTCATAAACGGCACTGCTGCTTATTCTGCTGAACGTATCATTGATCATCAGCGACAGGCCGGTCACCTTCCTTCTCATAGACTCGCTTCCATACATTATATCCATTCGGGCATAGCTTGAAGTGGAAGCCATAAAGCGCCCGGGACCGGTGTAATAAGAGCCCTCTCCCTGACGAAGCATATCGAAGAGCGGGAGTCTCCAGTTGTCACTGAGGAATATTTCGTGGGGCTGCACCCACTTGTTACCCTCCTTATCCCAGCGGTCATAATCTTCTTTGTCGTAATACTCGTCGTCAAGAGGCGAGATGGAGTTAGTATCCCCCATAATCAGCCAGTTGTCGCCGTAGCCTTCGCCGTTTACCGTGATGCCCAGCAGAGCTTCGACCTCGCGTCGCGCGTAATCGTAACCCTTGAGGGTCGCCCTGTTGGCTTCGGTGTCCGCCGAGCCGGGAGCATATTTCATCGGCCAGAGGTGCAAGCTCACGAAGTTGATGGTCTGCGAGCCGACTGTTATCTGGAAGTGGCCTGCGCCGTGGATCAGGGTGGTTCCCCTGCCCTGGAGATCTTTAGCCCTGGCTATCCTCATTACAGTGGTAATGGGCATCTTGGAAGTAATGACCTGAGGATACGGATCCCTGTACATGCTTACTGCGTGGTAGGGATGGCCGAAGCGCGCTGCGAGAGTCGCCCACTGGGGACTCAAGAGAGTGTCAGCCGCGTTGACAGTAGTCTGGTCCTGAAGTCCGGCCTGATTAGTGAAAAGCTGGTATGACGAGCTGGATGAATAACTGGCAGCCCCCGTATTCCAAAGGCTCTGACCCTCGCAGAAAACACACACGTCCGGGTCAAGTTTCTTGACGAAGGCGACAAAATTGTCAAAATTGTTTCCCTGGTCGGCCCACATTCCGTTCTGAATGTTGTAGAGCAGGACACGGAGCTTGTCAGAGGGATGTTCGACCGGGACATAACGAATCTCGAGATTGTCAATAAAGACTCCGTGCTTTAAGGTGTTGGAATCGTCGGTGCCCCAAAGACTCAGGCGCGATATCTCGTTCAGATTGGAGAACGTAACCTCCACGTGGTGCCAGCCTTCGGCGTTGCGATCGCTCGAGGGACCGGGGATGTCGGAACGGCGCAACTCACACACGTTTTGGAAGTTGTAGGTATATGTATTTGTGCCGTCAATGGTGTTCTCAAGAGGGACATCCACCCCGTCTACCACAAGCCTGGAAGCGATGCCGCTTCCTGTGAGCTGAGAGCAGAATGAGTCTTGGGTACCGTAGCGCAGACAGATGTCGTACGATACCTTCAGGCCGTAGTAGGGCTCGCCTGACAGACGCGGACTCACCTCGTCTTCAAAGAAAGTTTTCGAGGGCTGGAGGCCGCCGCGGATCTCGTCGCCGCCGCCAACGCTGATACAGCCCTGGTATTCCTGACACCTGTAAAGGTAGGTGTAGTCGGAGATGTTACGGCTGGCGAGATAACTCTTGCTGACACTCGGACGCTCGGACACGGTCCTTCCCTCGATGGTCGTCCAGTTGGCCTGAATGAAGGCCGAGCCGGGCGTTGTCACCCCGATACTCGCGAAAGCCTCTTCGTAGCCGCTGCGATTGGGTGAAGGACTGGCAAGATCATCGGCCGAATACGAGGCGACCGCGCTGTTGCCTTGGACATTGCCTCCCCAGACGAAGTTGTCGAAGTGTTCGAAGAAAAGCAGGTCCGACTCGGGAGCGTATGTAACCTCGAAGTTCTTAACCTCTCCGGCCGCTATTTCAAACCCGTCGAGATCGAAGACCTGGCCTTTATGGTTCATTCCTGTCAGGGTGAGGGTAAGTCCCGAGGAGTAGTTTCCGGGAGCGACCAGCAGATAGAAAGTCTTCCCTTCTCCGTTTACGCTCACGCCCTTGCCCCCGTCCGTACAGTTGAGATTGACGAAGTTGACGCCTTCCTGCAACACATAACCGTCCTGCAGGTCGAACGAGGCGATTCCGGCGAGATTGTCGGAAAGAGTCTGGTCCGTAGACTTGTTCTGAAGATGGACGGACGCCAGAGTGGCGCTGCCCTTGACGGTAATGCCGACGGCGGCGACTATTTCCTTGAATTCGAGGTTGCCTCCACTTCCGCCTTCGTACCTGCTGTACAGAGGATAATACTTGAGAGAATCGACTGTAGAGCGGTAAAACTGCGAATAGGGAATCACAAGATCGCCCAGGGGATTGCCATCCTTGGACCTGTACCAGTATCTGGACCCCTTCGGGAAACAGAAGAGCAGATAACTGCCGCTCGACACTGTTCCTACGTTTAGGGAAATGCTTCCATCTTCGCCCACCTCTGGACTGTAATACTCCGAGCGGAGGTAAATGACATCCTCGGAAGAGAACTCATGCCTGCCGGCGCCGATGGTCTCGCGCAGCGAACCAGTCTCGGAAGAAATGGAGAAATTTGTCTTTTTCCCCTCCGATTCGGCAGGCAGGGTCTCGTCTTTTTCGACTCCGCCGCCCATCGCGTACTGCAGTTTCATGTCGGGCTGACAAGAGGCTGCGGCCAAAACCACGACGGCGAGGATTATTGGAAATCTTTTTCTCATTATGCGATAACCTGTTGTTTACGCTTCCAGTTCAGCATGGGGAGCAGGAATGAGATGATCGCCGCCCCAAGCCAGAACATACTTACATAGGTGAAATCGTGTGCTCCTGCCGTGGCATTGGTGTCCATCAGCACGCCAGTGATGATGTTCTGGAGGCCTGCGGCCGCATAGGAAGCTACTCCTACGATACCAAGAGCCGCACCGGACGCTTTTCTGGAGACAAGGTCAATTGCCATAAGTCCGCCGAGGAACGAGATCAGCACACCGATAGCGATGCCAAAAAGGACCATGGCAAGGATGTTGACCCACTTGGCAGGACCACCGTAGAGGAACAGCGCAAGAGCGATGGATTCGAGAAGGCCGGCCACGAAGGCGGGATACCTGCGGTCGCCCTTGAAGAGCACGTCGGACAGCCAGCCGGACACCACGGTACCGATGATCCCGAATACCGGATTGATGCCTATGATAGTGGCTGCCTCGGCAAGATCGTAGCCCTTGGTCTCCTGCAGAAAGATAGTTCCCCATTCGTTGATGGCGTAACGGCTCATATACATAAATGCACTCGCTGCTGCCAGCACCCAGACCCCGGGGTTCTTGATAACCTGCTTCTGCATCCGCCTGGTCTCATCACGTGCCGCCGCCTTGGCATCGGCAGCTCCCTTGATGAGATTGTCTTTTTCGCGCTCATACTCCTCCTCGGTCATCTCGCCGGAGAGCACTTCGATAGCAGAAAGGCCCTTGCTCTCGGGAGAGTTGTGGAAAAACAGAAGCACGATGACAAGGCCTACCACACCGGCAAGGGCGGCACCGAAGAAGCCCCACAGCCACCCGAAAGCAGCCACTATGGAGCCGACGAAGACGAACGACAGGCCTTCACCAATGTTGTGAGAAGCGCTGAAGATGCCGTAGAACGTGCCGCGAGTCTTGAGCGGCAGCCAGCGCGACATCGCCACGATACAGGCGGGAGCGCCCATCGACTGGGCCCAGCCGTTGGCCGCCCAAAGGACACAGAACAGCGAGAAAAGAATTGTGTTGCCCACGGTCCCGCTGCTCGCACTCACACCGAGGATGCCCATAATGAGGTTCATCGCGATGGAGATGGTGATGCCGGTTGCCATGAAACGGCGGATGTTGGCGCTGTCGGCGAGGAATCCGTTGATGAGTTTGCCCACTGCGTAAGTCCAGTAAAGGCAAGCGCCTACGATACCGAGCTGAGTTGCACTGAGCAGTCCCGCATCGATTATAGGCTGCTTGAGCACGCCCATCGACAGGCGGCAGACATAGTACAGCGCGTATGCAAAAGTGGCCGCAATGATGGTCTCCCACTTCCTGCGGTTGTATGTTTTGAGTGTCTTCCGATCAAGCATGACTATACTTATTTGAGGGTATGATGGCCTTTCCTTGTGAGCCATCCGATGAGAAGTTCGGGACGGTCGGTCTGGATCATCGACACACCGGCATCGATATATTGCTGATACACTTCACCCGGGTCATCACACTCGAATGCGGCATCGTCGTCGTTGCCGAGACCGCCGCAAAGGGATGCCCAGAGAGTGTTGACCCACACTTTCGAGCCCTGGGCGATGGCCTTGCGGGCGCAGTCGAGGAAGAGTCCGTCATCGTTGCTCTGCCAGCAAAGCTCATAGGCGAGGGGCACTATCCCCTGCTCCATATATGAGTTGAATAGTGCAAATCCGGCCTCTTTCTGGATATCCACAACCGGCATATACATCACGTTGTGCCCGTAACCGGCCTGCCTGGAATCGACCACATCGATGCTCTTCTTGCTCTTGATGAGCACCTGGTCGGTCACACCCAGACTCTCGGTGAGCCTGAGCACCTCGTCGTAGTAGTCGAAGCCCTTGTCGATATTGACGCAGATGCGGTCTTTGGTGCAGAGCAGGGCCTCTTCGAGGGTGGGCATACGGAGCGTATCGGTTACGGCTCCCTGGTT
>JAGCVW010000037.1 GCA_017962165.1 Bacteroidales bacterium | reverse complement strand
GGGGTAACGTGATAGCGAAGGCGTCGCCAAAGCGACGCCGCGGGTCAGAGCCCCGTTTTCCGCTAAAAACAAATGACCGTCCTTGTGGCGGTCGTTTTGTTTTTTATGTAGTTCGGTGCTACCCGCGACCTCAACAGACCCCCGAGGGGTCGGCGGCGGTGACGCCGGGGGGTAACGTGGAAGCGAAGGCGTCGCCAAAGCGACGCCGCGGGTCCGAGCCCCGTTTTCCGCTCAACAAAAAAACGCAGCCCATCGGGTTGCGTTTTTTCGTTGAGCGTGGTCCTTGTTTAGCGCTTGTAGAACCAGGGGCTGCGTGCGGGACCGTTGCTGTAGGCGTTTTTGCCGTCGGCGGCGACGCAGAAGTCGAGGTCGCAGAATTCGAGGGCGATATTGTATTCGTTCTCACCCCACTCGTAAACCATGTACTTGAATTCAAGCCGGTGAGCCTCATAATCAAGGTCGCCGGGCCTGGGCTTTTCGCCCATAGCAAGGATTTCGCTTATGGTGCACCACTTATAAGGAGCCTGCGGCTCGAAGGTCTCGGCGTTGATGGAGCCATAGGAATCGTCCCAGGTATCTTGGTGCTCTTCGTCGGGGCATCCGGAGGCAAAAAAGCCTATGGAGCCGTAGTCGCCTTCGATCTCCCAGTAGGCCGCCTTCCAGACATGATCCTCGTCGGTGTCGATATGAAGTTTGCCGTCGGTGATGGTGAATTCACCCTGGACGTGGAAGCCCCAAACGGGAACATAAAGGTCAACGGTCTTGCCCTTAACTACCATGCAGATGCCGTAATCGGTGTCTTTGGCGTACTCCTTGGGAGCGTAGCCGTCGTGGGGAGAATCCCACCTCCCGTCGGTAAGTGCTGCCGAATTCACCGTAGCACCAATCTTCCTGTAACTGGAGAAGTTGCGCATTTTATAGTTTCCTTCACCAAACTCGGAAACGAAGACAAGCCATGCTTTGCCTCCGGTAAGGATAACGTCCGTAGTCATGTCCTCTTCGCCGGTGGAAGTGACAGAGATTTTACCGTCTGCATAAGCCCATGTTCCGGAGTTGGAACCTTCGGCGTAAGTACCGTCGGCCTTAAGTTCGAAGGCTACGTTTTCACCCCAGCCCCATTTGCCGACAAAGTCAGACTGCGTTGCCGGTTCGTCGGAAGTCGTTCCCGGACCGTCCTTCTCGTCGCAACCTACTGCCAGAAGAGCGCAGGCGGCGAAAAGAGCAATAAAGAATCTTTTTGTCATATAAGTAATAATTGTGGTTAAACTTGAACTGCCGTATTGAACTCGCGGAGGAACCGCAGGTCGTTTTCAAAGTAGTGGCGGAGGTCGTTGACCTGCCATTTCAGCATGGCGATGCGCTCAAGGCCCATGCCGAAGGCGAAGCCGCTGTATTTCCTGGGGTCAATCCCGGATGCCTCGAGTACATTGGGATCGACCATTCCGCAGCCGAGAATCTCGAGCCAGCCGGTACCCTTGCAGATGTTGCAGCCTTTGCCATGGCAAATGTTGCAACTGACGTCCACCTCGGCTGAAGGTTCGGTGAAGGGGAAGTACGAAGGGCGCATGCGGATTTCGGTCTCGGGGCCGAACATCTCGCGGGCGAACAGAAGGATTGCCTGCTTAAGGTCGGCGAAGGTCACATTTTCGTCGATGTACAGGCCTTCGATCTGATGGAAGATGCAGTGGGCGCGGGCGCTGATGGCCTCGTTGCGGAAAACGCGGCCGGGGCAGACGACGCGGATGGGCGGCGCCATCTTTTCCATGGTGCGCACCTGCACGGATGAGGTGTGGGTCCTCAGAAGCAGCGGATTGGGATGTCCGGCGGACACGAAGAAGGTGTCCTGCATGTCGCGGGCGGGGTGATTGGGAGGGAAGTTCAGGGCCTCGAAGACATGGTAGTCGTCTTCGATTTCCGGACCCTCGGCCACGTCGTAGCCAAACTTGCGGAAGATATCGACAATCTCTTTGCGGACTATGCTCACGGGGTGGCGCGAGCCAAGTTCGAGGGCGTCGCCGGGCATCGAGAGGTCCTCCCTAGGCCCGGAAGCGGCCTCGGACACTGCGAGCGCCTCGCGGAGCTCTTCGACCTTCGCTATCGCGAGCTGCTTAAGCTCGTTTAGCGGACGGCCGAACTCCGCCTTCTGCTCACGGTCCACGGTGCGGAACTCCTCGAACAGGGCCGTGATTACGCCCTTCTTCCCGAGGAAATGCACCCTGGCCTCCTCAACATCCTTCAGTGTCTCGCACTTCAGAGCCTGAAGCTCCGAAATCACCTGCTGTATATCTTCTTTTTTCATAACTGCTTTGACGAGCGTTTCGCCTCGCGCTTGTCGCGCGCTTTCTTATCCTTCGCTGCTCCGCTTTTCAGGTATTTTGCCCACTGATCGTCGTCGAGCACCTTGCGGAAAGCCACATAGATGCGCTCCGACCACTTGTCCTGGACAGCCTGGTAGATATCAGTACTGGACACTTTCGCCTTGCTCTTTTCGGCCTGCTCGGCCATCATTGCGAAATAATCGTGTGTCAGGATCGAGTCTACATAAAACTCCTGGGCGAAGTCGAGATCGAGCATGTTGGTATATTTCTCAACCTCTTTGTCTATCCATTCCCGCACTTCCTTCTCCCTTTGCTCGGGCGTTTTCTGCTCCTGGGCGCGAACGGACAGGGGCATTAAAACCAGGGCGAAAGCCAGTATGCGGAATAATTTCATTATATTTGCTAAACCACAGTAAGCACGCAAAATTAATCAATTCCAAGATAAAATGAAAAACAAGCTTCTGATTGCAGCCGCAGCGCTGTTTATCCTAAACGCTTCAGACATCTTCGCATGCACCAACATCATCGTAACTAAAGAGGCCAGCGCCGACGGCTCGACCATGGTCTCATATGCCGCGGACTCCCACTGGCTCTACGGTGAGCTTTACCTCAAGCCGGCCGGAACCTTCAAGCCGGGAGCCATGCGCCAGGTGATAGAATGGGACACCTACAGGCCTCTGGGCAAGATCCCCGAGGTCGCGCAGACCTACCAGCGCATGGGCAACATGAACGAGCACCAGCTCATCATCGGCGAGACGACATGGGGCGGACGCGAGGAGCAGATCAACAAAGACGGCCTGATGGACTACGGCTCACTCATGTACATAGCGCTCGAGCGCGCGAAGTCAGCCCGCGAAGCCATCAAGATCATAGCCGACCTTGCCAACACCTACGGCTACTGCTCGGAGGGCGAGACCTTCTCCATCGCCGACAAGGATGAGGCCTGGATCATGGACCTCGTTGGCAAGGGAAGTGAAAAAGGCATCGTCTGGGTGGCTCGCCGTGTGCCCGACGGCTACATCTGCGCCCATGCCAACCAGGCCCGCATCACCCGCTTCCCCCTCCATGACTCCGGAAACTGCCAGTACTCGGAGGACGTCATCAGCTTCGCCCGCGCCAACGGCTGGTTCAATGGCACAGACGAGGAATTCAGCTTCCGTGACGCCTACAACCCGCTCGACTTCGGCGGCGCCCGCGGCTGCGAATCGCGCGTATGGTCCGCCTTCAACATCCTGTGCGACGGCCACTTCACCTTCATGGACGCATATGGCAGCGAGCGCGGCGCTTCGGCCGATGACTACCTGAGCTATGCGATGGGCCACGACCTCAAGGGCGAGATGCCGCTGTTCGTCAAGCCGCTGCGCAAGATCACGGTCAAGGATGTGGCTGACGCCATGCGCGACCACTTCGAGGGGACGCCCATGGACATGAGGGTAGATGCCGGAGCGGGCGGAAACGCCTGCCCCTACCGCTGGAGGCCGATGAGCTTCAAGGTCGACGGCGACGAATACGTCAACGAAAGGGCTATCGCCACCCAGCAGACCGGCTTCTGGTTCGTGGCTCAGGCGCGCCCGAGCCTTCCGGATGCTGTCGGCGCACTTATCTGGTTCGGCGTGGACGATACCGCGACCTCATGGCTGACCCCCATCTACGTCAGCTCGACCGAGGTGCCCGAGTGCTTCAAAGTGGGTAATGGAGACCTGCTCCATTATTCCGCCAAGTCGGCATTCTGGATCAACAACCGCGTCTCGAACTCCTGCTACAGGATGTACAACCAGATGGAGCCGTTTGTGCGCGAGAGGGTGGACGCCTTCGAGAACGAGCAGATGAACAAGGCGGTCCCCGAAATGGACAAGAAGCTGGCAGATATGGTCATCTCCGGCAAGGCGGATAAGGCCGTCAAGCAGATGACAACCTTCACGGTCAACACCGCCCAGAAGCAGTTCAAGTCATGGGTCAAGCTCGAAGAGACGCTGCTCGTCAAGTTCATCGACGGCAACGTCAAAGCCCAGGACGCCAAGGGTAATTTCAAGCACACCAAGTACCATGAGGGCACCCCGGAAGACCTCACCCAGCCCGGCTACACCGAGCGCTTCAAGAGGGCTATCGTCAGGGACAACGGCGAGGTGCTGCGTGCCAGATAAGTCCTGGATTTGCTGTTTTAGTTATTTTTCCTAACTTTGCACCGCTTTAACTGCAACAAACTTTAATCAATACCATGAAAAAGGTTCTTATGACTCTTGCACTCGTAGCTGTAGCAGCTACCAGCGCATTCGCTCAGATCTCTGTCGGAGCCGGCTATCTCGCCAACACCCAGAAGAGCAGCTACACTTCCGGTAGCACTACCACCACCAACACAACCCCTTCAAACGGTTTCTATGCTGGTGCTGACTACACCATCGATCTTGGCCAGGGCCTCGGCGTCGTCGCCGGACTCAAGGGAGAATTCCTGACCCGCACCACCACCACCACCATCCTCGGTGTTTCCGGAACCACCAAGACTACCGAGCTCTATCTCGCAGTCCCCGTGCTCTTCAACTATTCTTACGCTTTGGGCAACGACCTCAAGCTCTTCGCCTTCGCAGGCCCCAGCTTCGCATTCGGCCTTTCCTCCAAGGGTAAGTTCACCAACAACATCAACGACGATGTGACCATCACCGACAACTATGGTGACGACAGCAACTACGGCCGCATGAACCTCTTCCTCGGCGCCGGCGTCGGTGTCGATGTCATGAACACCGTCCGCATCAAGGCTGGCTACGACATCGGTCTCCTCAACCGTTCCAGCGCAGACAACACCAAGGTCAACGATGCCCAGTGGTATGTCGGCGTAGCCTACCTGTTCTAATCGAAAGATTTGAGTCAAACACAAAGACCGGCCTCAGGGTCGGTCTTTTTTTATATGCTCCGGGCAGCGAACGTTTAAAGAATTCTGATATTCTCCAGGCGTGAGAGGTGTTTCACGTTTTCAGTAACCATATATAGGTCATTGACTATTGCCGTACTGCCAATGAATAGGTCAAGGTCTTCGATAGTCTCACCCTTGGCTTTTAACCGAACGTACTGTCTGGCCGCCTCGCGGAATCCATCTTTGGACGGAAGGACAGTTAATCTGCCGACGATGCGCTCGATTGCTGCTTCTCCGTCTGGCCCGCCG